>JAADDW010000038.1 GCA_013153715.1 Campylobacterota bacterium | reverse complement strand
GGCTATCTTCTACAGTCCAGCCCTCTTTGCCTCCCTCATCGTCCTCCCCATTGTCGCCCTCTTCTGGCTCTTCGGAAAGAGATGGGTCGCCCTGGCAGGGGGAATTGTGGGGGGGATAGCCATGAACTACTATTTCAGGAGCCACCTGGGCTACTGCGATACCGATATGGTCATCTTCCCCCTCTTCTATCTCCTCCTCTTCTCCCTGGTAGCCACTGTGAGGAGGGGGCTCCTCTGGTCCCTTCTTGGAGTCGTCGCCATTCTCCTCCTCCTCACTCTCTACCACTCGGCCAAACCCATTGTCTATGGGACCCTCCTCTTCTTCTCCCTCTATATCCTTGTGGTGGAGCGGAAAAATATCGATGCCTATCTGGGAGCCATAATCCTCTTCATTGCGGCCCTTCCCATCGGTAGCCTTCTGGCAGGGGTGGCCGCTCTGGGAGCCGCTGTCGCCCTCCACTTCCTCTCTAGAAGGGTCCATCTCAACCCTACCATCCTCTTTGCAACCTTCCTCATCTCGGCCCTAGCCCTTGGAGGATACGGGTGGCAGAAAGGGTATTTCAAGAGGGTGGAGGACTATCTCGCCAAATCGAGCCACTTTGTCCTTGAGGACCGCTCCCACAAGAAGATAGAGCTGGAGGCCACCCTGAAGACCGTCTCCGAGGCCCGGGGAATCACCCTCCCCCAGCTCTTCCTCTACAGCGCCGGAGGGTGGTTCCTCTTCCTCACAGGCTCCTTAGGGCTCCTCCTCATCGTCATAAGGGAGCGGGGCGGTGGAATTCTCCTCCTCCCCTACCTCATCACCCTCTTCGCCCTCAAGGGAGGGGTCCGATTCACCACCTTCGGAGCCCCCATTCTGGCTGTGGCCACCATCTACCTCTCCTACTGGCTCTTCCAGCGGTTCAAGGAGAGACGGTTTGCCTGGATCCTCTTCCTCGTCCCCTCGGTAGCCCTCTTCTCCTACTATATCTACATAGTCCAGCTCTATAACAAGATGCTCTCCCCCTTCTTCAAACGGGGGGAGCTGGAGGTGATTACAGAGCACCTCAACACCCCCACAAAGGGGTATATCCTCACCTGGTGGGATTACGGATGGCCCCTCTGGTACTACACCAACAAGCGGACCCTCATAGATAATGGAAAACATCAGTGGGATACCTTCATTGTGGCCCGGGCCCTCTTTGAGAAGGACCAGCGGTTCGTAGCCAATTTCAGCCGTTTCTTCATTGAGCAGTATGACCGGATCTACCCCTGGGCCGTCCTCCCCTATGTGGCGAAGAGATACTCCCTTTCAGAGCTCCTGGAGAAGCTGAAGACCAGCGACCTCGGAGTGAAGAGGGAGAACGAGATCTACTACTACTTCGATGACAGGATCATCACAAAGCTCCAGGTCATCGAGCAGTTCTCCTCCATCAAGGGTGAGCCGAAGAGGGGGTTTGTCTGGATCGACCATGTACGGCTCATCGATGGGAAGAGGTGGCTCCTCAAGGCCCAGGTGGCCTCTCTCAATCTGAAAGAGGGGATCCTGGAGGCCCAGGGGAGAAAGGTTCCCATCGGTATGGTCATCTTCCACAACGGGGAGAAGGTGGTCCAGGCCCTCCAGTACAGGAAGGATCCCTACACCCTCATTGTTTACAAAAACCGCTACCTCATCGGGACCAGCGGTTACCTCACGAGCTTCTTCTTCAGAGCCTTCTTCTTCAACAGACTCGATCCCCGTCTCTTTGAGACTGTGGCCTACACCAAAGATGCCAAGGTCTTCAGGCTCAAAAAGTGAACCACCCTGACCCAATAGTCAGGGTTCCCCGCTTCAACGGTTGCCCCCCGGCAACCTCTACAGGCTCTACAGACTCTCCCATCCCCCAACCCTGGCTATCGCCACTCTCTCTTATCTGAATTTTGTCAACCCATCTTGGAGCGGACGAATCGGCCGATCCGTCTGATCCCCTCCCGAATACTCTCCCGATCGGTGGCGAAACTGAAACGGAAGTACCCTTCACTCCCAAAACCAATTCCGGGGACGACGGCCACCCCCTCCCTCTCCAGGAGCTCCTTGGCGAAGGGGATACTCTCCCGCTCCACTCGGCTATGGTTCACAAAGAGGTAGAAGGCACCTGCAGGCTTGAGAACGGAGAGACCATCAATGGCCTCCAAAAGCTCTACAGCCTCATCTCTCCTCTCCTTGAACTCCCGCCGCATCATCTCTATCTCCCCATCTATGGAGCCGTCGAGACCGGCGATGGCCGCCTTCTGGGTGATGGAGTTGATATTGGAGGTGCTCTGGCTCTGGAGCTTCTTCATGGCCTTGACCAGCTCCCGATTGGCTGTAGCCAGATACCCGAAACGCCACCCTGTCATGGCCGCCGATTTGCTGAGTCCGTTGATGGTGATGGTCCGATTGTACATATCTTCGCTGATGGAGGCACTACTCACAAACTCCCCTTCATAGACCAACTTCTCATAGATCTCATCGCTACAGAGAAAGATCTGGCTCCCCTCCAGAACCTTCCCGATGGCCTCCAGCTCCTCCCTGGAGTAGAGGGCTCCCGTAGGGTTTGACGGGGTTGTCAGAACGACCATCTTGGTCCTGGGGGTGATGGCCTCCTCCAGCTGTTGGGGGGTGATCTTGAACCCTGTCAACTCATCTGTCTCAACGATGACAGGGACCCCTCCCGAATATTTGACCAGCTCCGGATAGGTGACCCAGTAGGGGGCGGGAATAATCACCTCGTCTCCCTGGTCGATGAGGGCCTGGAAGAGGTTGAAGAGAGACTGTTTGGCTCCGTTACTCACAATGATCTGGTCGGGATCGTAGTCCAGCCCATTATCCCTCTTGAGTTTCTGGCTGATGGCTTCCCGGAGCTCCCTGATCCCCTCGACGGGGGTATACTTCGTGAACCCCTCCTCAATCGCCCTTATAGCCGCCTCTTTGATCGCCTTCGGTGTATCGAAATCGGGCTCCCCTGCACTGAAACTGAGTATATCCCGTCCGCTGGCCTTCAACTCCTTGGCCAAGGAGGTAATGGCGATGGTCATCGACTCAGAGAGTTGCTCTATCCTCTTGGAAAACATGGTGGCTCCTTAACTCTTCATAGATTTGATGAAAGCTTCGTAGATATGCTCCAGCTCCTCCTCCTCTTTGAGGACCCCTTTATCTCCCGTCACCAAGGCGTGTTCGATAATGGCGACCCGTTTGATCAGATAGTCGAAGAGCTCCTTGTCTATGTCGGGGAGCTTGTTGTGGCTGAGGGGTGAGCGGTCGGGCCCCTTCTCAATCACTCTGGCCGGGATCCCCACAGCTGTCGAGTTGGGAGGGACATCTTTGACGACGACGGAGTTGGCTCCTATTTTGGAGTTGGCTCCAATTGTGATATTCCCGAGAATTTTGGCTCCCGCCCCGATGACGACCCCCTTCTCCACAGTCGGGTGTCTCTTCTTCCCCCGGGCGAGACTCACACCCCCCAGGGTCACCTGCTGGTAGATGAGGACATCATCTCCAACGACGGCGGTCTCACCGATGACAACCCCTATCCCGTGGTCGATGAAGACCCGTCTCCCTATTGTAGCCCCCGGGTGAATATCGATCCCCGTAAAGATCTGGTTGATCCCCATGATCATACGGGCGACGACCCTGAAGCCCCGGCGGTAGAACCTGTTGGCGATTCTGTACCAGATGAGGCTCCAGACCCCGGGGTAGTTGGTGAAGAGTTCCAGCCACGACCTGATGGCCGGATCCCTCTCCCACACAATGGAGAGATCCTCCTTAATCTGGTTCCAGAGCCTACCCATCGCTCTCCCTTTTGGCCGAAATTTTGAGATAGTTGTTCTCATGGAGGAGGATGTTGAGGATGTCGATAACCCGATCTTTCCGCTCCTGCTCTATGAGGGAAGACTCGGCAATGAGGCTCTTGAGGCGGCTCTGGAGATCGTTAATATCGTAGTCCAGGTCGTAGAGAATGTCGAGGATCGTCTGGGACTCCACCATATTCTTGAGGGAGTACCCCTCCTCTCCAAACTCGACGGTCACCTCCGTCGGATGGGTGAAGAGGTTGTGTTTCATGCCGAGAATCTCCTGGTAGGCACCAACGAGGAAGAAGGCCAGGAAGTACTCCTCCTTCCCCAGATCCACATCGTGGAGGAGGAGGGGGTAATCCACATTGAAGTCGATCTCCCCATCGCTGTCGCAGGTAATATCCCAGAGGGAGGCGCTCCTCGTCGGGGTCTGGTCCAGGCGGTCCAAGGGCATGACGGGAAACCTCTGGCCGAGGCCCCAGAAGTCGGGGAGGCTCTGGAAGAGGCTGAAGTTGAGGAGGTACCGCTCCTGGACTCTATCCTGGATCCTCTTGAGCTCCGCCCTCCCCCGCTCCTTGGTGAGCTCTATGGCCTTCTTGATGATGAGGTGGACCAGAATTTCGGTATTGGAGCGGTCCTGGAGATCGATATAGCCGAGATCGAAGAGGGTGAGGAGGCTCTCCATATGGTCGAGGCTATCGTGGAAGTACTCGATGGCGTTGTCTGGGTTGATGGTCTTGTAGAGGTCGTAGAGCTCCTCAATGAGAGGGGGGTTCTCCTCCTTCAACCTCAACCCCTTCTCTGTATATTCCTGGCTGAAGAGCTCCAGGACAGGAGTGACGAGGACGGCGTGGCTGGCCGCTATGAAACGGCCCGACTCCGTGTAGATGTGGGGCTCCTGGACCCCCTTCTGCTGGGCGATCTCCTTGAGGAGGAAGACCACATCGTTGGTAAATTCGGTTAGGGTGTAGTTTCTGTGGTGGACATGTTCATGTTGGGAGTATTCGACGGCCAACCCTCCCCCCAGATTGATATTGTTGAGGTTGTCGGCCCCCATCTTCTTGAGCTCGGCATAGATATTTCCCGCCTCCCTGAGGGCCTTTTTGACAGGGTTGATCTCCCCAATCTGGCTCCCGATGTGGAAGTGGATCATTGTGAAGCGGTCTAGGAGATTGTGTTTTCGGAGCATATCGACAGCCTCCAGGAGCTCCGTGGAGGTGAGACCAAATTTAGAGTTGATACCGCCGCTCTTGGCCCATATTCCGATTCCAGAGCTGTGGAGTCTGATCCGGAGCCCGATGTTGGGAGTTACATCCCCAAACTCCCGAGCTACCTCAACAATATTCTCCAGCTCGTTGAGCCCCTCAATGGTCAGGGTGGTATTGTGGCCCATCTGGGCACTCAGGAAGCCGAGGGTGATCATCGACCTATCTTTGAAGCCGTTGACGGTGATGGGAGCCCCCCGATTGTTGTAGGCCATGGCTATAATGAGCTCCGCCTTGGATCCCGCCTCCAGACCGTAGTTGAATTTGTCGGCTATCGGGATGAGGCTCTCTATGAAGTTGGGAAACTGGTTGACTTTGAGGGGGAAGACGGCGTGAAACTCCCCTTTGTAATCGAAGGCCTCAATGGCCCTGTTGAACTGGCTGTAGAGGGCCCCTATCTGTTTCTCGATGAGGTGGGGGAAACGGATGAGGAGGGGGCCCCGTATCCCCGTATCCCGAACCTTCTTGACAATCTCGTAGAGGGAGGGCTTGGAGCGGTAGTTCACCTTCACCACCCCATCCTCTATGACAAAGTCCCCATTGGACCAGATATGGATACCGTAATCTCTCATAGTTCCGAGACAACCTTCTCCAGGGGAGCTCTCCACTCCTCCTTCTTCTCAAGGTCTTTGATCCAGACGCTCCCTTTCCGGAGCTCATCTTCCCCAATGATCACGGCGTATCGGAGATTTAACTTGTCGGCCCCTTTGAGATGGGCCCTCAAACTCTTGACCTTCACCTCCAGATGGCCCACCTCCCTCCTCCTGATCTGGGTTGCAAGGTGGAGGGCCGGACGGAGCCCTTCAGGGAGAAGGGTCCCGATGTAGTACCCTCTCCTCTCCCTGGGAGGGAGTTCAAAGAGTTCCAGAATCCGCTCTATACCGATGGCGAAGCCGACGGCAGGAGTTGGCCGTCCCCCCAGGAGCTCCACCAGATTGTCATATCTCCCCCCTCCTACAATGGCGTTCTGGGCTCCGAGATCACCGCTGACAAACTCGAAGGCGCTCCCCGTGTAGTAGTCCAGCCCCCGCACCAGATGGGGATCGACCTCGTAACGGAGACCTTCGGTATCCAGAATTTCCTGGAGCTCCCTAAACTCCTTTGCACACTGATCACAGAGGTTCTCCAAGAGTTTGGGAGCCTCCCTGTAGATCTCCTGACAGCTCTCCTCCTTGCAGTCCAAGACCCTAATGGGGTTGGTGAGCCGCCGCCGCTGGCAGTCGGGGCAGAGCCCCTCCTGGACCGAGAGGAACTCCACCAATCTCTGGCGGTAGGGCCCCATACAGCGGGGACAGCCGAGGGAGTTGATCTTCAGGGTATATCCAATTCCGAAGCTCTCCACAATCTCCCTGGCGAGGAGGATAATGGAGGCATCCTCATAGACACTCTTCTCTCCAAAACTCTCGACGCCGAACTGGTGGAACTCCCTGAACCGCCCTCTCTGGGGCCGCTCATACCGGAACATGGGGCCGTGGTAGAAGAAGCGGTGGACCCCTCCCTGGCGGTCCAGTTTCTGTTCGATGAATGCCCGGACCACCCCGGCGGTCCCTTCAGGTCTCAGGGCGACCCTGTGCCCCCCTTTGTCCACGAACTCATACATCTCCTTCCCCACAATATCACTGCTCTCCCCAACACTCCTGGTGAAGAGGAGGCTCTCCTCCACTATGGGGGTCTCGATGTAGCCGAAGCCGTAGTTCTCCGCCAGCTGGGAGGCTCGGGAGAGGAAGGTCCTGTACTTCTCGCTGAGTGGAGGGAGGAGATCCCTCATACCCCGCAACGCTTTGATAGCCATCAGGTTCCCTTTTCGATGAAGGCGATAATCTCCCGATGGATCTCTTCCACCGGTTTTGTGGCATCAATTATAGTACATTTGATCCCACTTTTGAAGAGGATCTCCTTGAGGCTCTCCTGGACCCGGAGGAGATAGTCGGCTCCCCGCTCCTCAATGGTATCCCGCTCCCCCTCCTTCAACCTCCTCCGGAGCTCTTCGGGAGAGAGGTGGAGGAGGACAACCCGGTCGGGATAGATACCTTCGACAGCCATCCCATTGAGCCGAAAGAGATCTTCCAGCTCCAGGGGAGAGCGGATCTGGGCATAGGCTATTCCGGAGATGAAGGAGCGGTCGGAGATAATGAGCCTCCCCCTGTTGGGTTTGATAACCCTCTCGACATGGTGGTTCCGGTCTGCCAGAAAGAGGAAGAGCTCGGCTAGAGGGGAGGGGGGATCCTCTCCATCGAGAATGAGAGTACGGATCCTCCTGCCTAGAGGGGTTCCTCCAGGCTCCTTTGTGAAGAGGGCGTCGGGAAACCTCTCTTTGAGGAGCTCTATCTGGGTCGATTTCCCGGCCCGATCGATCCCCTCAATGGCGAGGTACATCTCGGATAGTCCTGAGGAGGGGGAGAACGGGAGGAGGGACCAGATGGGAGACATCACCTCCAAAGGAGAGGATGGTCCGGACCACGGAGGAGCTGATAAAGGCGTTCTCAAGGCTGGGCATCAGATAGAGGGTCTCAATCTCCGGATCGAGGGATTGGTTGGCGTAGCCCATCTGGAGCTCATATTCAAAGTCGCTGACGGCCCGGAGCCCCCTGATAATGATCTTCGCCCCCTCCTGCTGGCAGAAATGGACGAGGAGGGTATCGAACCCTTTGACCTCCACATTCTCCAACCCCTCTGTAGCCCTCCTGGCCATCTCTATTCTGGTCTCCAGTTCAAACAGGGGTCTCTTCTCCCTACTCAGGGCGATAGCAACAACGACCCTGTCAAAAATGGAGGCCGCCCTCTTGATAATATCCCAGTGTCCCTTGGTAATAGGGTCAAATGTCCCCGGATAGATGACCTGTCGCATCGGATCCTTCAGGCCCAGATACCCCAACCAACCCTATCGGCTCCTCTTCCGGAGCTGGAGACCAAGGCCATCTCCAATGGTGGTCGGGAAGAGTGCCCTACTTCCCTCCTTTTCTCAATGGGATAGATGGGCGATGGGGGAGCAACCGCTCCAGAGGGAGACCGATCTCCATCCCCACCTCAGATCTCCTTTCGGTCCGGAGTGGCCGACCGCCACCGCCTGTAGAGATTGTGGTCGATGCCGAGGAGGTCGAACCACCTGCCGATGATGAAATTCTCCATCTCCTCCAGACTCTCCTGGCCGCTGTAGTAGGCTATGACCGGAGGAGCGATGATAGTATTGTTCAGGGCCGCCAACTTCACCATATTTTCGAGGGCAATTCTATCGAAGGGGAGTTCCCTCGGAGCCAGGAGGAGCCGCTTCCCCTCCTTGAGGACCACCTGGGCGGCCCGGGTCACAAGGGTATCGGAGATCCCGTGGGCCACTTTAGCCAGTGTGTTCATGGAACAGGGGACGATGAGCATGGCGTCCACTCCAAAACTGCCACTGGCTGGAGGGGCCCAGATCTCACTATCGAGGAATGTTGGATCTATTCCGCTCTCCCGCTGGGCTACGGTCCGGGCATGGTCCGTTACAATGAGGTATTTTTCAAATCTCTCTGGAAGGAGTCGGTAGCACTTTAATCCCAGCTGGAAGCCGCTTGCGCCGGAGATGGCTACGAGGATCTTCTTCAATACAAGCCTTCAGATGGAGCGGGAGACGGGATTCGAACCCGCGACCCCCTCCTTGGCAAGGAGGTGCTCTAGCCCCTGAGCTACTCCCGCAGATGGTACCGGGGGTGGGACTCGAACCCACACGGGCCGAAGCCCACGAGATTTTGAGTCTCGCGTGTCTACCAGTTTCACCACCCCGGCCTGCGAGAGTGCAATTTTGACAAAAAAACCCTTAATATTTTATTAACTTTCACCCCTTGCCACCGCCTCTTTAAGTTTTTTCCCAACCTTAAATTTTACAACTCGGGTAGCTGGAACCTTAATTGTCTGCTCTGTTCCCGGTATTTTCGCCTCTCTAGCGGCCCTCTGGACAGTTGTGAATGTTCCGAAGCCGATGAAGGAGACCTCCTTCCCACTCTGCAACGCTTCAGTTATGACCTCCAGAGCGGCATCGATAACTCTCTGTGTATCCTTCTTTGAAAGTCCCGCTTTTTCCGCTACAGCTTGAATGAATTCAGCCTTTTTCATTCTCCGTCCTTTGGATAATTTTGTAAATTTGGTTTACATAGCAATTTTACAAACATTTTTTAAAAATTTCAATAAAATTTTGTTTAGTTGAGAAGAAATTTCCGTTTAAGTTTCATTTTGACTCACCCCTTTTAAAGACATTTGTGTATAATTCCCCAAAGCAAAGAGGAGCGGAGGGTGCGTTTCTTTCTTCTACTGGTCGCCATCTTTACCATTCTCTTTCTCGGTCTCTCCACACTCTTCGTTGACTTCCAGTTTGTCGGGAAGTTTGGAGAGCTTATGGGATCCAAAAATAGGGAGCTCTTCGGCTTTTTGAGCTACATCTACCCCTTCCTCCTCATTATCGTCCTCATCTCCTCAAATTTTCGGAAATCCTCCCAAAAGAGGGAGAATATCCCTACCCTCATCGTAGCCATAGGGCTCCTCATTGTCGCCCTGATCCTCCTCCAGGCCCTCCTCCTTCCCGACCCCCTCCAGGGGAGGATCGGAAAGGAGCTCCTCCATCTCCTAGCCCCCTATATCGGTATTGCGGGACTCTGGCTCCTTCTCCTCCTCCTGGCCACCCTGGTCTATATCCTCCTGGACCTCAACAGACCTCTCAAGAGGGTGGTAGAACAGGTGGGGAAGGTGAAGGGGGCCGTAGGAGCTCCCCTCGCCCCCCTCAAGAAGAGCAAGGGGAAGGGGGAGCTCCCTCCCCTCAAAGCGGCACCGACCAAGGGAGGGAGTGGAGAAGAGAAGAGAAGAGAGGGAAAAGGGGAAAGGGAGGGGAAAAAGGAGCAGACGGCCCCTAAGAGGAGGGGGAAGAGGAGGAAAGGGGGACCCTTCCAGCTCCCCCCTGGAGATCTGCTCCAAGAGCCCCCTCCTCCCTCCCCAGCCCGAAAGGGGGAGATAGAGGAGAAGAGCAAGGGGCTCTTGGAGAAATTGGGGCAGTTTAAGATTGACGGCGAGATCATCAAGAGCTCCACAGGGCCCCTGGTGACAACCTTTGAGTTCAAACCGGCTCCCAAGGTGAAGGTCTCCAAAATCCTCAACCTGGCCGACGACCTGGCCATGGCCCTCAAAGCCCCTTCCATCCGTATCCAGGCCCCCGTTCCCGGAAAGGATGTGGTTGGCATAGAGATCCCCAACGGGGAGCCGGAGACCATCTATCTCCGGGAGATCATTGAGAGTGAGCCCTTCCAGAAGAGTAGCGCTCCCCTCACCATAGCCTTGGGAAAAGATACTCAAGGGAGGCCCTTTGTCACCGATCTGGCCAAACTCCCCCACCTTCTGATAGCCGGAACGACGGGGAGTGGAAAGAGTGTCGGGATCAACGGTATGGTCTTGAGCCTCCTCTACCGGAACACTCCCAAGGAGCTGAGGTTGATGATGGTCGATCCGAAGATGTTGGAATTTGCCCCCTACGACGGAATTCCCCACCTCCTCACCCCCGTCATCACCGACCCCCAGAGGGCAGTGGAGGCCCTGGGGAAGATGGTGGAGGAGATGGAACGGCGGTACAAGCTGATGAGTGAGAAGAGGAGCAAGAATATTGAGAGCTTCAACAAGAAGGCGGAGAAGGGAGGGTTTGAGAAGCTCCCCTATATTGTCGTCATTATCGACGAGCTGGCCGATCTGATGATTACGGGGGGAAAGGATCTGGAGTACTCCATCGCCCGACTGGCCCAGATGGCTCGGGCCGCAGGGATCCACCTCATTGTCGCCACCCAGAGGCCCAGTGTCGATGTGGTGACCGGATTGATCAAGGCCAACCTCCCCGCCCGAATCAGTTTCCGAGTCGGGCAGAAGGTGGACAGCAGGGTCATTCTGGATAGTGGAGGGGCGGAGAGCCTCATCGGGCGGGGGGATATGCTCTTCGTCCAGTCTGCCGCCACCCCCATACGGCTCCACGCCCCGTGGGTCAGCGAACAGGAGATCGAAAAGGTCACCGACTTCCTTAAGGAGCAGGGGAGTCCCGACTACGACCCCCACTTCACCCCCCCTATAGAGCCTCCGAAGATGGAGGTCGATCCCCTCTACGAAGCGGCCAAGGAGATCGTTCTCAAAGAGGGGAAGGGGAGCTCTGCCCATATTCAGAAGAGACTGGAAATAGGCCAAGCTCGGGCCGCCAAAATTGTGGAGCAACTCCGCCAGAGGGGGGTCCTCCCCCTTCCCAGAGAGAGGGGGAGCTCCAAGGGGAGGGGGTGATGTTACAAAAATTTACAGGGCTCCCTTTTCCCTCCAGGGTGGGAAAGGAGAGCTACCGATCTTTGATAAGATGTTGTATCATCATCACAACAGGATAAGGAGGAGCTATTGGAAAAGTTTTTACAGGATATGGAGGAGAAAGTAGACCACTTCAGGAGACTTGTCGACGAGATGAAGGGGAAGATCGCCCAGGTCGATCAAGAGCTCCAGAAGGTGCGGAAGAAGCTCTCCAAATTGGAGGAGGATATTATCGAGGTCGCCCGACTGAAGAAGGAGCATGAGCACAGGATCCATGAAATTTTAGGGAAGCTGAAGCGGATCCAGAAGGCGACCCTCCAAGCCCAGACCCAGCGGGAGATTGAGATGCTGGAGCGAGATAGGGTGAGGTTGATGGAGGAGCTCCACCAGCACGATCGGGAGCTCTCCAAATTGAAGGATCGGTATGAGAAGCTGACCAACGAGGAGATGAAGCTTCTGGATAGGGAGATGGAGTTGGAGGAGGAGAAGGCCAAACTTCTCCACGAGAAGGAGACCGCCCTCAAGAGGTTGGAACACTTCCTCCAGATGCTCCAGAAACGGATAGACCAGTTCAGACACAACTAGAAAAGGAGGGTATATGAGTTTCATTGAGGAGTACAAAAAGGCGGCGGCCGAGCGGGAGGCCATGGGAATTCCCCCTAAACCCCTGACAGCGGAACAGGTCAACGAGGTCATCAAGCTCTTGAAACAGGTTCCCATTGTGGAAGAGGAGTTCCTCATGGATCTCCTCCTCAATCGGGTCCCCCCCGGTGTCGATGATGCGGCCTATGTGAAAGCCGCTTTCCTCAGAGACATTGTCCAGGGCCACGCCCAGACGGCGGCCATCAGCCCCAAGAGGGCCGTTGAGATTCTGGGGACAATGTTGGGAGGGTACAATGTGGGACCCCTTGTGGAGGCCCTCGACCATGAGGATCCTGAGGTGGCCCAGGCGGCGGCAGACGCCCTCAAGAAGACGCTCCTTGTCTATGACGCCTTCAACGATGTGGTCGAGAAGGCCAAGAGCAACAAGTATGCCAAGGAGGTCCTCGAATCGTGGGCCAACGCCGAGTGGTTCCTCTCCCGCAAACCCCTACCCGAATCCATTAAGGCGGTGGTCTTCAAGGTTCCCGGAGAGACCAATACAGACGACCTCTCTCCCGCCAGCGAAGCCTGGAGCCGGAGTGACATCCCCCTCCACGCCCTCTCCATGCTCAAGGCGAAGATGCCCGATGCCCAGGAGACCATTAAGAAGCTCAAGGAGCGGGGACTCCCCGTAGCCTTCGTCGGTGATGTTGTGGGGACCGGATCGAGCCGAAAGTCTGGTATCAACTCGGTCCAGTGGTGGATCGGAGAGGATATACCCCATGTTCCCAACAAGAGGACAGGGGGGATCATCATTGGAGGTATCATCGCCCCCATCTTCTTCAACACAGCTGAAGACTCTGGAGCCCTCCCCATCGAGGCCCCCGTCGATAAGCTGGAGACAGGTGATGAGATTGAGATCCGCCCCTACGAAGGGAAGATTCTGAAGAATGGAGAGGTGGTCAGCGAGTTCAAGTTGAAACCCAACACCCTCCCCGACGAGTATCGGGCCGGCGGTCGGATCCCCCTCATTATCGGTCGGGGATTGACACGGAAGGCTCGGGCCGCCCTCGGTATGCCGGAGGAGAATATCTTCACCCGTCCGGAACAGCCGGAAGGGAAGGAGGGGGTCGGTTACACCCTAGCCCAGAAGATGGTTGGAAAGGCCTGTGGTATGGAGGGGGTCCGACCGGGTATGTATATCGAACCGGAGACCCTCACAGTTGGAAGCCAGGATACAACGGGGGCCATGACCCGAGACGAGATCAAGGAGCTAGCGGCCCTCAGCTTCGGAGCCGATTTTGTCCTCCAGAGCTTCTGTCACACAGCCGCCTATCCGAAGCCGGCCGATATTGAGCTCCAACACACCCTTCCGGAGTTCATCACCAGCCGGGGAGGGGTCAGCTTGCGCCCAGGTGACGGAGTTATCCACTCCTGGCTCAACAGAATGGTCCTCCCAGACACAGTCGGGACAGGGGGAGACTCCCATACCCGTTTCCCCATCGGTATCAGCTTCCCTGCAGGCTCCGGACTGGTCGCCTTCGCCGCAGTGACGGGAAGTATGCCCCTCAACATGCCGGAGTCTGTCCTCGTCCGCTTCAGCGGAGAGCTCCAGCCCGGTATCACACTCCGAGACCTGGTCAATGCCATTCCCTACTTCGCCATTAAACAGGGGCTCCTCACCGTCGAGAAGAAAGGGAAGAAGAATATCTTCGCCGGACGGATCCTCGAAATTGAAGGTCTCCCCTTCCTCAAGGTGGAGCAGGCCTTCGAGCTGAGCGACGCCTCAGCCGAACGGAGTGCCGCCGCCTGTACGGTCCAGCTGGACGAGGAACCGGTGGTGGAGTACATCAAGTCCAACATCAAATTGATCGAGAAGATGATCGACGCCGGATACCAAGATGCCCGGACCCTGGAGCGACGGAAGAAGAAGATGGAGGAGTGGCTCAAAAATCCGACCCTCATGAAGGCCGACAAGGACGCCGAATATGCGGCGGTCATCGAGATCGACCTCAACGAGATCAAGGAGCCTATCGTAGCCTGCCCCAACGATCCAGACGATGTGGCGACCCTGAGCGAGGTTCTGGCAGACCCCAACAGACCCCACAATATCGATGAGGTCTTTGTCGGAAGTTGTATGACCAACATCGGCCACTACCGGGCCCTCGGAGAGATCTTGAGAGATGAGGGCCAAGTTCCGGTCCGACTCTGGGTCGTCCCCCCAACCAAAATGGATGAGGAGAAGCTTATCGAAGAGGGGTACTACGCCATCTACGGAGCGGCCGGAGCCAGAACAGAGCTCCCAGGCTGTAGCCTCTGTATGGGGAACCAGGCCCGAGTTCGAGATGGAGCCGTCGTCTTCTCCACCTCTACGAGAAACTTCGACAACCGAATGGGGAAAGATGCCAAGGTCTATCTGGGAAGTGCCGAGCTGGCGGCGGTGACAGCCCTCCTGGGACGAATTCCGACTGTAGAAGAGTATATGGAGATCGTTCCCAAGAAGCTAGCCGGCAAAGAGGATCGGGTCTATAGCTACCTCAACTTCGACCAACTTGACGAACGGCTCCTCGACGAGATGGTCCACAAATATGTCTAGAGGGGAGAGGCTCGGCCTCTACTCCTCATAAATTCTGTCGTAGGAGGGGGGGATCTCTATCTGGAAGAGGGAGGGAGAGAGCTCTCCATTCTGTTTGGGATTGAGGAAGGTGATCTCCACATCGTTTCCCAGATCGTCTCTGTAGAGAATTCTCTCTATCTTCCCCCCCTTTCCCGTTTCGATCTGAAACTCCTTACCGTTGAGCTCAAGATGGTAGATTCCCGGCTCCACCTCCCGAGCCCTCTGGAGCAGGGCGAGAATATTCTCCTCCCTCTTGAGGGAGGTAATGGTCACCTGTTCCAGCTGGGGTTCTACCATGATGAGCCGTCTCCCATCGAAGAGGATCTCCTTTTCAATGGGCTCCCTGTAGATCCAGTGGGTCAGATTGGGGGCCTGAAAATAGACGGTTCCCCGATACTCGATGGTCCTATTCTGATCGTTCCTCACCTTCTGGACAAAATCACTGCTGAATGTCCTCACATCCAACCCCCGACCTCCCCAGAGGAGAAGGGAGAGGGCGAGGAGGGCAATGAGAGCTCTTCCCATGGGACTCCTTCTCTGTTATCCATGATGTGTTACAATTTTACCAAACTTCGCTACATCGACAGAGTGGAGAGGGTTGGGGCATCGACCCTTGGCAGAGAGGGTAGAGGAGTGGCTCGAATCGACACCTACCGCTTTCAAGCCAGAATCCCCCACTCCCAGACGGGGGGATGTCAAAATTAACAAGTAAGGATTTCTCCCATGCTTAAAAGTGTGGTGCGGAAGGTCTTCGGCACAAAGAATGATCGGGAACTCAGACGATACCAGAAACGGGTGAAGCGGATCAACGCCCTAGAACCCAAATATGAGAAGTATAGCGACGAGGAGCTCCAGAAGGCTTTCAACGAGTTGAGGGAGCAGGTCAAGAGTGGTGAGAAGAGTATGGATGAGGTTCTGGAGGACTCCTTTGCCATTACACGGGAGGCCAGCAAGCGGGTCCTCGGAATGCGCCACTTCGATGTCCAGCTCATCGGAGGTATGGTCCTCCACGAAGGAAAGATCGCCGAGATGAAGACCGGGGAGGGGAAGACCCTGGTGGCCACCCTGGCCGTAGCCCTCAACGCCATGACGGGGGAGGGGGTCCATGTGGTCACCGTCAACGACTACCTTGCCAAACGGGACGCCACCGAAATGGGAAAACTCTACTCCTTCCTCGGCTACACGACAGGGTGTCTCACCAGCGACCTCCAAGATGACAAGAAGAGGAAGGAGCAGTACTGGTGTGACATCACCTACGGGACCAACAATGAGTTTGGCTTCGACTATCTGCGGGATAATATGAAATACTCCCTGGAGGAGATGGTCCAGCGGGGGCACAACTACGCCATTGTGGATGAGGTTGACTCCATCCTCATCGATGAGGCCCGGACCCCCCTCATCATCTCGGGTCCCACAAATAGGAAGCTGGACAACTATGTAAAGGCCGACCAGATCGCCAAAATGTTGGAGCGGGACAGAGATTTTACAGTTGACGAGAAGGATCGGGTCGTCCTCCTGACCCAGGAGGGGATCGCCAAGGCCGAGGAGCTCTTTGGCGTTGACAACCTCTACAGCCTGGAAAATGCCATTCTGGCCCACCACCTGGACCAGGCCCTCAAGGCAAACTACCTCTTCCAGAGGGATGTGGACTATGTTGTGAAGAATGGGGAGGTGGTCATAGTTGACGAATTCACAGGACGGCTCAGTGAGGGGCGTCGGTTCAGTGAGGGGCTCCACCAGGCCCTGGAGGCCAAGGAGGGGGTTGAGATCCAGGAGGAGAGCCAAACCCTGGCCGACATCACATTCCAGAACTACTTCCGTATGTACAAAAAGTTGGCCGGTATGACCGGAACGGCCCAGACCGAAGCCGCCGAATTTGCGGAGATCTACGGCCTGGAGGTGATCTCCATTCCGACCAACAAACCTGTCATCAGGAAGGACCA
This sequence comes from Campylobacterota bacterium, assembly GCA_013153715.1. Taxonomy (GTDB): domain Bacteria; phylum Campylobacterota; class Campylobacteria; order Campylobacterales; family Nitratiruptoraceae; genus Nitratiruptor. The sequence goes on along the minus strand of JAADDW010000038.1, from coordinate 28,483 downwards.
CGACGACCTCATCTTCAAGAGTGAAAGGGAGAAGTTTGAGGCGGTCGTCCGCAAGATCAAGGAGCTCCACAAGAAGGGACAGCCTGTCCTTGTGGGGACCACCTCCATCGAGAAGAACGAACTCCTCCACCAGCTCCTGAAGAAGGAGAAGATACCCCATACCGTCCTCAATGCCAAACACCACGAAAAAGAGGCCCAGATTATCGCCCAGGCCGGAAAGAAGGGGGCCGTCACCGTGGCTACCAACATGGCGGGACGGGGGGTCGACATCAAAATCGACGATGAGGTTCGGGAGCTGGGAGGGCTCTTCATCCTCGGAACGGAACGCCACGAGAGCCGCCGGATCGACAACCAGCTCCGGGGAAGGGCGGGGCGGCAGGGAGATCCAGGGGAGAGCCAGTTCTTCCTGAGCCTGGAAGATAACCTCCTGAGAATCTTCGGAGGAGATCGGATCAAGAGTATCATGGAGCGCCTCGGTATCGAGGAGGGGGAACATATTGAGTCTAAGATGGTAACCCGAGCCGTGGAGAAGGCCCAGAAGAAGGTGGAGAACCTCCACTTCGAGGCCCGGAAACATATTCTCGAATATGACGACGTGGCCAACGAACAGCGGAAGACCATCTACAAATTCCGCCAGGAGCTCCTCAATCCAGAGTTCGATATTGGGAAGAGAATCAGACAGAATAGGGAGGAATTTGTCGATTTCCTCCTCGCCCAGGCAGAGATCTTTCCAGAGATGCCCAAGGAGGACTACAACCTGGATCGGCTGGTCAAAATGGTCCAGGAGGAGCTTGGTTCCCACTTCACAGTAGAGGAGCTGAAGGATCGGGATTACGAGGATCTGAAGGGGTATATTCTCCAGAGATTGGAAGGGGAGTATGAAGCCAAGATGGCCCCTCTCGCTCCGGAACAGCGGAATGAGATAGAGCGGATCCTCTATCTCCAGGTCCTGGACAATGCGTGGCGGGAGCACCTCTACCAGATGGATATTCTCAAGACCGGAATAGGTTTGAGGGGGTACAATCAGAAGGATCCTCTGGTCGAGTACAAGAAGGAGTCCTACAACCTCTTCGTAGAGTTGGTTAACAGAATCAAACATGAGGCCATCAAGACCCTCCACCTCATCCAGATCCGCAGTGAGGAGGAAGAGGAGCAGATCAGGAAACTTGAGGAGGAGCTGGCCAAGATGGAGCAGGAGATCAAGGAGCAGGCCATTCTCAAACATGGGGAGGAGGAGCCCCAGAAACCGGGAGAGCTCCCCAAGAAGAAGAGACCGGCCCGAAATGATCCCTGCCCCTGCGGCAGTGGGAAGAAATATAAACAGTGCTGTGGAAAGAGCGGTCCCAAAAAGGGGGTACTAGCGACGGCCAATGGATAAACGGCTCATCTCCTTCATCGTCAGACGCTACCTCCGTTTCGACAGGGAGCAACCTTTTATCTTCCTCTCGGCCCTCCTGGCCTTCCTCGGCATCACTGTCGGGGTCATGGTCCTCATTGTCGCCATGGCCATTATGAACGGCTTCGACAAGGAGTTTGAGAAGAAACTCTTCACCATGAACTACCCCCTCACCATCTACCCCAAATTCTTCCAGACCCTGGACCAGGAGCTCCTCCAGAAGCTGGAGAGCCGCTTCCCCGACCTCCTCTTCAGCCCCTACATCTCCTCCCAGGTGATCTACAGGAAGGGGGAGAAGTTGGAGGGGGGGGTCCTCTTCGGAGTCGATTTTGAGAGGGAGCTCCGAATAAATGGGGTACTCCGTAAATGGGTGGAGGTTATCCCCAAGGGGTTTGAAGCCGTCGTCGGAAAGGAGCTCTGGGACAACTTCCTCCTCAAGGAGGGGGATAGGCTCTTCTTCATCTTCACCAGGGCCCAGCCTACAGGGTTCTCCATTACACCGATCTTCAAGAGGTTTCGGGTAGTCGGCTACTTCCGCTCCGGCCTCATAGCCTACGATCGGGCCTACTCCTACACCACCCTCTCCGCCATGCGGAAGATAGTCGGAATGGAGAAGGGGTTCAGCGGAATCCATGTCTATTCCGAAGATCCCCAGCGGGATAGGGAACGGATCGAGAGGGTCCTCCCCGAGGGGGTGGGGGTCGTCGGATGGTGGCAACAGAATGGAAACTTCTTTGCCGCCCTGAAGATGGAGAAGAGGGCCCTCTTCATCGTCCTCATGCTCATCATCCTCATCGCCTCCCTCAACATCGTGAGCTCCCTCCTCATGACGGTCATGAACAGACGGAAGGAGATCGCCCTCCTCCTCAGCCTCGGAGCGACTCCCAAGGAGATAGAGGGGATCTTCTTCAGACTGGGGTCGATTATTGGGGGGCTGGGGATCCTCTGTGGAACGGCCTTGGGGCTCCTGGGGATTCTCATTCTGGAAAATTTCGACATTGTCGATCTCCCAGCCGATGTCTATGGAACTTCCCACCTCCCCCTCGATCTGAGCCCCATAGACCTCCTCTCCATCATTGGGGGGGCGGTCATCATCATCACCCTCTCCGCCATCTATCCGGCCAAGAAGGCGACCCAACTCCATGTTATCTCGGTCCTCCGAAATGAGTAGTCAGCGGCCAAGGAGTTTGAAGGGGAGTTTCAAGGTCCTCTCAATAAGGTGGAAGGGGAACTCGACTGTCTCCTTGGGGAGGAGGGAGCGGATTTTGGGGTCCTCTAGGGGCCCCCGAATCTCGACTGTGGTGGTGACCTGTCCGTCGTCCCCCAGGAGGATATAGCCCGCCACAGGGATCTTCTTGAGGAGGGAGGTCAGCTTGGTAAATGTCTCCACCTTGATCTTCAGATGGAGCTCTCCCCTCTCTAGATCGATGAACCCATTTCCATGGAGGCTCATGGCGTCGGAGGAGAGATCTATCCTGGGGAGAAAGAGGTAGTCCCCCTGGAGAGAGTAGTCGATCTCCCCCCTCTTCACCAGAAACCCCTCCCTGTCAAACCCGGGATTGGAGAGGGTGACCAGGGCAGGGAGGGTATTGAGGAAGGCAAAGAGGTTGTTGACCACCTTGAGATCGGAGAGGTAGCCGTGGTCGATGGTGAGCCTCCCCATAAATCTCCCCTTTTCCCCATCTCCGTTGAGGGTGTAGCTCCCCCCTCTGAAGAGGGAGACCCCCAGGAGGGCGTTGAGTGTAGTAGCGGAGATGGAGGAGGCGGTGAGGTGGAAGAGCCCCTCCTGGAGGGTGAGGGAGAGGGAGCCCCGATGGAGCCGATCCACAAAGGTCATCTTCCCACCCTGGGCGTTGAGGTAGCCCGAAGGGACGGGGAGAGAGTGGTTCCCATATTTGAGGAGGACCCGATCCAGAGCTACCAGATACTCCTCCCCGCCACATCTCACCCCCCTCTCCCCCTCCAAAAGGGGAGTGAGATCGATAGTGACCCCCTTGATGGTAATTCTCGGTCTCTTCCCGAAGGAGATGGTGGCAAAGTCGTTGACCCAGGCCCGCTCCCTCTCCAGATCGACCTTCACAGCAAAGTGGGTAATGGGTCTCCCCCCCCTCCAGAGAACTCTATTCTCCTTCTCTATCTCCAGGAGAGTCTCCCCCCTCTCCAGATTGCAGACCACCCTCCCGTAGTCTGGGAGGATCCTCTGGAGGAGGGGGGAGTAGAAGATGAGCTCCTCAATATGGTCCACAACGATACTCTTCTCTGGAGCCCTGTAGGTGAGATTGAGGAGGGGGAGGCGGAGCTCCCCCCTCTCCAGATCGATGGTGAGTCTCCCCCTCCCCTCTTCCAGCTCGACAATCTGCCGTCCCCCCCGCTCCAGGGAGATTCGAAGCCCCTCTAACTCCACCTTCCCCACACCTCTCTCAAAATCGAGATACCCCTTGGCCCTTGCCGAAGCCCAGGGGGGGAGGTGGAGAGGAGAGGGGTGGAGAGTGAGCCGCCCGTTGAGGAGATGGAGGGTGAGCTCCTCAGCCTCAAGAAGTGTCCCATCTAGAGAGAGGAGGCTCTCCCCGGTATGAAAATAGCCCTCCAGATCGGGACGGAGAGTATCAAAGGGGATCTCTATGGAGAGGTTTCCCTCCACCACCCCTTCTAGTTGGCGGAGGGGAATGGCGACTCCGTAACTCTCCAGGAGGGTCCCTACCCCATCGTCGAAGGGGGTGGAGAAACGGAGGTGGAGGGTGAGGGAGCTCCCCTCCCTCCCGACCCGGGAGATATGGACCATCGACCCCTCCAAATCTTTATCCAGGTAGGTCGGTCTCTCCAGAGCGAAGGAGAGAGTATCGTTACGGTAGGTGACGAGAACCTTCCGGGCTCGGACCGGAGGGAGGTCGTGGTGGAAGGTGATGGTCACTCCCCTCCCCTCTCCCTTCCCCTCCATCTGGAGGCTCCCCAGGGGATCTTCGAGATCAAAACTCCCCCAGAGTTGGGAGATCTGGTACCGCTCCGCCTGGACCCTCTCGGAACTCCACTCTACAATTTCCCGATCCAGGGGGAGGCTCTGGAGAACCTTCCGGAGCTCTGAAAGCCTGAAGGGGTGGGAGGAGAGGAGAAACTCTACCCTCTCCCCCTTTCTGAGGGAGAGGCTCCCCCCAATCCCATGGAACCTGTAGTCTCCGGCAAAGGAGAGCTCCCCTCCCGAGAGCCTCCCGCTCCCTTGGAGGGTGAGGCTGTAGGGGGGGAGGGAGAGGGTGTGGAGCTGGAGGTAGATAGTGTTCCGGAGGGAGAAGAGGGAGAGGTCGGCCTCCAGTTCATCGGAATGGAGTCTGAAATGGCCCTCCTTGTAGTGGAGCCCCAAAGGGGGAGCATCTCCTATCTTCACCTGGTCAATTTCGACCCTCTGGAAGAGTCTGGGGAGGAGGTTGATCCCCTCCCCTATCCACTCCGGGAGCCCCCCCTCCCCCTCCTGGGGAGGGGGGAGGGTGAGTCTCCCCACCTCTACAATCAATTTTTTATCCAGTTTGAGATACAATGTCTCTATCTCCAGACCACCAAAACCGACTCTCTCTATGAAAATTCCTTCCAGGAGGAGGAGATAGAGGAGGGAGAAAAGGACCGCTATGATGAGGATTATCTCGAAGATACTCTTCCTAATCTCCGATATGGCTCTGATAATCATTGTGGCCCTGGCCTACTACTACACCATGCCAATCAGGACTCCTAAACAGCTCTATGTGGAGCGTGGGAATATTGGAAAGATTATAACAAAGCTCTCCAGCCGATACGGTATTCCCCTCTCGAAGATCGATGTTTACTCTATCAAATTTATCGGAATGCCCCAGTCGGGGTGGATCGATCTGGGAGGACAGGAGATGACTAGAGGCGATTTTCTCTACAGATTGACAACGGCCAAGGCCGCCCTCTTCGCCGTGAAGTTGATACCAGGGGAAACAACCTACGATATTCTCCGCCACTTCAGCGAGGAGTACGGATACCCGTTGGAGGTGTTACAAAAAGAGTATGATCGGTTTGCCCCCTACCCTGAAGGGGTCCTCTTCGCCGAGACCTACTACCTCCCCAAAGGGATAGGGGCCAAGCAGTTCATCGATATTCTCATGAAGAAGAGCCTCCAGAGACATAGCCACCTGGCCCACAAGCTCCACAACTCCTTTAACCCGACCATCTGGTTCACCAAGATAGTCACCATCGCCTCCATCATCCAGAAGGAGGCGGCCTCCAAGGAGGAGATGCCCCTCATCAGTGCAGTCATCTACAACCGCCTCAAGCGGGGGATGCCCCTCCAGATGGATGGAGCCCTCAACTACGGAAAGTACTCTCACCAGAAAGTGACAGCAAAGCGGCTCCGGGAAGATAGGAGCCCCTTCAACACCTACCTCCACAAGGGGCTCCCCCCCTACCCGGTCTGTATCGTCGGCATCGACGCCATCCGGGCCGCTGTGGCACCGGCCAAGGTGGACTACCTCTACTTTGTTCGGGGAGTCAACGGGAAACATATTTTCAGCAAGAGCTACCGCTCCCATCTGAGCCACATTAGAGATGTGCAGAATAGAAACAGAAAGATAAAGAGTCAAGAGAAATAGAACTCTTTGAGCAAAGATCAAAGAAGATGTTGCTACTATTAGGGTGTGAAAACTTTATAGAGAGGAGTGAAGATGGCACAGGCAAAAGTGGTCTGGACCAAAATCGACGAGGCGCCGGCTCTGGCAACCTACTCACTGTTACCAATTGTAAAGGCCTTCACCAAAGAGGCCGGGATCGATATTGAGCTCCGGGACATCTCCCTGGCAGGTCGGATCATCGCCGAATTCAGCGACCGACTCCCCGAAGAGAAGAAGCAACCCGATGAGCTGGCCTATCTGGGAGAGCTTGTCCTAAAGCCCGAGGCCAACATTGTCAAACTCCCCAACATCTCGGCCTCCATTCCCCAGCTGGTAGCGGCCATCAAAGAGCTCCAGGCCCAGGGTTACGATATTCCCGATTTCCCCGAGGAGCCCAAGACCAAGGAGGAGATCGAGTTGAGGGAGCGGTTTGCCAAGCTCTTGGGAAGTGCCGTCAACCCTGTCCTCCGCCAGGGGAACTCCGATAGACGGCTGAGCTCCGCTGTCAAAGAGTATGCCCGCAAATTCCCCCACAAAATGAGGGAGGTCTCCCCAGAGAGTAAATCCTATGTGGCCCACATGGAGAAGAATGACTTCTATCAGAATGAGCAGTCCTTCATCAGCGACAGAGACCAGACTGTGAAGATCATCTATGAAGGGAGAGATGGGAAGACCGAAGTCCTCAAGGAGGTCGATGTCAAGAAGGGAGAGGTCTTCAGCGCATCCTTCCTCAACAGGAAGACCCTGAGGGAGTTCTTTGATGCGGTCATCAAGGACGCCAAAGAGAAGGATATCCTCTTCTCCCTCCATGTGAAGGCGACCATGATGAAGGTCTCCGACCCTGTCATCTTTGGCGACGCCATTCGGGTCTATTTCAAGGAGCTCTTCGACGAGTACGGCAAAGAGCTTGAGGAGATCGGTTTCAACCCCAACAACGGTCTCGTCGATCTGGAGAACAAGGTGAAGAAGCTTCCGGACGGAGTCCAGAAAGATATTCTCGGAAAGGTCCAGGAAATTCTGAAGAAGAACGCCCGAATGTACATGGTCGATAGCGACGCCGGGATCACCAACCTCCACGCCCCCAACGATGTAATTATCGACGCCTCCATCCCCGCCGTCATCAAAAATGGTCTCAAAGGGTGGGGACCCGACGGGGAGGTAGAGGATACGGTCATCACCGTTCCCGACAGAACCTACGCCCGCATGTACAAGCAGATCGTCTCCGACATCGTCAAAAATGGGCAGTTCGACCCGACCAAGGTCGGAACAGTCCAGAATATCGGTCTCATGGCCAAGAAGGCCGAGGAGTACGGAAGCCACGACAAGACCTTCTTCCCCCCTGCAGACGGCTATATCAAGACCATCGACGAAGAGGGGAATGTTCTCATGTGCCATGAGGTCGACGAGGGCGACATCTGGAGGGCCTACAGCGCCAAAGATGAGGCCATTGTCGATTGGGCCAAACTGGCTGTGAGACGGGCCAAAGAGAGCGGATACCCCATTGTCTTCTGGCTCGACAGCAACAGGGCCCACGACGCCAACCTCATCAAGAAGGTCCTCGACACACTCCGCAATGAAGATCTGACCGGGGTCGAGTACCATGTTATGGCTCCCGAACAGGCTATGAAGTATACCCTCAAGCGGTTCCGGGCAGGAGAGGGGACTATCGCCGTCACAGGAAATGTCTTGAGGGACTATCTGACAGACCTCTTCCCCATCATCGAAGTCGGTACCAGCGCCCGAACCCTCTCTATTGTTCCGCTCCTGGCCGGTGGAGGGGTCTTTGAAACAGGGGCCGGTGGTTCTGCGCCTAAACATGTGGAGCAGTTCCTGAAAGAGGGCCACTTGAGATGGGATAGCCTCGGAGAGTTCATGGCCCTCGTGGAGAGCTTCAAACTGGCCGCCAAACAGGGAGCCAGCGAGAAGGCCGTTACCATTGCCGACGCCCTGGACAGAGCTGTCGGAAAGTATCTGAACAACGATAAGACCCCAAAAAGGAAGGTGGGAGAGCTGGACAACAGGGGAAGCCACTACTATCTCGCCCGCTACTGGGCAGAGGAGCTAGCCCAGTGTGGCGATCCCGACCTTGAAGCCAAATTCAAAGAGGTCGCCGAGAAGCTCCAGGCCAACGAGGAGAAGATCCTCCAGGAGATCAGAGCTGTCGAAGGGAAGCCGACAGATATTGGGGGGTACTACCATCCAGACGATGAGAAGGCTGAAGCCGCCATGCGACCGAGCAAGACCTTCAACGAGATTATCCAATCAATCTAACAACTTGGGGCTCTCCGCCCCAAGGAGAGAAAGGAAGATCGATGCCAAAGGGATCAAAGGTCTCCATTGTCGGGGCCGGAGGAAATGTGGGGAGTATCGTCGCCTACTCCATAGCGATGCAGGGGCTGGCCCATGAGGTGATTCTCGTGGATCGGGACAAGGATCGGGCCAAAGGGAAGGCCCTCGATATGAACCAGGCCGCCGCCGCCCTGAGAACCCACTCAGTTGTCCGAGCGGCTGAAACCTATGAGGACATTGCCGACTCCAAGGTTGTCGTCATCACAGCAGGCTTTCCCCGCAAACCCGGAATGAGCCGGGACGACCTCCTCTTCGCCAATGCCGACATTGTGAGCGAGGTAACCGAGAATATTGTCCAACACGCTCCCGATTCCATCATCATCGTTGTCACCAATCCCCTCGATACCATGACCTATGTGGCTCTCAAGAGAAGTGGGTTTCCGAAGAACAGAGTTATTGGAATGGCTGGGATCCTCGATGGTGCTCGCATGACCCACTTCATCTATGAGAAGTTAAAGTTTGGAGCAGGTCAGATCAGGGCTACCGTCATCGGGGGACACGGAGATTACATGGTTCCCCTACCCCGATACTCTACGGTCGCAGGTATTCCAATAACCGACCTTCTCACGCCCCAGGAACTCCAGGAGGTGATCGATCTCACCAAAAATGGGGGAGCCCAGATCGTCAAGCTCATGGGGACCAGCGCCTACTTCGCTCCCGGTAAGGCGACAGCCATCATGGTAGAGGCGATCCTCAAGGACTCCAAGAAGATCTACCCCTGTTCCACCCTCTTGGAAGGGGAGTACGGGGTCCACGGAATACCCAACGGCGTCCCGGTCACCCTAGGATCGGAAGGGGTTGAAGATATTATAGAGCTCCAGCTCACCCCCAAGGAGCGCCAAGAGTTTGAGAGGAGCGTCCAGTCCGTCAAGGAGCTCATCGACATTCTGGAGAAACAGGACTACTTCGGCGAGAAGAAGAGTAAAGAGAGCTGAGATGCGGGTTATCCAGTACGATGAGATTGTCAGAGCGATCCGGGATATGATCATCTACTCCACCACCCACCTTGGAGAGGATATGGTTCGGGCCCTGGAGAAGGCCTACCAGGAGGAGGAGAGTGAGGTGAGTCGGGCGGTCCTCTCCCAACTCTTGGAGAATGCCCGACTGGCCGCCTCCGAAACCAAACCCCTCTGCCAGGATACGGGGCTGGCCGTCTATTTCGTCAAAGTTGGAGAGGAGTTGAGAATTGAAGGGGGGAGTCTCAAGGAGGCCATCTACGAAGGGACCGAACGGGGGTACAGGGAGGGGTATCTCCGTGCCTCTACCTGTGACTGCTTCACCCGGGAAAATCTGAAGGAGCGGATCGGTTACAACCTCCCCCCCGTCATCTACTTCGACCTCGTCCCGGGAGATCGACTCGAAATTGAGTATGCCGCCAAAGGGGGAGGGAGTGAGAATGCCAGCAGGGCCCGGGTCCTGGCACCTGCCCAAGGAATTGAGGGGATCAAGGAGTTTGTGAAAGAGGTTGTCAGCGATGCCGGACCCAACGCCTGCCCTCCCTACACCGTCGGAGTCGGAATAGGGGGAACATTTGACTACGCCGCCGTCATGAGCAAACACGCCCTCTACCGGGAGGTCGGCTCCGTCAACCCCGATCCAGAGCTGGCCGCCCTGGAGGAGGAGTGGAAGGAGGAGCTCAACAAGCTCGGCATCGGCGCCATGGGTATGGGAGGGACCCAGACGGTCCTCGCCGTCCATATTGAGGTCTTCGAGCCGGGACGGATGTGCCACATCGCCTCCCTGCCGGTAGCCGTCAATATCCAGTGCCACAGTGCGCGGCACGCCCACATCACACTATAAGGTTTGACCATGGCGGAGTATAGGCTTGAAACGCCCCTGAGCGACGATGATGTGAGTCAGCTCAAAGCCGGAGATATTGTCTACCTCAACGGAACCATCTACACCGCACGGGATGCGGCCCACAAGAGGTTGGTCGATCTCATTGAGAAGGGGGAACCCCTCCCCTTCGATCTCCAGGGTGCAGTCATCTACTTTGTGGGACCGACCCCTCCCAAACCGGGAGAGGTTATCGGGAGTGCCGGACCGACAACCAGCTACCGGATGGACAGCTACTCCCCCATTCTGATTGAGCACGGATTGAAGGGTATGATCGGGAAGGGGAAGCGAAACGAGGCTGTTCGGGAGGCCTGCAAGAGGTATAAGGCCGTCTATTTTGGAGCCGTTGGAGGGGCGGGAGCCCTCCTGGCCCAGAGAATTAAGGCCGCCAAGGTGATCGCCTACGAAGAGCTGGGACCCGAAGCGATCCGGGAGCTGGTAGTAGAGGATTTCCCTGTGGTGGTCGTCAATGACATCTACGGAAATGATCTCTACGAAGAGGGGCGGAAGCGGTGGGCCAGAGTCTAGGAGCCCCTTGTCGAAGGGAGAGGGAGTAGGCCGATCTCCGAAGGGGGTGGAGAGGTCCTCTCTGATGAGGGGAGGACCGATCCAGATATAGAGCTGAGGGGTCGAGATGGGAAGCTCCCCTCCCAATGGGGAGCAGTTCACCAGAAAGGAGAGAGAATGAATATCCATGAGTATCAGGCCAAGGAGATTTTCAGAGAGTACGGGGTCCCCGTTCCCAGGGGGGGAGTCGCCTTTACGGGACCGGAGGCACGAGAGGTAGCGGCCCAACTGGGCGGAAATCTCTGGGTCGTCAAGGCCCAAATCCATGCGGGAGGTCGGGGAAAGGCCGGCGGTGTCAAGCTGGCGAGGAGTCTCGATGAGGTGGAGAAGATCGCCGAAGAGATGATCGGTATGGTGCTGGTCACCCACCAGACAGGTCCCGAAGGGAAGAGGGTAGAGAAGGTCTATGTAGAGGAGGGAGCCGACATCCAGAAGGAGTACTATCTCGGTATGGTTCTGGATCGGAGCCTCGAAATGCCGGTCATGATGGCCTCAACTGAAGGGGGGATGGAGATTGAGGAGGTGGCGGCCCAACATCCCGAGAAGATTATCAAGGTGGCCATCGATCCCACCATCGGCTTCCAAGGGTTCCACGGGAGAAAATTGGCCTTCGGGTTGGGATTGAGTAAAGAGGAGATCCGCCCCTTTATCAAATTTGCCGAAGCCCTCTACAAAGTCTATATGGACAAAGATGCGGAGATGATCGAGATCAACCCCCTCATCAAGACCGGAAGCGGGGAGTTCCTGGCCCTCGACGCCAAGATGGGCTTCGACGATAACGCCCTCTACCGCCATCCCGACATTATGGAGATGAGGGATCTGAGCGAAGAGGATCCTGTCGAGCTGGAAGCCAAGAAGTATGGGCTCAGCTATGTCAATCTCGATGGGAATGTGGGATGTATGGTCAACGGCGCAGGGCTCGCCATGGCCACCATGGATATTATCAAACATGAGGGGGGAGAGCCTGCCAACTTCCTCGATGTGGGGGGCGGCGCCAATCCCGATACAGTGGCCAAAGGTTTTGAACTGATCCTCCAAGATGAGAATGTGAAGTCGATCTTCGTCAATATCTTCGGCGGTATTGTCCGGTGTGATCGGATAGCCAACGGAATTCTCCAAGCCACCAAACAGGTAGAGGTCAATGTCCCCGTCATTGTGAGACTTGATGGAACCAATGCCGAGGAGGCGGCTGAGATCCTCCAGAAGGCCAATATCAAGAATATCATTCCCGCCACCGATCTGGCCGACGGAGCCAGAAAAGCCGTCGCCGCCGCGAAAGGAGAGCTATAATGAGCATCTTGGTCAATAAGGATACAAAGGTCATCGTTCAGGGATTCACAGGAAAGGAGGGGACCTTCCACTCCCAGCAATGTATTGAGTACGGTACCCAGATTGTCGGAGGGGTCACCCCTGGGAAGGGGGGGCAGACCCATCTGGACCGCCCCGTCTTCAATACGGTCAAAGAGGCTGTCGATGCCACAGGGGCCACAGTCAGTATGATCTTCGTCCCCCCCGCCTTCACGGCAGACGCCGTCATGGAAGCGGCAGAAGCGGGGATAGAGCTGGCGGTCATCATCACCGAGGGGGCTCCAGTCAAAGATATGATGTACGCCAAGATGTACGCCACAAAACATGGAATGAAGACCATCGGCCCCAACTGCCCCGGGATCATCACAGCCGAGGAGTGCAAGATCGGTATTATGCCCGGCTTCATCTTCAAGAAGGGACCTGTCGGTCTCATCAGCAAATCTGGAACCCTCACCTACGAAGCCAGTAACCAGGTGGTCAAGGAGGGCCTCGGAATTACGACGGCCGTCGGAATTGGAGGGGACCCCATCATCGGATTGAGCTACAAACAACTCCTCCCCATGTTTGAAGCCGATCCCGAGACCGAAGCCATCGTCATGATCGGAGAGATCGGAGGGACTCTGGAGATCGAAGCGGCCGAATTCATCAAGGAGAACATCTCCAAACCTGTCATCGCCTTCATTGCAGGCCAGACAGCCCCCAAAGGGAAGAGGATGGGCCATGCCGGAGCCATTATCAGCGGAAGCAGTGGGACAGCCCAGGAGAAGATGGAGGCTCTGGAAGCCGCCGGAGTCCATGTGGTCAAGTCACCGGCCGACATTGGAAAGACGGTAGCCACAGCCCTAGGTAAGTAGGAATATCCCCTGGAGATCCCTCCCCTGCCTCCAATGGTAACAGAGGCCCCGAAAGGGGAGGGAGAGGGGGAGAATTGAGGAGAATATCAATAAGTTTAGGTTATCATTTTGTCGATAGCGGCTTATCGGGAGAGCCTGTGAAGCTGGAGTCCGAATATTTTAGAAAAAGGAGAGTGCAATGGGTCTCATAAAAGCCCCTGAGAACACACCTGTCTGGGTGGAGGAGAGCAACTGCAAGGCCTGCGATCTCTGTGTCGCCTACTGCCCCGCCGGCGTTCTGGTCATGGTTCCGGAGCCCAAAACGATTTTGGGAGCCATGGTGAAGGTGGCCTACCCGGAGGCTTGTATCGGATGTAACGACTGCGAGCTGGAGTGTCCCGATTTCGCAATTATGGTAGCCGATAGGAAGGAGTATAAGTTTGCCAAGCTGACCCAAGAGGCTAAGGAGCGTGCCGAGGCGATCAAGAAGAATAAGTTTATGGCACGGGAAGAAGATCTCAAAGCACTCTGTGCGTAGGAAGGAGAGTCCATGGCAAGAGAAGTTATTTCCAGTGGGAACGAGCTGGCCGCATTGGCGGCTGTCGATGCCGGATGTCGGTTCTTTGGAGGGTATCCCATCACCCCGTCCAGTGAGGTGGCCCATGAGATGAGTGTCCTCCTCCCCCGGGTCGGAGGGAAGTTTATCCAGATGGAAGATGAGATCGGCGGAATAGCTGTCGCCCTCGGTGCCAGCATGAGCGGGGTCAAATCGATGACCAACACATCGGGTCCCGGAATCAGCCTCAAAGCGGAGCAGATCGGTCTCGGCTTCATGACAGAGACCCCCTTGGTCATTACCAACGTCATGAGGGGAGGGCCCTCCACAGGTCTCCCGACACGGGTCCAACAGGGGGATATTAACCAGGCCAAAGCCCCGACCCACGGGGATTACAAGGCTATCGCCTTCTGTCCAGGAAGTCTGGAGGAGTGCTATACCGAAGTTGTCCGGGCCTTCAATGTGGCCGAAGAGCTGATGACCATTGTCTTCGTCCTCCTCGACGAGACTCTGGGCCATATGCACGGAAAGGCCATTCTCCCCGATCTGGAGGAGGTCCAGAAATCCATTGTAAATCGGGCCAAGCCGGATCCCTCCATTCCCAAGGAGGAGTTCAAGCCCTTCGATGTTCCCAATGACAAGCCGGCCGTCATCCCCCCCATGTTCCAGGGGTACAGGTTCCACCTGACAGGTCTCCACCACGGACCGACAGGGTTCCCGACAGAAGATGCCGAAATCTGCCAGAACCTCATCGAGAGACTCCACAGAAAGATCGATGTGAGGAGAAAAGATCTCCTAGACAGCTATGAGGAGTATCTCCTCGACGACGCCGAGTGGCTCATTGTGGCCTACGGAAGTGTGAGTAGGGCGGCCCGAGAAGCCATTAACAGATTGAGGGAGCAGGGGGTAAAGATCGGAATGTTCCGACCCATCACACTCTGGCCCAGCCCTGAAGAGAAGATGAGAGAGCTGGCTGAACGGTTCCCCGCAGAGAGAATCCTCATGCCAGAGCTCAATATGGGACAGTATATCGATGAGGTCGAGCGGGTCATGAAGAAACGGCCTGTAGGTCTCAACAAGGCGAACGGAAGGCCGATCTCTCCAGCAGAGATCATCGAGAAATTGAAAGAGATGGGTATCAAGTAGAAGGGGGAGCAGATGGCATTCAACTATAATGAATATCTCAGAACGGACAAGATGCCAACACTCTGGTGTTGGGGATGCGGTGATGGTATCATCTTGAAATCGGTCATCCGGGCCATCGATAAGCTGGGTTGGAGTATGGACGATGTCTGTGTCGTCTCCGGGATTGGCTGTTCCGGGCGGTTCAGCTCCTATCTCAACTGCAACACCGTCCACACAACCCACGGGCGGACTGTGGCCTATGCAACAGGTATCAAACTGGCCAACCCGGATAAACATGTGATCGTCGTCGCCGGAGATGGTGATGGACTCGCCATCGGAGGGAACCATACAATCCACGGGTGTCGGAGGAATATCGACCTCAACTTCATCCTCATCAACAACTTCATCTACGGTCTGACCAACTCCCAAGTGAGCCCGACAACTCCCAAAGGGATGTGGGCGGTAACAACCCAGTACGGCAATATCGACCCGACCTTCGACGCCTGCGAACTGGCCAAAGGGGCAGGGGCTACCTTCATTGCCCGGGAGACTGTAACCGATCCCAAGAAGTTGGAGAAGATGTTTATCAAGGGCTTTGAACACAGAGGCTTCAGCTTCTTCGATGTCTTCAGTAACTGCCATGTCAACCTGGGTCGAAAGAACAAGATGGGAGAGGCCATCGAGAACCAGCAGTGGATCGACAGTATCACGATGCCCAAGAACAAGTATGAGAAGCTCTCCGATGAGGAGAAGCGCAACTACTTCCCGACAGGTATTCTCCACCATGTGGAGGATCAGATGGAGTATTGCGACGCCTACGACCTCGTCATCGAAGCGGCCCAGAACAAGAAGAAGGTGGATATTCCTATCCAGGTGAAACCCTAATTAAAAAGAGAGTCAAAGGATTGGGAAGATGAGACATCAACTACGCTTTACAGGTGTTGGTGGACAGGGGGTTCTGCTGGCAGGGGAGATCCTTGCGGCGGCCAAGATCAAAGAGGGAGGTTACGGAGTCAAGGCGGCTACCTACACCTCCCAGGTTCGGGGGGGACCGACAAAGGTCGATATTATCCTCGATGACGACGAGATTCTCTACCCCTACGCCAATGAGGGGGAGATTGAGTTTATGCTCTCCACCGCCCAGGTCAGCTACAACCAGTTCAAGACAGGGGTCAAAGATGGAGGGGTTATCGTAGTGGAGCCCAACCTGGTCACCCCGACCCAGGAGGATATAGATCGGTGGGAGATGTATGCCATCCCCATTATCTCCATCGCCAAAGAGGAGGTAGGAAATGTGGTGACCCAGTCCGTCGTCGCCCTCGGAGTCACTGTGGAGATGACAGGAGTCCTCCCCAACGATCTAGTCTTCGAAACAATGATCAGCAAGGTACCCCCCAAATTTATAGACCTCAACAAGAAGGCCTACGAGCTGGGGGTCAAATATGCCAAAGAGGCTAAGGAGAAGGGGGCCCTCCAAAGTGTGGCCCAGGTCGAGGAGATGAAAGCTAAAGATGTCTGTGAAACAATAAAGTAGCCTCTCTCCTATGGAAAGGGAACCCAAAGGGGAGAAGTCCATCTTCCGTATCCTCTCCCTAGATGGGGGAGGGATACGGGGCTACCTGACAATCTCCATTCTGGAGCGGATTGAGAAGGGCCTCAATAGGTTCTACGGTGACGATCTCCCCATCGGACAGCGGTTCGATCTCATCGTAGGGACATCGACAGGGGGGATTATCGCCACAGCCCTCGCTCTAGGGAAGAGTGCCCGGGAGACCAGGGAGCTCTACGAAAATCTGGTCCAAAAGATATTCCGTCCCCACTACAAGGGGATCATCAAACCCAAATACAATCAAAATCTTTTGAGAAAGTACCTCCTGGAGATTGTAGGGGAGAAGACCTTCTTCGACCTGCAGACCCACCTCTGCCTGACCAGTGTCGATATTGCGACGGCGAAACCTCTCTTCTTCAAGAGCCCCTATGAGCCGATCTACAACCAGCGGGCCGATGAGAAACTCATCGATGCGGTCCTGGCCACCTGCGCCGCCCCCATCTATTTCCCCCCTGTCGATACAAAGTATAGTAACTTCCTTGCCGATGGTGGGCTGGTTGCCAACAATCCGGCCATGGTCGGCCTCATCGAAGGGTTCAACAAGGTCCACGACCTCGATAGAATCCGCCTCCTCTCCATTGGAACGGGCAAAATGGTCTACACCCCCTACGATGTCAACAAGCTGAAGAAGGGGGGTGGAATATTCAGCTGGGCTCTGGACAGCCAGAATATTGTGGAGCCCCTGCTCAAGAGGGACCTCATCGTCCCCCTCATTGAAATTCTCTTCAACGCCCAATCGAGCCTGATCAGCTACCAAATCAATATCCTCCTGGGGAAGAGGTTCTTCCGAATCAACCCCTCTCTCCCCACCTCGATCCGCCTCGATGATACGGGGAAGTTGGGAATTCTCAAAAATCTGGCCTTCATCGGAGATAAGAAGGAGACAATAGAGCGGGTTATGGAACTGCTGGAGAGGTAGTCCGAGCTTTATGGTATAATATTCTCCGGTGCGACTGATAGCTGCTTGGCCTCCGGGCCAAGAGGAAAGTCCGAGCTGCAGTGGGGCAGGGTTCCACCTAACAGGTGGCCGGCGAAGCCCTCTGGGATAAGCCGAGGGAGAGTGCAACAGAGAGGAGACCGCCGATGGCCTTCGGGCACAGGCAAGGGTGAAAGGGTGGGGTAAGAGCCCACCGCCTCCCTAGCAATAGGGAGGGCAGTGTAAACCCAACCCGCAGCAAGCTAGACCTGGTTAGAGCCCCACACTCTGAGTCTAGCGCTGGAGCCCTATGGTGACATAGGTGCCTAGATAAATAGCTATCCTCGACAGAACTCGGCTTAGAGTCGCACCACCCCTAACCCTTCTATCCAATCTTCTCATCTGAGAGACAATCCTCGAAAAGGATCGGAGATGGATCGACTCCTCTGCCTCAAAGCCAGCGCCGGGAGCGGTAAGACATTCTCCCTAGCCTCCCGATATATCGCTCTCCTCTATCTGGGGGCCCACCCCAGCGAGATACTGGCGGTCACCTTCACCAACAAGGCCGCCAATGAGATGAGGCGGAGGATTCTGGACAAATTGGGTTCCCTGGGAGAGGATCCGGAATTTCTGGAGAGTCTGAAGAGGGAGACAGCCCTCGAAGAGGGGGAACTTCTGGAGAGGGCCCCCCACCTTCTCTCCCTCTTCCTCACCTCCGACATCTACATAACGACCATCGACTCCTTCCTCCAGCGGATAGCCAGGAAGTTTGGATACTACCAGGGGGTAGATCTCGATTTCGGGGTCATAGAGAGGTGGGACGGAGAGCTGATCTGGAGGAGATTTCTGAAGAGACTCCCCCCCTCCCTCTTCGGGAAGCTCCTCCAGTTCAGTAACTATCTCCGCAAATCCCCCCGGGAGGAGCTGGAACTCCTCTACCAGCGGGAGAAGGAGCTCCCCCCCCTCCAGGAGCTGGTGGAGGAGGACCCCCTCCCCCGTTACCGGGAGCTCCAGAGGGAGGTGAAGGAGCTCCTGAACGGGTGTAGCCAGAGAACCTTGGGATTTGTAGACAGACCTCCCGAAAAGCTCCTTGCCTTGGACCCTATTCGGAATGTCCAGAAAGAGGGCGGACTCATCTTTGAGAGATCCCCCTTCAAGAAGTGCGCCTCGCCGGAGCTGGAGAGAACCCTCCTCCAGCTGATTGAGACGGCCCAGAAGGTCCTCATCTACAGGGAACGCTCCCTAGTGGCCCTCCTCACCCGGCTCTACAGAGAGTATTACCGCCCCACCCTCTCCCTCCTGGAGAGGAGCGAGAATACCCTGGATTTCAAGGGGATCGAACATCTGGTCTACGACCTCCTCTCCACCTCTATCCACAGGGATTTCCTCTACTTCCGCCTCGACAGCAGAATTGGCCACATCTTGATAGATGAGTTCCAGGATACCTCCATCACCCAGTGGGAGATCTTCGCCCCCCTCGTGGAGGAGATAGCCTCTGGCCCTGGGTTCCGGAGCTTCTTCTATGTGGGAGATACAAAACAGGCCATCTACCGGTTCCGGGGAGGGGAGAGCCAGCTCTTCGACGAGGTCTACCACCAATTCCTCTCCTTCGGCATGGTCCAGAAGAGCCTCCGCACCAATTACCGCTCCAGACCGGTCATCGTAGAGTTCGTCAATCGGGTCTTCCAGCTCCAGGAGAGGTCCCACCTGGAAAAGGGAGGGTATGTGGAGGTGATGGTCAACCCCCCTGAAAAGGGGGGAAGGAGGTTTCACTACAAGGAGAATCTGGAGAGGGCCCTGAAGAGGCTCCTGGAGGTCGGAGTCGATCCCATAAAGATAGCGGTCCTCACCTCCACCAATGAGATGGTTCGGGAGATAGGGGAGTTCATTGAGGAGCGGTTCGGCCTTGAGGCCGTGACAACCAGTCGGAAGAGGGTGATCCACCAACCCAAGGCCCGAGCCGTCATAGACCTAATGAAATGGTTCTACTATCGGGAGAAGGGGCGGCTCTATCTGGCCAACTTCCAATCCTTCCTCGGCCTCCCCTTCCATGAGGAGATTGAGATCCCCAAGGGTCCCCCCGCCAAAATGGTCAAGGCCATCCTAGACCGCTTCAATCTCTGGGACGAAGGGACCTTGAGGCTCCTGGAACACTCCCTCACCTATCGGGACCTCGTCGAATTTGTCCACAGAATAGATGAGTATGGAGAGGAGCTCCCCATAGAAGATTTCAGGGGGATCAATGTGATGACGATCCACAAGGCCAAGGGGTTGGAGTTTGACCATCTGGTGGTGGTCGATACCCCCCGAAGGGAGAGGGGGGATAAGGTCCTCTTCGACTATGACGGGGTAAGGCTCAGAGATATTCGGGTGAAGATGAAATCCCTTGAGTGGGCCGACCCCTCCTTCGCCGCCCTGTTGGAGAGGGAGAAGAAGCTCATGAAGGAGGACCTGGAACATAGGGAGTATGTGGCCTATACCCGAGCCAAAGAGTCCCTCTTCATTCTGAAGAATAGGGAGAAGAGCTCCCTCGTCGCCCTGGAAGCCAGTGGGGTCGGAGAGGGGGTCTGGGGTCGGCTGGAGCCCCAGGAGGGGGGGAACCCCTCCCCCAGGGGAGAGGTGGAACGGTTCACTAAACATCTGAGATACTTTGATCCCCAGGACTATCGGGGAGAGAGGGAGTATGAACCAGACGACTACGAGGCCATCTACCTCGGATCGGCCCTCCATCTCCTCTTCGAGATGGAGGGGAACGACCACGCCCTCAACCGGTACGGCATCTATACCGATATGGAGAAGGCCAGGAGACTCTACGGGAGGGGGATGGAGAGCGAAGCCTATCGGGAGCTCCTGGAGAGGGGGAGGCTCCACAGGGAGCTCCCCTTCATCTTCAGGGGACAGCACGGGGTCATCGACCTCCTCATCGAAGGGGAGGAGGAGCTCATCGTCATCGATTATAAATCGGTGAAGCCCCACGATGAGGAGAAATATCTGAAACAGGTGGGGTTCTACAAAGAGGCGGTTGAGGCAATCTATGGGAAACCTGTGAGGGGGTTTCTCTTCTATCTGGATCGGTGTGAATTGAGGGAGGTCTAATGTATCTCCATGTTCTGACGACGACCCGCCAAATCCGTCAGCTTCTGGCCCAGATGGACGACGGGATTATCGACAAATATATGACTATCGGGGAGTTCTTCGAGAGGGCTGTCGTTGTCCCCGGGAGACCCCTGGTCGATAGGGATATGCGGAAGCTCCTCCTCTACCGGGCCCAGCAGGAGGTGGACCTCCAGAAGTTGGGAATTGAGGGGGACTTCTTCCGCTTCTTCAGAGATGCCGATATGATCATGGATCTCTGGAGTGAGATGACCAAGGAGCAGGTGAAGATTGAGGAGCTCATCTTCCAGGACCTCTACGGAGAGTATGAGGAGCACCTCCGAACCCTGGAGCTCCTCCTCATTCGATATAGGGAGCTGTTGGAGAGGGAAGGGTTGGCCGATATGGCTGTTATAGATTTCGATGAACTCCAGATCAATAGCCCCCTCTTCAGGGGAGTAGAGGGGGTCCGAATGGAGCTGGTCGGCTATTTGAGCCGTCTGGAGCGGAAGATTCTGGCCGCCCTTCCCGTTGAGGTCACAATAGAGTTTACCGTCACCCCCTTCAACAGACCCCTCATCACCAAGATGTTCGGAGAGCTGGAGGATGGGATCTACTCCTACAACTTCTCTACGGGGGAAATTCTCGACCGCCGCCCCCTCCCCCCTGTGGGAGAGACCGAGGTCCACCGCTTCTCCCAGCGGATCTGGCAGGTCCACCACGTTCTGGCCTCTATCGAGGAGTTTGTAGAGGAGGGGCTCGACCCCGAGAGGATCGCCGTTATTCTCCCCGATGAGGGGTTTGCCGACCATCTCAGACTCTTCAACAACGGAAACCTCAATTTCGCCATGGGAGAACCCTTCACATCGAGCCACCTCTACATCACCCTCAAAGCGATCTATGACTACCTGATCCAGGGGGATCCGGTGGCCCTGGAGAAGATCGGAGAGGAACTCCTCCAGAGGTTCCTCCAGAGCGAGGACCCCTTGAGCTTCATTCAGGAGATCGCCACAGAGCGGGAGAGGATCGTCCTGGACGAAGAGCTCTACAAAATGGAGCACCTCCTCTCCAAGATGGAGAGAAAGGGGGAGGGGAGAGAGAGGAGGCTGGAGGAGCTCCACTTCATTCTCCAGCGACTCTCCCAGCTCTCCTTCGACGACACCGAGGGGGGGAAGGTGACGGTCATGGGGGTCCTGGAGAGTCGGGGTATGGAGTTCGACGGGGTGATCATCGTCGATTTCAACGAGGAGAAGGTGCCCAAGGTGAGCAGTAGCGACCTCTTCCTCAACTCCACCGTTCGGGAGCGGGCCGGTATGCCGACGAGGAAGGAGCGGGAGGCCCTCCAGAAGCACTACTACGACCAGATTTTGAGGAGGGCCAAGAGGGTACGGATCTCCTATGTGGAGAATGAGGAGGAGGGTCCCAGCCGTTTCCTCTATGAACTGGGACTAGGAGGGGAGAAGAGGGAACGGGACTACAGAGACCTCCTCTTCCACTTTAGCCGAGACCCAGAACCCACCAACTATACAGGTATCCCCTTCTCCCCCCCCACCAATCTCACCCCCACAACCCTCGCTACCCTTCTGGAGTGTACCAAGAGGTACTATTTCCAATCGGTCCTCAACCTCAAAAATGAGCTTCCGGAGGAGCAAGTCAATTTCGGCCTCCTCTTCCACAACCAGGTAGCCCAAATATTGAAGAGGGGGCGCCCCCCCTCTCCAGAGGCCTACTTCAACGGGATCATGGAGGGAATCCTCCAGGGGAGGGAAGAGGCGGAGCGCTTTGAACTCCGGAGGAGGTGGGAGGAGAAGGTGAGATGGTTTGCCTATGAAGATTTTCCCCTTCTGGCCAAGGAGTATACTGTCGAATCCTTCCAGAAGAGCAGACCTCTAGGGAGGTACAAGCTCTGGGCCCAATTTGACAGAATGGATCGGGAACTGGTCATCGATTACAAGAGCTCCTCCCGGCAGACGGAGAGAGATCGGATCCAATCCCTTTTTTACCGTTACATCTACGAAAAAGAGGTCCTCTTCTACTATTTGGGGAGTCAGAAGACCGAAGGAGGAGATCAGGAGGAGGGAGAGGAAGACCCTGGCAAGGAGATCGGGAAACTCATTGACTCCCTCATCTTTGTCACCAAGGATCCCGACGATCCCCAGGTCTGTACCTGGTGCCCCTACCGTTTCATCTGCAGACGGGAAGGGTAGAATTTTTAACCAAATTTGGTATAATGCTACTAAAATTGTGCCTAAAGGTAGAGATATGTTTAAAAGTAGAGATATTTTTCATAGGATAGCCTTTCTGCTCCTCCTCACCCTTCCTGGGTGGGCAAACGAGCTCTTCTCGCTCAATATCACCTGCAAAGAGTGCCACCCCACAATCTACCAGGAGTATCGGGAGTCGATGCACGCCAAGGCTACCATCTTTGCCGATGAGATCCACAAAAAGGTGTGGGAGCTCCTCCCCTTCTCCCAGAGGGGGGAGTATAGCTGTGGCTACTGCCACACCCCTGCCGCCAACAATTTAGAGGAGTTGGTCAAGGCCAACGGTATCGGTCCCGATCCCTATAACCCGACCCAGAACGACGCCATCGGGTGCGCCCTCTGCCACAGGATCTCCGATGTGAAGGAGGGGAAAATCCACAACTTCAATGTGATCTCCAAGAAGCAGAGGGTCTATTTTGCCCGGAAGAAGCCCCTCGTCGAATCTCCCTTCCACAAAGTGGATATTACCAACCCCCTCTACCAGAAGGGGAACAACTGCACCGGTTGCCACGGCCACTACTCCAACGACCACGGAATTCAGATCTTCACATCGACCCCCAACCTCTCCAAGATCAACTGTGTCGAGTGCCACATGCCCCAGATGGAGGGGAGTTCCAACACCCTCATAGATACCAAGACCCACGCCTACCATGGGGGGTTTGGAAAGATTGTGAAGCAGAATATCTCCAAATACCTCAACCTCCAGATCAGGACAACCCAAGAGGGATTTGAGATAGATGTGGTCTCCCGAGTCCCCCATATCGTCTTGACCACCCCCCTCAAATCCCTCTACCTCTCTGTCGATGTTGTCCGCAAGAACCAGATTGTCTTCCACCGCCCCGAATTCTTTGTCCGGGCCCTGAGTGACGAGAAGGGGCAGATAGCTATTCCCTGGTTCGCAAGGGAGGTTCTCATAGATACCATGTTGGAACCCGGCGAGAAGAGGACCTTCGCCTATAAGTTCAAGCTCCAGAAGGGGGATCGGGTGACAGCCATTCTCTCCAAGGTCCTCCTGGGGTATGAGGTAGATAAGGGGATCGACGGTTCCCTCTCCATCAAGAAGATCAAGATCGTCAACAAGCCCGAACCCCTCCTCTCCAGGGTCTTCCTCATCAAGTAGGCGGATCTCTCCGGAGAGGGAGGGCTCCCTCCAGCCCAAGGGTCTAGGAATAGGACGGGAGAAGGTTACATCATTCCGAGGATCAGTTTTGCCTCGTCACTCATCTTAGAGCGATCCCAGGGAGGATCGAAGACCAGCTCCACCTCTACATCGGTAACCCCTTCGATCTTGCTGGCTATGGAGCGGACAAGATCGACAATACTCTCCCCTACGGGGCAGACAGCCGAGGTGAGGGTCATTGTGATAGAGACTCTGTAGCCGTCGGGCTGGCGGATCAGCTGGATTCCGTAGATGAGACCCAGATCGTAGATATTGACGGGGATCTCCGGATCGTAGATCGCCTTCAGATATTTAATAACCTCCTTTCCTATCTCCTGGGGACTCCCATACTTCCTATCGTGGTCTTCGGGATCGAGGTTTTCCGGATTGGCGACGGAGATGGTCCGCCCCTCAACCTCGATCTGCTGGATCTCCTGGCTCATCGGTTCTCCTCGTAGATGGTGATAAACTCCCTTCTAAACTCCTCATCCCCCAGCTTCTGGAAGATTTCGTCGAGGAAACTGAGGACCAGCATCTCCTTGGCCTCTTCAAGGGAGATTCCCCGTTGACGCAGATAGAAGAGGGCCTCTCCGTCTAGATGTCCCGTCGTCGATCCGTGGGTCGCCTCGGTGATAAACTCGGTATGGATCTCCATCTGGGGTTTGGAGACCATAAAGGGTCCGCTGTTAAGGAGGATCGTCCTCGAATCTTGGAAGATGGAGGAGTATTTGGCCGGATTCTTGACAATGAGGAGTCCGTCGAAAATCCCCCTTCCCCGATCCTTCAGAATATTACGGGAGAGCTGGAGACTCTTGGATTCCTTCCCCCGATGTTCGATATGGAAAGTATTTCCGAGCCGCCCCTCCCCCTTGGAGAAGAGAATATGGTTATTGTCGTTGAGGGCCTTCTCATGGAGGATAGTGTGGTAGTTGTGAATTGTCCGCCCACTCCCGAGATCGAAGGTGTAGAGGTGGAACTCCCCCCCCTTTCCGACGGAGATGGAGTGGGAACCGAAGAGGGCGAACTGGTGGATATGGGTAATCCTACTGCTGATAAAGGTTACTCGACTCTCCTCCCCAATCTCCATATCGTAGCCGTAGAAGTAGAGGGAGGATTCACTCACCACCACCGTCTCCTCCAAAATCTTCACCTTCTGCTTCGGAGATACAGAGATTTTGAGGCGGTAAGGGGTGAATGTGTTATTCTGGGTGAACTTATGGACAATTCGGAGCTCCCCACTCTCTTCCAGCTCAATACTCACCACCATAGGGGTCAAGAGGTGGTTGATGTAATAGACCTGGTCGTAGTGGCTATCATCAACTCTGACCTGGGGGAGGTATTCGATGAAGAGCCCCTCGGGAGCCTTGGTCACCACTCCATCTACAATCTCTATGGAGTCGCTCGCCTCTACTGGGACCCTCTCGGGGAGGCGGAGGGTGTACTCCCTCTCCAGAATGGGTCTGATGCCGAAGTAGCGGTAGTGCTCTGTTTTGGGAGTCGGCATCCCCATAGAACGGAGCTTCTGGACGATGGCCTTCTTCTCAGGGAAGGTGTTGAGGTCCAAATCGATCGGTCTCATTGCTCCTCTCCAAAGATCTTATACCCCTCCCGCTCCAGGGCGTCTACGATCTCTATTCCCCCTGTCTCCAGGACCTGTCCCCCCTTGAGAATATGGACATAGTCGGGCTCGATATAATCCAAAATCTTCCTGTAGTGGGTGATGATCATGAAGGTCCGCTTCCCATCCCTCATCTTGTTGACCGCATCGCTCACCCTTTTGAGGGCGTCGATGTCGAGGCCCGAATCGATCTCGTCCAGAATGACGAAGTCTGGCTGGAGAATCTCCATCTGGAGAATTTCGTTGAGCTTCTTCTCTCCGCCGCTGAAACCTTCGTTGAGGCTCCTCTGGATCATCTCCTCCTTCATGCCGAGCTCCCGAATCTTCTCCCTCAAGAGCCTCAGAAACTCTGCGGCGTTGAGGGGGGGGAGTCCCAGAAATTTCCTCTTGGCGTTGAGGGCGGTCCGGAGAAAGTAGGCGTTATTGACCCCCGGAATTTCGACAGGGTGCTGGAAGGCCATGAAGATCCCCCTGAGGGCCCGCTCTTCAGGCTCCAACCCGACAATATTCTCCCCCTTGTAGATGATCTCCCCCTTGGTCACCTCAACATCTGGATGGCCCACAATGGCCTTGGAGAGCGTTGACTTTCCAGCTCCGTTGGGCCCCATAACGGCGTGGACTTTCCCCTCCAAGAGGTCGAGATCGATACCCTTCAGAATCTCCTTCCCGTTGATCTCCCCGTGGAGATCCCTTATCTCCATACTCTTCTTCATCCTACTGCCCCTTCCAGTGTGAGATCGAGTAGCGCTTTGGCTTCCACAGCAAACTCCATAGGGAGCTTACTCAGAACATCTTTACAGAACCCATGGACAATCATACTGACGGCATCCTCCTCTCCAATCCCCCTCTGGCGGAGATAGAAGAGCTGTTCCTCGCTGATCTTGCTGGTTGTCGCCTCATGCTCTATCTCCGCCGAGGCAGATCGGCTCTCCAGATAGGGGAAGGTATGGGCGCCACATCGATCCCCGATCAGGAGGCTGTCACACTCACTGAAATTCTTGGCCCCTTCGGCGCTCTCATGGATCTTGACCAGACCCCTGTAGGTGTTCTGACCCTTCTGGGCGCTGATCCCCTTGGAGACAATGAGGCTACGGGTATTCTTGCCGATATGGATCATCTTGGTCCCCGTATCCGCCTGCTGGGCGAGACGGGTGATGGCGACAGAGTAGAACTCTCCAACAGAGTTGTCCCCCTTGAGAATACAGCTAGGGTATTTCCATGTGATGAGGGAGCCTGTCTCCACCTGGGTCCAGGTGATTTTGGAATTCTCCCCCTCACAGAGCCCCCGCTTGGTGACGAAGTTGTAGATCCCTCCCCGCCCCTCACTGTCTCCAGGGTACCAGTTCTGAATTGTCGAGTAGTTAATATGGGCGTCTCTGTGGGCGATGAGCTCCACAACGGCGGCGTGGAGCTGGTTCTCATCTCGGCTGGGTGCCGAACACCCCTCGTTATAGCTCACATAGCTCCCCTCATCTGCAATAATGAGGGTCCTCTCAAACTGCCCCGTATTCTGGGCGTTGATGCGGAAATAGGTGGAGAGCTCCATGGGACAGCGGACCCCCTTGGGGATATAGACAAAGGTGCCGTCGCTGAAGACAGCGGCATTGAGGGCGGCAAAGAAGTTGTCGGTCATGGGGACGACGCTGAACATATATTTCTTGATGAGATCGGGGTAGTCCCTGATGGCCTCGGAGATGGAACAGAAGATGATCCCCAACTTTCTCAGCTCCTCGACAAAGGTGGTCTTGACCGAGACCGAATCGAGGACCGCATCGACGGCGACACCGGCCAGAGCCTTCTGCTCCTCCAGAGGGATACCCAGCTTCTCATAGGCCCTCAATATTTCGGGATCCACCTCATCGAGGCTCTCCAAGGCCTTTTTGGGAGCGGCCCAGTAGCTGATGGACTGGTAGTCGATGGGGGGATAGGTGACCTTGGCCCAGTGGGGCTCCTCCATCTTCTGCCAGGCGTGGAAGGCTTTGAGACGGAGATCCAACATCCACTGGGGCTCCCCCTTCTTCCTGGAGATGAACTTGATAGTCTCCTCGCTCAACCCTGGGGGGGCCTTCTCCTCCTCTATGTCGATCTCAAATCCGAGCTCGTAGTCAGAGTTAATAATCTTATCGACCCTCTCCATTCCCATTGGCTCTCCTTTCTCTCTCTCTGTTGGGATACTCTAACACAAATAAGATAAAATTACTCTTATTTCCAGGAGGTAATTGGGAGAAAATTGGTCCTATTTCTTCCAGCCCCGCTCTTTCGGTATAATTGTAGCAAAAAAGGGTCCCCATGGAACTCATCTCTTTTCTCAAGGAAGAGGGGAATCTGAAGGTGATCGACGAACCCCTCGATGTCAACCTGGAGATACCCCACACCGCCTATATCGAAGCCAAAAAGGGGGAAAGATCGAGACCCCTCCTCTTCACGAGACCCATCGACAGGGAGGCCGGAAGGGAGTACAGCTACCCGGTCCTCATGAATATCTTCGCCAACTACGAGATAACGACCAAAATCTTCGGACGCCACCCGGATAGGATAGCCGCCGAGATAGAGGAACTTCTCCACCCCCGACCTCCCGAAGGGTGGAGGGGGAAGATCGATCTCCTCAAGAGGGCCTTTGAGTTGAGGAAGATCTTCCCCAAGAGGAGAGAGGGGAGAGGAAGCTGTCAGGAGGTGGAGCTGGAGAGCCTCTACGACCTCCCCATTCTGAAGAGCTGGCCCCTAGATGGAGGGAAATTTATTACGACAGGTCAGGTCTATACTAGGGAGTTGGATGGCACCATCCAGAACATGGGACTCTACCGACTCCAGCTCTACGACGGAAAGAGGCTAGGGATGCACTGGCAGATCCATAAAGATGGGGCCCACTTCTTCCACGACTACAAGAGGGCTGGAAAGAGGATGGCCGTCACAGTGGCCATCGGGGGAGACCCCCTCTATCTCTGGGCGGCCCAGGCCCCCCTCCCTCCCAAGCTCTTTGAGCTCCTCCTCTACGGTTTCATCAGAAAGCGGAACCCCCAACTTGTCAAATCCCTCACCAATGAGATCTACATTCCGGAAGATGTGGACTTTGTCATTGAGGGGTATATCGATCCAGAAGTTACAGAGATTGAGGGTCCCTTTGGGGACCATACAGGCTACTACACCCTTCCAGAACCCTTTCCCGTCATGGAGGTGACCAAGATCACCGCCAAGAGGGATCCCATCTTCACAGCCACCGTTGTAGGAAAACCCCCAT
>JAADDW010000002.1 GCA_013153715.1 Campylobacterota bacterium | reverse complement strand
GTTCCATTCCGAACCTAGAAGCTAAGCTCCGCTTCGCTGATGATACTGCACCCTTCGGGTGTGGAACAGTAGGACGGCGCCGGACGGGGAAATGGACATTTCAGCTCCAAACCTTTCGATTATCCTCTTTCTTTTTATCTCCTTTCTTTTTTCTCCTCTTTATTTACAGTTTCCAATGTTGCTCTACATTATCTCTGTCTCCACCATTAGAACAATAAAGAGAGAAGTTTTTCCCATCTTTCCGATTACGGTTTGGTTAGGGTTGGGCTGTTCTCGTTCTCCTTGAGAGGAGATGAACTCCCTCACTTCTAGGGTGATAGAACCATATCTGACAGAGTTTGGTATCCAGGTTTGATCTCAAGGCCTCGGTGGGATGTGATCTTACAAGAAAGGGGTAGTCTGAATTATGAAAACATCTGTTGGAAAAGATACTGTTAGAGATATATTGGAAGGACTCAGTAAAAGGCGGCCTCTCTTTCACTCTGAAGCCGACTTTCAACATGCCTTTGCTTGTGAGATAGATCGGAAGCTTGGTGAGGTTGATATTCGGCTTGAGAAGAGGTTTATTGTGAGAGAGATGGGTGAGATATATGTAGATATTGTATTGCTCAGCAAGGTGGATAATAATGTAGCCATTGAGATAAAGTATTCCACTAAGAAACTGGAAGTGGAAGTAAATGGTGAAGAGTTCGCACTAAAAAATCACTCCTCTTTAGATACCCGAAGGTATGACTTTTTACTGGATATGTATCGACTTGAACGACTAAATAGAATCAACAGGATTGCCAGAGGCTACGCAATATTCTTAACGAACGATCCAGGTTACTGGAAAGAACCTAGGAAGAAAAATGCTAAGGATAGAGATTTTAGGATTCACCACGGTCGGAAAATAGAACCTAATAGAGCTCTTCAGTGGGCTCCTGATACAAGCGAAAGTACAAAGAAGGGTAGAAAGAGACCACTAGAATTTGGGGTAAGATATCTGCTGGAATGGGAAACTTATAGCCGAAGTACTGGTGACGAGTTTAAGTACCTATTAGTCGAGGTAGGAAATGTGAAGAATGAGGAGAGAGAATAGGGGTCTCTGCAGGTTCCTCCTGCCAAGGGCTTAGAAAATTTTAGGAGGTAAAAGTTTACGAGAAGGGGAGATATAAGGACTACCATTTTCTTAATTTACCCCTATTCCTCTAACCTAGGCAGGAGTGGCTTGGAGGAGAGAAATCTGTATATCCTGCAAGAAGTTTCTGGTTTGCTCCTCTCCTCAAGCTCTACTGTGATCCCGTGGCTGGTTTTTAGAAAATATAGAAGCCAGTATACAGAAGCCAGTACCAACAAGTAGAAGAGGAAGGGGTGGGTACTCCCCTCCCTCTTCTGCCCTTCCTCCACCTCCTTTCCGATCTAATATTGTCCCTACGCCTGCTCTCTGTCTCTCCTCTCTTTTCAATTCTTTATCCCTTACTCCATTGGAGAGGTCTCTTCTCTTTTTCTCTAGTTTGTTTCCCATTTTTTCTCCTTTATATTCTTCTTCTTATCTCTTTTTACAAGGTTCCTCTGACATCTTCTCTCCAGGTGAAACGGAGTCTCACAACTCAATAACCCGAACATTGGGATCGTAGAAATCCCTCTGGACTCTCTGAATCTCCTTGAGGGGGGAGTTTTTGGCGAGGTCGAGGATAGCGGAGAGGCTCATTTCGATGAGTTGAAGATTATCCTGAGCCAACCCTTCGTCGAGGAGTTGGAAGTAGCGTTCAAAGATAACCCTTCTCTCGCTAAAGGCTTTCGTAAAATAGCTCTCCATGGTCTCTCTCCGAGACCGTATCTCTTCAATGGCCACCTCTGCCCTCTTCTTAATCTCCTTCCGCTTCGTCCTCTCCTCCTCACTGACCCGATGGTTCTCTTTTATCATATCGAAGAGAGTGGTGATCACTTCTACAACTGCCAGAGATGCACCTTCCCCTTTCACAGGGGAAGAGATGGAAGATGGAGAAGTTTTCATAGGAACTTTTTTCATAGGGTGATCCTTTCTATCTCTTCTTTTATGAAAAGGTTCCGCTGACCATCCTCATCGATGATGGAGATGGAGAGGGCCTCTTTCAACCCTTTGGCGAGGGCCAGGAGTTGGCCCATTTGGGGATTACGGCAAGGGGAGAGAGAGTGGGTGGTTACCTTCTCCAGAAGGTGTGAGAAATTCTCCCGTATCTCATCAATGGCATACCGGAGTTCATCGACCCCCTCTTCTATCAGCTCCATCTCAGTTATAGCCTCTTCCATCATCTCTATCTTCTCCTCTACTTCCGCTTCAAGCTCATAGGCCGCTGTCAAGTTCTTTTCAGCTTGGGAATCCATCAAAAGTCCTGTAATGAGAATGGCTGGACCCGCTACCAGACCTCCAAGGACGGCCATTCCACCAGCCATACCGAACCCCCCTGTAGCTAGACTACCTCCTCCCAACCATGCTAGGGTCGCATTGGTGGCGGCGGCTCCGCTCAATGAGGCGATAGCTGTTCCTGTCGATGCCGATGCAAAGAGACCCACACTCCCATAGACACCGAAGGCCGTCAGTGCACCTGTTGTTATACCCGATACGAGACCCTCCTCTATCTCCAACGAGAGCTCCACATCTCTCTCCAGCTCACTAATGAATGAAGAGTACTCTCCCTTCCTTCTCCCCTCTATCTCCCACTCTCTGTGGATCAGCGAGCTCTTCGCCTCTTTACACTTTCGCACGAGTTCTATAAACTCCTTGAAATCGGAGGTAAAAATATCCAACTTATATCGACCAAACTCCTCTAGCTTTCTGTTGAGATACCTCCTCTCCATCTCCAGTTCGCTCTGCTTCTCTTCAAAATGTTCTTTAGCCCTTTTACATATCCTCTCTGCCTCCTCGTTCTTCTCTATTGCATCCACCCCCTTTCCTATTCCGTAGATCGCCGCCGCAACTGCTCCTCCAGCTATAATAAAGGGTAGAGGCATGGTGACTCCTTTCTTCTCATTTTTCTATAAGTAATTGTAGGATTTCTCTAGGACATATTCTGACTTTTTATCACTCTTCCTCTGGAGCTCTACACAGTGGAAGAGGTTGAGAAAGAGGAACTCTCCCCAACTCCAGATATGGGAGAACCTCTTCTCATAACTTTTCCCGATGGTGCATATCTCAGGCCTCTCTCCATAGATTGTACAGATGTTCTCCTCAAGATTGAGGTATCTACATATTCCATCTCCCCGATCCAACTCTGAGAGCTCTTTGACTGTTCCTGCTTGGCGGCAACAGAGTCCGCATCTCGTACAGGGAAAAGGGATGGCGGGGAGTCTCTCCATAGCTCATTTCCTCCTTTTCTCTCTCTTTTTTGAACCCTTCGAATAGTTGGACCTCTCCCTACCCCTTCTCCGAGGAGGGGGGCAGGGGAGTGGATCACAGAATATTATTGAAGAGAGGAGTGTCAAAAAGTGCCGCATTTCTTCTCCTTTTCAGTTTGGTTATTGTTATGGTAGGAGATTTGCGAGACACCTTTTGACGACTTTGGAGAGAATCCCACAATTCCCTTTTTTTCGCTACAATTTCATGGAAAAAAGGAGGGTCGTCATGGCTAAAATGTGGTCCGGTCGCTTCACCCAAGAGGCGAGTTCACTCCTCGATGAGTTCAACGCCTCACTACCCTTCGACAAGGAACTCTATCTCCAAGATATTGCAGGTTCCATAGCCCACGCCAAAATGTTGGGGAAGCAGGGGATACTTGATCCCGAAGAGGTGGAGGCCATTGTCGGAGGGCTCCAGCAGATTCGGGGAGAGATCGAACGGGGGGAGTTTGTCTGGGATATAGCCGATGAGGATATTCACATGGCCATTGAGAAGAGGCTCACCCAACTTATTGGGGATGCGGGGAAGAAGCTTCACACAGCCCGGAGCCGCAACGACCAGGTGGCCCTCGATTTCCGCCTCTATGTCCAGGAGAGCAATAGGAGAATGGTCTCCCTCCTCAAAGAGCTCATCGACACCCTTCTCACCCTTGCCCGGGACCACACGGAGACCCTCCTGCCAGGTATGACCCATCTCCAACACGCCCAACCTATCTCCCTCGGTTACCACCTCGTGGCCTATGGGGCTATGTTCAAGAGAGATGTGGAGCGGTTTGTCAGCTCCTATGAGCGCCACAACTACTCTCCTTTGGGGTGTGCCGCCCTGGCCGGTACTCCCCACCCCATCGATCGGGAGGAGACCGCTAGAGAGCTGGGGTTTCGGGGGCCTACCCTCAACTGTTTGGACAGCGTCAGCGATCGGGATTTCGCCTTGGAGATCCTCTTCAATATCGCTACCATGATGATGCATATCTCCCGACTCTCCGAAGAGCTCATTCTCTGGAGCAGTTATGAGTTCGGTTTTATCAAGATGAGCGACCAGTATGCGACGGGGAGCTCCATTATGCCCCAGAAGAAGAACCCCGATGTTCCAGAGCTCCTGAGGGGGAAGACGGGGCGGGCCTACGGAAACCTTATGGCCCTCCTGACGGTGATGAAGGGGCTCCCCTTGGCCTACAATAAAGATATGCAGGAGGACAAGGAGGGGGTCTTCGACAGCGTGCGGAATGGGGAGCTGAGTCTCAAAATTCTCACTAAGGTTCTCCAGACCATGGAGATCGATCGGGAGGCCATGGAGAGGGCGACCAGAGTGGGCCATCTGACAGCCACCGACCTGGCGGACTATCTGGTGGAGCGGGGGGTCCCCTTCCGGGAGGCCCATTTTATTACGGGAAGAGCGGTAGCCCTGGCCGAGGAGTTGGGGAGGGATTTAAGCGAGCTCCGTTATGAGGAGCTCCGGGAGGTCGATGGGCGGATCGGTCCCGATGTCGAGGAGTATCTGGATCTCCGCCACTCCATGAACACCCGAAACTCATCTGGAGGGACGG
This sequence comes from Campylobacterota bacterium, assembly GCA_013153715.1. Lineage (GTDB taxonomy): Bacteria > Campylobacterota > Campylobacteria > Campylobacterales > Nitratiruptoraceae > Nitratiruptor. The sequence continues at coordinate 40,816 of JAADDW010000002.1, read as the reverse complement.
CTCAGGAGGAGGTGGAGCGGCAGATAGAGAAGCTCCAGAAGTGGCTCCGGGAGCTCCAGGAGGAGTTTTAGATATTCTTCTGGGCCTCCTCTTTGATGGCTTGATAGGGCCATGTCAGTTTGGCTCCTCCCAACATATGGAAGTGGAGATGCATAATCTCTTGACCCCCATCCTTTCCATTGTTGGTAATGAGTCGGTAGCCCGTCTGATCGAGTTCTAGGAGTTTGGCCACCTCCTGGATAAAGGGGGTCATCCTCCCCATCAGATCGGCGGGACAGCTCTGGAAATTTTCGATATGCTGTTTGGGGATGATCAAGATATGGATAGGAGCTTTGGGGCTGATGTCGTGGAAGGCCAGGAACTCATCGTTCTCCAGGACCTTATTGGAGGGGAGCTCACCTCTGACGATCTGGCAGAATACACACATAGAAACTCCTTTCATAACCGTTCTTTCAGCTTATCTTTTTGTAATGATTGGTATATTATTATACATCAAAATTCTTCCCATAGAGGTGCTACTTGGAACAGTGGATCGAAAAAATCGAGCATAGTAGAGATTTGGAGGAGCTGGAGCAGATCCGTATAGAGCTGTTTGGTAAGAAGGGGTATTTTGCCCAGGAGTTCCAGCGGCTCAAGGAGCTCCCCGATGAGGAGAAACCAGGGGTTGCCAAGGAGTTGAACAGTGCGAAGAACAGACTCTATGAGCTCATTCAGCGGAGGAAAGATCTCCTCCTGGCCCAGGAGATTCAACGGAAGATGGCCCAGGAGCGGTTGGATCCCTCCCTCTACGATCCCAAAGAGTTCAAGGGGGCTCTCCATCCAGTCACCTACACTCTGGATCGGATTATAGAGTACTTCCTCGCCCTCAACTACGCCATCGAGAGCGGACCGCTGGTCGAGGAGGATTTTTACAACTTCGAGGCCCTCAACCTTCCCAAACACCATCCTGCCCGGGATATGCAGGATACCTTCTACTTCAGAGATGGGAAGCTCCTCCGGACCCACACATCCCCTGTCCAGATTAGAACCATGGAGAAGCAGACCCCCCCTATCAGAATGATCAGTCCGGGGCCGGTCTTCCGGCGGGATTACGATCTCACCCATACCCCCATGTTCCACCAGGTGGAGGGGCTGATGGTTGACGAGAAGGGGGAGGTGGATTTCTCCAATCTCAAATATATTCTTGAAGATTTTCTCAAATATATGTTTGGAGATGTGGCTGTCCGCTTCCGTCCCAGCTTCTTTCCCTTCACAGAACCCAGTGCAGAGGTGGATATTAGCTGTATCTTCTGTGAAGGGAGGGGGTGTCGGGTCTGTTCCCAGACAGGTTGGCTTGAGGTCCTCGGATGCGGTATGGTCGATCCCAATGTCTTCAAGGCGGTCGGATATGAGAATGTAAGTGGATTTGCTTTTGGTCTAGGGGTCGAACGGTTCGCAATGCTCAATTATCGCATTCCGGATCTCCGTATCCTCTTTGAAGGTGATTTACGACTATTGGAGCAGTTTAGATGATAGTGACACGCAGTTGGTTACAGGAGTGGATCGATATTCGGGATATATCGACAAAGAGCCTCATAGCTACCCTCAACAGGATCGGTCTGGAGGTGGCCCAGCTCTACCGTCTCGCCCTCCCCGGTGGAGTCGTTGTCGGTAGGGTTATTTCGTGCCAGAAACATCCGGACGCCGACAGATTGACGGTCTGTGAAGTGGAGATTGGGGAGGGGAAGAGGCTCCAGATCGTCTGTGGAGCCCGGAACGCCAAGTATGCCCGCTATGTGGCTGTGGCTACCGTTGGGACGAAACTCCCCAACGGCATGGAGATAGAGCCTACAACTATTCGGGGGGTTGAGAGCTACGGTATGCTCTGCTCCGCAACGGAGTTGGGGCTCCCGAAGATAGAGGATGGGATTATGCTCCTCGATGAGTCCATCGGGGAGATCGAGGTGGGGAAGGAGCTCAATGAGCTCCCCATCTTTCGGGATGAGGTGATCGATATAGAGCTGACTCCCAATAGAGGGGACTGCCTCAGCGTCCTCGGGATTGCCCGGGAGCTGGCCGGTGTTCTGAAGCGGAAGATCAAGAGTGTCGATCTGGAGGAGAGCAACGCCCTCCAGATAGGAATTGGGCGGCTCCTCAATTTGAAGGTGGCGAGAGATGTGGAGGCCAATCTGATCTACAAGGCCTTTTCGGCCAAGAATTTCACAAACCCCTTCCTCATCAGGTTCCGCCTGGCCCTGGTAGGGGAGCAGTTTGACAACAGAGCCGATGAGTTTGGCTACTACATCACCCACTCGACAGGGGTCATTACCCGGGTCTATGGCTACCACTTCTTCGATTCCGAGACCCCGGCAATAGTGGTCAAGAAGGACGAGAACTCCTTTGATGCCGTCTATGGACGGGATAAGGGGTCCATCATAGGGGTAATCCAGTATGACCAATCCAAACCCGACAGGGAGGAGGAGCGGTTCATTATCGAAGCCAGTTATATCGAGCCCGAAAAGATAGCGAAGCAGATCTACGAGAAGAAGATAGAGACCGACTGGGAGTTCTACAGGAGCAGTAGGGGGAGCGAGCCGAGATTGGAGATAGCCCTCCGCTACTTCAAATACCTTTTGAGACGGTACTACACGGAGTTCATGGTCTATGCCGGAACCCATGAGGTGGTCAAAGAGATAGAGCAGAAGGCCATCAAGATCGACTTCGACGAGCTGGACACCCTTATCGGTCAGACCATCGAGAGGAGCACCATTGTCGATATTCTCAAATCTCTAGAGTTTGAGATCCTCAGTGTGACCGAAGACTCTATGGTGGTCAAGGTTCCCGTCTTCAGACATGACATCGACAACCTCCAAGATGTGGCCGAGGAGATTGTACGGCTCTACGGCATAGACAATATCGCCTCCAAGCCCCTCTGTTTCTTTGAGAAGAACAGACTCAATCGGGACTCCGAAGCCTTTGGTAAACGGAGGCTGATTAGGGAGTTGGCCGTCGGCTCCGGCTACTTCGAGACGGTGAGCTTCATCTTCTCCAGCAGTAAGAAGCTGGAGCGGTACGGACTCCCTCGGGTTGCCGAGGAGTTGGACCTCGTCAACCCCATTACCAGCGAACTCGATACATTGAGGACCTCCCTGGTCCCCAATCTCCTAGATCAGGTGGTCACCAACATCAAAAACGGGAGGCGGCGGGTGAAGCTCTTCGAGGTGGGGAAGGTCTTCGACAGGGAGCGACGGGAGCGGGAGATGGTCGCCTTTGTCTTCAGTGGCGAGAGGGAGCCTGAAGGGGTCTTCAACCAGGGAAAGCCCCAGAGTGTCGAATTTAACGACATCTTCAAGGATATGGCCTCCATCTTAGGAGATTTCACCCTCAAATCGGTTGAGGAGCCTCCCAATGGATTGATGCACCCCTACCAGCGGGGGGAGATGGTCCGGGGAGGAGAGAGGATCGGTTGGATCTACAAATTGACCCTTCCCCTCCAGGAGGAGTTGGAGCTTCCCCCTACCTACCTGGCCGAAGTGGAGCTGGAGAAGATCGATATTGACTATCCCAAGGCCAAACCCTTCTCCATCTATCAGCTCTCCTTCAGAGACCTCAGTCTCCTTGTGGACAGGGAGATCTCCTTCCAGGAGATACGGGAGGCCCTGGGCGACCTTCCCGAGGAGGTGCGGCGGTTCTACCCTATCGATCTCTATGAGGATGAGCAGTTGGGAGGGAAGAAGAGCATCACTATCCGATTTGCGATCCAGTCTGACAAGAAGACCTTGACCGAAGAGGAGATCGGGACCATTATGGAGGGTATCCTGGAGCGGGCCAAGGAACGGGTCGGAGCGGAGTTGAGATGAGCAGAGTCAGAGTCGAGCCGGCCAGACCCTTCGACCTCACAATCGACCAGATCGCTCCGGATAAATCTATCTCCCACAGGGCGGCCATCTTCTCCCTCCTCAGTGACCGCCCCTCCCGTATAACCAACTTTCTCCGGGGAGAAGATACCCTCAACACCTTGACCATTGTCGGAAAATTGGGGGCATCCATAGAGGATCGGGAAGGGGTCATCACCATTACCCCTCCAGAGAGGGTGGGAGAGCCCGACGACATCCTCGACTGTGGAAACAGCGGGACCGGTATGCGGCTCTTCTCCGGCTTCCTCTCCACCCTTGACGGCTTCTTTGTCCTCACGGGAGACCGCTACCTCAGGAATAGACCGATGGGGCGGGTCGTCACTCCCCTCCGTATGATCGGGGCCCAAATCGATGGGAGAGAGGGGGGGGAGAAGGCCCCCCTGGCAATTAGGGGGAGAGATGGGTTGGAACCCTTTAACTACAGGAGTCCCATAGCTTCGGCCCAGGTGAAGAGCGCCCTCATCCTCGCCGCTCTGAGAGGGAAGGGGGAGAGCTCCTACTGGGAACCCGAACTGAGCCGGGACCATACGGAGCGGATGCTCCAGGGGATGGGGGCCCCTCTCTCTGCAAAATTGGAGGAGGGAGGGGGGTATCGGGTCCATATCCGCCCCCTTACAGCTCCCCTCGATCCCCTGACGATCACGATCCCTGCAGACCCTTCCAGCGCCTTCTTCTTCGCCGTCGCCGCCGCCATCGTTCCAGGGAGTCAGGTTACCCTCAAGAATCTCACCCTCAATCCGACCCGGATCGAAGCCTACAGGGTCCTCCAGAGAATGGGGGCCCAGGTGGAGTTCATTGAGAGGGAGAACCTCTATGAGCCTATCGGCGACATTGTGGTTCGGCACGCCCCCCTCCACGCCGTCTCCGTGGAGGAGAGGATCTCCTGGCTCATCGATGAGCTTCCGGCCCTCGCCATAGCCATGGCTGTAGCAGAGGGGGAGAGCAGGGTCTCCCATGCCCAGGAGCTGAGGGTGAAGGAGAGCGACAGGATCAGGACGGTTGTTGAGAATCTGAGGAGGTGTGGAGTGGAGGTTGAAGAGTTTGAAGATGGGTACTCCATCAAGGGGGGGACTCTGAAGAGGGGGGTAGTCGATAGCTTCGGAGATCACAGAATAGCTATGGCCTTCCTCATCGGGGGACTCCTCAACGGTATGGAGGTGGAGGATACCGACTGCATAGCCACCTCCTTCCCCAACTTTCTCGAACTGCTGAGTCAGATGAGCGAGGTTCACATTGGAGATTAAGCTTGCCAAGAGTTACGGCTTCTGCTTCGGAGTGAAGCGGGCCATCAAGATAGCCGAGGAGAACCCCGATAGTGTCACCTTCGGTCCCCTGATCCATAATAAGAAGGAGATAGAGCGCCTCCAAGAGCGGTTCAATGTGGGACTGGTTGAGGATATTGGAGAGGTCGGTTCGGGCCAGAAGGTGGTCATCAGAACCCATGGGATCCCCAAGGATCAGCTGGAGAAACTGCGGGAGAGGGAGGTAGAGGTCATAGATGCCACCTGCCCCTTTGTGACCAAGCCCCAGGAGATTGTGGAGAAGATGAGCAGAGAGGGGTACACCATTGTCATCTTCGGAGATAGGAGACACCCAGAGATCAAAGGGGTCATGAGCTACGCCCGGGAGGAGCCCTTCGTCGTCCTGGGGCTGGAGGAGTTGAAGCCCCAGATCCACAGGATCAAGGAGAGGGTGGCGACTGTGGCCCAGACGACAAGGAAGTTTGAGGAGTACAAGAAGATTGTCAACTTCCTCATGGAGCATAAAAAGGAGGTTCGGGTCTTCAACACCATCTGCAACGCCACCTTTGAAAACCAAGATGCGGCTCGGGAGTTGAGCAGAGAGGCCGATATTATGATCGTCATCGGAGGGAAAAACTCCTCCAATACCAAACAGCTCTACAACATCTGCAAGGAGAACTGTCCGGACAGCTACCTCATCGAAGATGAGAGGGAGCTCCAGAGAGAGTGGTTCCGGGGCAAAAAACTCTGCGGTATTAGTGCGGGAGCCTCCACTCCAGACTGGATAATCCAAAAAGTTATAGATAAAATAAAGAAAATTCAAGTATAATAAGGCAAAATTTCATCAAGGGATAGTTGGAATGGAAAGAGAGTTTCAGAGTCAGGAAGAGGTTGCCCACGAGGATTTCGCTAAGATGCTGGAAGAGCATGAGAACAGGCGGAGCGAGTCGAGAATTATCGACGGAACCATCGTGGAGATCCAGGATGGGGAGCGGGTCCTCGTAGATGTCGGTGAGAAGCAGGAGGGAATCCTCAATATCAACGAGCTCAAGAATAGCGAGGGAGAGGTGGTTTACAAGCCTGGGGACACCATTAAGGTTCTGGTCTCCGGCTTTCGGAATGAACGGCCCATTATCTCCCACAAAAAGGCGGTAGTCAAGGAGAAGAACAGGGAGTTCATTGAGAAGCATAGGGATGACTTTGAGGATATGGTTGTCGAGGGGGTGATTGTCGGGAACAATAAAGGGGGATATGTGGTGGAGAGTGATGAGGGGGTCCAATTCTTCCTCCCCAGCTCCCACGCCTTCTTCAAAAACAAACCCCAGCGGGGAAAGAGGTTGAGTGCTAAGATCCTCAAAATAGATGAGGATCGGGATTCTATTGTGATCTCCCGGAAAAAGTTGATCTTGGAGAATGCCAAGAAACGCCAGGAGATCATTGAAGATCTGCTGAATAGTGGAAAGGTGGTAGAGGGGACCATCAAAAAGATTACCAACTACGGTATGTTTGTGGAGGTGGCTCCCGGAGTCGAAGGTCTTGTTTACTACGATGAGATCAGCTACAAAGGGCCGGTCAACCCTGCAAAGTATTTTAAAGAGGGAGAGAAGGTCGAGGTCAAGGCCATCGACTACAACAGGGAGAAGAACCGGCTCGCCCTCTCCATCAAGGCGACCCAGCCCGATCCGTGGAAGGAGATTGAGAGTGAGTTGGAGCCCGGTGATGTGATTGAAGTCACCGTCAGCAATATTGAACCCTACGGAGCCTTTGTCGATCTCGGTAACGACATTGAAGGACTCCTCCATGTCTCCGAGATGAGCTGGGACAAGAGGGCCAAGGATCCCCATGAGTATGTCCAGGTTGGAGAGAGCATAGAGGTCGAAATTCTGGAGATCGACAGCGAAAATAGACGGCTCCGGGTCTCCCGCCGCTCCCTCCTCCCCAAGCCCTTCGAGGAGTTCATGAAGGAGTACAAGGAGGGGGATATTGTGGAGGGGGAGGTGACCTCCCTCACAGATTTTGGAGCCTTTGTCAGGATCGGAAAGGTAGAGGGGCTCCTCCACAACCAGGATATAAGCTGGAAGAAGGGGGTCAAGGCCAAGGATCTCCTCAATGTGGGGGATAGAGTGGAGGTGCGGATAGCCAAGATCGATCCCCAGAGGGAACGGATCTCCCTGGAGCGAAAATCCTTGGAGGAATCTCCCTTGGAGAAGTTTGCCAAGGACCATAAGGTTGGGGATATTGTGAAAGGGAAGGTTAAAGATATTAAAGATTTCGGCGTCTTCATCTCCCTCGACGAAGATATAGATGCCCTCATTCGGAACGAGGATCTTCCCCCCCTCAAGAAGGAGGAGCTCCAGGTTGGCGATGAGGTGGAGGGGGTCATCTCCTTCTGTGATCCCAAGAACAATAGGCTCAGGGTCTCTGTGAGACGGCTGGCGAGACAGAAGGAGCGGGAGGCCCTCAAAGAGATTAATCGGGAGGAGAGCGGAGCGACGACCTTGGGAGAGATTATGCAGGAGAAACTGGGGAGACAGGGGAGGTAATGAAGAAGATCGTTGTCTGTGACCATCTCCACAAGAGGGCCGAGGAGATTCTCTCCAAGGAGCCGGATATTGAGTATATCAATGCCGCCTCCCTCCCCAAAGGGGAGCCCCTCTACCAGGCCATAAGAGATGCAGATGTCATCATTACACGGAGTTCGACTCCCGTTGACAAGAAACTCCTGGAACATGCCAAGGAGCTCAAGGCCGTCGTCCGGGCAGGGGTCGGAGTCGATAATATCGATATGGAGGAGTGCAGTAGGCGGGGGATTATTGTCATGAATGTCCCTACCGCCAACACAATAGCCGCCGTAGAGCTCACCTTCGCCCATATGCTCGGCTGTATGAGGGCCTTTCCCTACGCCCACAACCAGTTGAAACAGGAGAGGATCTGGCGGCGGGAGGATTGGATCGGCAATGAGCTCAAGGGAAAGAAGTTGGGGATCATCGGCTTCGGAAATATCGGGAGCCGAGTGGGGAAACGGGCCCTGGCCTTTGAGATGGAGGTGATCACCTACGACCCCTACATCCCTCCAGAGAAGGCCACCAATCTCGGAGTCAAATATACGACCAACTTCGATGATATTCTGGCCTGTGACATCATTACGATCCACACCCCCAAGAATAAAGAGACCATCAATATGATCGATCGGGAAGAGATCGAGAAGATGAAGGATGGGGTCGTCCTCATCAACTGCGCCCGGGGGGGACTCTACAATGAGGATGCCCTCTACGAAGGGTTGAAGAGGGGGAAGATCAAATTTGCCGGAATAGATGTCTTCTCCAAGGAGCCGGCTACAGAGAACAAGCTCCTCGATCTGGACAATGTCACCGTCACCCCCCATCTTGGGGCCAACACCGAGGAGTCCCAGGAGAAGATAGCCGAAGGGGCGGCGACCCAGGCCCTGGAAGCGGCCCGGGGGATCAGCTACCCCAACGCCCTCAACCTCCCTATCAGGGAGAGTGAGATGCCCCCCTTTGTCAAACCCTATCTGGAGCTGATCCAGAAGATGGGCTTCCTGGCCGCCCAGGTCAACAAGGGGGCCTTCAAGTCGATCAAGGTCGTTGCCGAAGGGGAGATCGGCGACTACATCGATTCTCTGGTCACCTTTGCCACCGTAGGGGTCCTCAAGGAGTCCCTGGGAGAGTCTATCAACTATGTCAATGCCGAATTTGTGGCCAAGGAGCGGGGAATTGAGATTTTGAAAGGGAGGAGCCCCGAGTCCAGCGGTTACAAAAACAAGGTGAGTGTAAAGCTGACCACCGACAGGGATCTCATCGAGATTGGGGGGACCATCTTCGATGAGAATGTCCAACGGATTGTGGAGATCAACAATTTCGCCCTCGATGTGGAGCCCAAAGGGAAGATGATTCTCTTCAAAAATACCGATGTACCTGGAGTGATCGGGGAGGTCGGTATGATTCTGGCGAAACACAATATCAATATCGCCGATTTCCGTCTCGGACGGGACGAACACGGGCTGGCCCTTGCTGTGATTATTGTCGATGATGATGTCTCCAAAGAGGTACTACGGGAACTCTCAAACCTCAAGGCCTGCCTCTCCGTCTCCTACGCCATCCTCTGAGCGAGAACTTTCTCGCTCCCTTCAATTACACTTAAACTTATTTTAAGTATAATCTAGGTTAAATTTACTATCAACGGAGGACTGAATGAGGAGACTCCTACTCATAGCCGCTGTAGCTTCCTTCAGCTTCGCTTCCCTGGAACACCTCTCCCTTTCAAAGGCCATCGAGTTGGTCAAGAAGAACAATAGAGAGATCAAAATTGCCCAGTTGAAGGAGAAGATCGCCTCCTTCAACACCAAGATAGCCGAGAGCTACAATCTGGGACAGCTGGATCTCACTCTCAATGCCCTCCGGAGCAACGATTCGGGTAATGTCTTCGGTTTCAAGCTCCAGTCGAGGGAGGCGACCTTCAAGGATTTCGGCTTCAGTGAGTTCCTTGGAGGGGTGGGGCAGGCCCTGGCCATGGCCCAGGGGGACTTCAACACCTTCTCCCAGATGATGAAGGACCCCAATATGCAGGCCATGCTCCTCAATACCGCCCCCCACGACCTCAACAATCCCAAGGCGAGGAACCACTTCCAGACCAAACTCTCCTACATGGTCCCCCTCTATACAGGGTTGAAACTGACCATGTACAAGAGGATCTCCAAGGCCATGGAGAAGATGAGCCACCTGGACACCAAAAAGGTCCTCAACGAGAAGATCTACCAGACCAAGAAGACCTTCTACGACATCTCCCTGGTAGAGGAGTATATAGCCAATCTGAAAATCCTGAAGAAGAATATGGATCGTCTGGAGGAGATCATCAAGAGTTTCAAGGAGGAGGGGTATGCCAAGGAGACCGATGTGATGGAGGTCAAGGCCAAAAAGTATGAGGTCCTCAGCTACCTCAACCAGGCCCAGCTCAATAGGCGGCTGGCCTACCAGTACCTCTCCTTCCTCATCGGAGAGGAGGTCAAGAGTATTCAGAAGCCAGAGGAGAACCCCCCCTTCCTCACAGAGGAGACCAGCAAACTTGTCCCCAAAACAATCGATCTGGAGAAGGTGGCCCTGGCCAAGAAGATCACCCGTATGAATGTGGAGCTCCAGAGGAGCGAGTACAAGCCGACTATCGGGGCCTTTGGAGAGTATGGGAGCTCCGACAATGTCCCCCTCAACGATTTTTTTGACAAGGATTTCTACACAGTAGGGGCCCAGCTCAAATGGAACCTCTTCGGAGGAGGGAAGAGAGAGGCCCAGGTCCAGAAGGCCAAGATAGAGCACCTCAAGGTCAATGAGCAGTACGCCCTGGCCAAGAGGGGGCTGGCCCTCAAGATCGACCAGTTGAAGACGGCGATCAAGAGTAAGGAGTACGATATAAAGGCCCAGAGCGCCCAGTATGAGCTGGCCAAGAAGATTTATCAGATGTATGTAGGAAAGTATAAGGAGGGGCTGGAGAGTATTACCAATGTTCTCATCAAACATGCCGAAGAGATCCAGGTTCTTCTGAAACTGCTCAAGACCAAGACCGAGCGGACCCAGAAGATCTTTGAACTTGAGAGTCTAATCGATAAGGAGAGTAGATGACCAGAGTTATAGCCCTTGTACTGCTGACCGTCACGGTGTCGCTCTTCGGAGCTGGATTGGAGCTGTCCGGAACTGTCATCTCCGATGATACGAAGATGCTCGGAACCCGCTATATGGGTTTCGTCAAAAAGGTCTATGTCGGAGAGGGAGATTGGGTCAAGAAGGGACAGATCCTCTATGTCATCGATTCCAAGGAGATCGATCTGGCCAAATCCCAGGTGGAGTTGGCCATCTCCCAGGCCCGATTGGCGGTCCAGATGAATGAGAATATGTACCAGAATGTCCATATCAACTATGAACGGTACAAGAGGCTCTACAAAAAGGGGATGGTGGCCAAATATGAGCTGGAGAGAATGGAGCTCATGGATAAAAATACCCGTAATATGGTGCGGATTGCCAAGAAGCAGTTGGCCCAGGCCAAGGCAAAGTTGGCTGAGGTCCTCCACCAGTATGAGTATCTGAAGATCAAAGCCCCCAGCGACGGGGTCATTATCCAGAAGATGGTCCAGGAGGGGCAACTCACCATTCCTGGAATGCCCGGAATGGTCATTACCAGCCTGGAGAATCTGAAGATTGTGGCTGAACTGAGTGAGAGCGAGTTGAAAAATGTGAAGATCGGCCAGAAGGTGGCCATCTATATCCCCTCCCTCGGCTATGAGACAGAGGGACGACTGACAGCTATTATCCCTGCGGCCAATCCCATGACCCATAAGTTTAAAATTAAGGTCGCTTTCAAAAAGGGAAAGGCGAGAATTATACCCGGCATGTACGCAAAACTCTCATTTTAAGGGGTGGTCATGGAAGAGGTAAAGTGCTCCTATAAACCAAAGGATATTGCCGGTAAATTGGCCTTGATCTTTCTCCACAACCCCTTGACCCCTCTCTTGGCCATCTTCATACTGGCGGTGGGGTATCTGGCCCTGGAGATCATGCCCCGGGAAGAGGATCCCCAGATCGCCATTAGTGGGGGGAGTGTCATCGTTCCCATGCCGGGGGCGACCCCCAAGGAGATTGAGAATGTCATTGTGAAGCCTCTGGAGGAGAAGATACGGGAGATCAGCGGAGTCGAATATATCTACGGTATGGCCATGCGGAATGTCGGTATTGTCAATGTCCAGTACTACATTGGCCAGAACCGGGAGATCTCCAACCTGAAGCTCTACGACAAGGTGATGCAGAATATGAATCTCCTCCCGAAACATGCGATGCAACCCCTTGTCAAACCTTTCGACATCGACATCGACATTCCTATTCTCACCTACGCCTTCTACAAACGGAACCCCAATCTGAGTGATGCCAGATTCTACAAGATCGTCAAGGAGATCCAGTATAAGGTGAACAGGGTCAAAGATGTCTCCAAGACCCAGCTCAAGGGGGCCCATAGGAGGCAGTTCAACATCCTCGTTGACCTGAACAAGTTGACCGGCTACCACCTCTCCATGGGGCAGATCATGAAGGCGGTCCAATCTGTCGCCCTGGAAGTTCCCGACATCAAGAACAAGACCAAGGATAACAGGCTGGTCATCTTCGGAGTTCCCAACGCCATCGAATCCATCGAAGATGTGGAGAATATCATGGTGGCCAACTATATGGGGTCTCCAATCTATGTCAAGGATATAGCCACTGTAGAGGATGGGATCGACATCCAGAACTTTAAGGAGGCCAAAATCTGGGCCAAGGGGGCAGAAGGGGATATTCCCCAGTACACCCTGGAGATCTCTAAGCTGAAGGGGACAAATGCCGTCTTCGTCGCCAACGATGTCCAGGCCCTCATGGAGGAGATAGCTCCCCAGCTCCAGAAGGAGGGGATCGGCTTCGTCCTGACCCGGGACTACGGGAAGAGGGCTAACGATGCGGTCAACGAGTTGGTAGATCACCTCCTCATCACCATTGCCATTATCGCTATTATGCTGGTCTTCTTCCTCGGCTGGAAGGAGGCTCTCATCGTCACCTTCACCGTCCCCGCCATCTTGGCCATCACCCTCTTCATCGCCTACATTACAGGTCAGACCATTAACCGAATTACCCTCTTTGCCTTCCTCCTCTCCCTGGGGCTCCTGGTCGATGCGGCCATTATCGTCATCGAAAATATCCACCGCCACCTCCACGACCACGATGCCCTCTACAAGGATATGGATACCATTCTGGTGGAGGCGACCGACGAGATTGGAGCCCCCACCAATGTGGCGACAATAGCCATTATCTTGACCATGGTTCCCATGGCCTTCGTCGGAGGTATGATGGGGGAGTTCATGAAGCCCATTCCCTACAATGTTCCTGTGGCCCTCATCGCCTCCCTGCTCATCGCCTACATCTTCACCCCCTACCTCTCCAAGAAGATGTTGAAGAAGCCGAAGATGCACCATCACCACCACCATTTCCAAAAACATGAGAAGCTACCCGAAGGCTGTGAGATAGATGGAGGGAAGTCGTGAAAAGATTTGAGAACTTTATCTACAAAATACTCTCCCACAAGAGTCGGAAATTCTTTGTCATTGTGGCCATTCTCGTCTCCCTGGGGGCCTCCGTGATGATGATCCCCACCAAGGTTGTCTGGGTCAAGATGCTCCCGGGAAAGAGTGCCAACACCTTCAGCGTCTATGTCGATCTCCCGACGGGGAGCTCCATTGAGCAGACCAAGGCTGTCAGCCAGTGTGTCGTCGATATTCTGAAGCGGGAGAGGGAGGTCACAGATATTGAGCAGTTCCTCGGTATGGGTGCCCCCCTAGACTATGCCGGCCTCGTTAAGGGGAGCGCCTTTAAGAATAGCGAGAATGTGGCGGAGATCGTCGTCAATCTGACAGATAAACATGAGAGGGAGGAGCGGAGCTACAATATGGTCCACAGACTCCGCTACACCATTAAGCGGAAGTGTGAACCGATGGTGGAAGGGACCGTTATCAAACTGATCGAACAGCCTGCAGGTCCCCCCACACTGGCCTCCATCGTCGCCGAGATCTACACCCCCAGGGAGGAGACCCTCCGCCAATTTGCCGCCCGGGTCGCCGATGTCTTCAGACGGACCCCCGGTCTAGTCGATGTCGATATTATGGAGGATGAGATCTACAAGAAGTTTGAGCTCCGACCCAATATCGACAAGATCCAGAAGAGCGGCCTCGCCGTAGAGCAGGTCCAGAAGATCCTCTACCTCGCCTTTGAGGGTATGGCTATCGGGGTGAAGAATGAGGAGAACTACCCCTCCCAGATTCCGATTTTCCTCAGACTGAGCGATGAGACGAGGAGGCTGGACGGAAAGAGTATCGAAGATGTGAAGAAGAAGCTCTCCGCCTTCCAGCTCATGAACCAGAAGGGGATGATGGTCCCCCTGACAGAGGTGGTCGATATTGTCAAGGTCGACAGTGAACCCTCTATCATGCACAAGAACCTGAGACGCTATGTCAATGTCATTGCCGAGACCGACCTGGTGAGCCAGGTTTACCCCCTCCTCGATGCCCGGGAGACCATTATGAAGGAGTTTGCCAAGGATTATGAGATCGAGACAACAGACTACCTCTTCAACCTCCGCTTTACAGATCGGAAGAGTGGAGAGGTCATAGATCTCCGGTGGGATGGGGAGATGAAGGTAACCCTCGACACCTTTAGAGATCTGGGGCTTGCCTTCATTGCCGCCCTCATCCTCATCTACCTCCTCATTGTGGTCTATTACAAGAGCTACTCCCTCTCCAATATAGTCATGGCGGGGAGCTTTCTCTCCATTATCGGAGTCATTGTGGGCCACTGGGTGGCCGATCTTGTAACACGGGATACCTTCTTCCTGACGGCCACCTCCCTTATCGGTTTCATCGCCCTCATGGGGATTAGCTCCCGAAACTCCATTCTCCTTATCGACTTTGCCAAGGCTCTCATGGTGGAGAAACATATTCCCAAGAGGAGGGCCATCGCCATCGCAACGGCTACTCGGGCACGGCCCATCATGTTGACCGCCATCGCCATCATCCTCGGTTCCGCCCTCCTGGCCAGCGACCCGATCTTCGGAGGGTTGGGAGTCGCCCTCATCGGGGGGACCGTGGCGGCGGTCATTGTCTCCCTCCTCTTCATTCCGGTCCTCATGGACAACGCCAAGGCCATGGATTTCACAGATGAGAAGACCAAGAGCGAATCGGAGTTTAAATAATGGAGTTTGGGAGAGTTCTGATCTTTATGGGGGTGCTCCTCATCTTCGTGGGCCTCTTCATCACCTTTGTCGGGCGTCTGCCCGGCGACATCTACATCAAGAGGGAGAATTTTGTCTTCTACTTTCCCATCACCTCCTCTCTCCTCTTGAGCCTCCTCCTCTCCCTCCTCATCTACCTCTTCAGCCGTTTCTTCAGGTAATCCCCTCCCCTCTCGGGGGGCCAAATCTCTTATTATCGGTCTAACATATTCTTTTATAAGCATTTTTACCGTAAAATTGAGCCACTATCACACTATTGAGGAGTGCTCTATGGTACTGGAGGCAGTCAAGTATATGTTCCTCGGTATGGGGATTGTCTTCCTCTTCCTCTACCTCATGGTTGTCATTCTGGATTGGCAACACAAGCTGTTGCTCAAATATTTTCCGGAGAGCTTCCAGGAGGAATCCCAGGCTCCAACCACCTCCAAGAGGGAGCGGCTGAAGAAGGTGGCCGCCATCACAGCGGCTCTCCACCATATGAAAAATTCGTGATAAAGGGTCTCAATGGCACAGAAGAAGAAGTTTATCGATGTGATGGATACCACTTTCAGAGATGGGTTCCAGTCTGTCTTCGGTGGGCGTGTCCTCATGAAGGACTTTTTACCGGCCCTCCAGGCGGCCAAAGAGGTGGGGATCACCCACTTTGAGTTTGGAGGGGGTGCCCGGTTCCAGAGTCTCTTCTTCTACCTTCGGGAGAACGCCTTCGATATGATGGATGCTTTCCGTGAGGAGGTGGGACCGGAGGCCAATCTCCAGATCCTCGCCCGGGGGATCAATACCGTCATGCTGGACACCGGAAGTAGGGAGATGATCGATCTCTTCGCTAAACTCTTTGCCCGGCACGGGACGACGACGGTCCGGAATTTCGACGCCCTCAACGATGTGGACAACCTAGAGTACTCCGCCCAGTGTATCAAGAGACACGGTATGAAGCATGAGGTTGTCATTACAATTATGGATCTCCCTCCGGGGTGCAGTGGTGCCCACACACCGGAGTTCTATGAGAAGACATTGAGGGAGATCCTCGATCGGGGGATAGAGTTTGACAGCCTCGCCTTCAAGGATGCCAGCGGGACCAGCAGTCCCCAGAAGGTCTATGAGACCATCAAGATGGCGAGACGGATTTTGGGAGACGATGTCCACATAAGGCTCCACACCCATGAGACGGCGGGGGTCAGTGTCTCCTGCTATCTGGCGGCTCTGGAGGCCGGAGTCGATGGTATCGATCTGGCGGCCGCCCCTGTCAGCGGAGGGACCAGCCAGCCCGACATTATCACAATGCTCCACGCCGTCAAAGGGAAGCCCTACGACCTGGGAGGGCTCGATATGGAGAAGGTCCTGGACTATGAGGAGACCCTCAAGGAGTGTCTGGCCGACTACTTCATCCCGCCAGAGGCCACCCAGGTGAGCCCCATGATCCCCTTCTCCCCCATGCCCGGAGGGGCCCTCACAGCCAATACCCAGATGATGCGGGACAACAAGATCCTCCACAAATATCCAGAGGTTATCAAGGCGATGCGGGAGGTTGTGGAGAAAGGGGGATTTGGGACCAGCGTCACCCCTGTCAGCCAGTTTTACTGGCAACAGGCCTTTAACAATGTGATGTTTGGGCCTTGGAAGAAGATCGCCCCCGGCTACGGAAAGATGGTTCTCGGCTACTTTGGAAAGACCCCTGTGGAACCCGATCCGGAGATTGTGAAGCTGGCCAGCGAACAGCTGGAGCTCCCCCCCACTACCGAAAACCCCCTCGATATAGCCGACCGGGACGAGACCAAATCTATCGCCTACTGGAAGGGGCGGCTGGAAGAAGAGGGTATCGAGACCACAGAGGAGAATATCTTCATCGCCGCCTCATGTGGCGACAAGGGAATTGCCTTCTTGAAAGGGGAGAGCCCCCTCATGGTACGGAAAATCAGTGAAATGGAGGAAGAGAAAGTGAGCAGGAAGAGTAGCGGTATCTATACGGTCATTGTCGATGGTGAGAAGTTTGTCGTGGAGATTGCCGAGGGAGAGGTAGAGGTCAAACCTGAGGCGGAAGCCAAGAAGGAGGCCGAAATTGTGGAGGAACCCGAGGCCATGGGTGAGGCGGCTCCGGGCATGACCGAGATCAAGTCGGCCGTTCCGGGGACCGTCTGGAAGATACTCGTCAACCCCGGAGACAAGGTGAAGGCTGGGGATAAGATTATGATCCTTGAGTCTATGAAGATGGAGATCGATATTCCGGCCCCCAGAGATGGGGTTATCGCCCATATCGCTGTGAAGGTCAACGATCAGGTGGAAGAAGGCCAAGTCCTAGCGACAATGGAGTAGAAGATGAAGAGACGCATTCTACAGTTTCTCCTCGCCCTCGCCGTCGTCATGATCCCCATTGGAGCCATCGCCACCGTGAGCCAGATGGAGAAGGGGGAGAGCCAGAAGGTTGAGAGGGAGGGGAGTTATGAGAGTAAACATTTTGGCGATATGATCGTCAACTTCTGGAAACAGACAGGGATCTACGCCATCTTAAACCCCAAAGAGGGGGTCAAAAACGCCCGGGGCGATGAGGTCACCCCCTTCCAGCAGAGTGTGGGGCGGATCATTATGATCGCCATCACCTTTATTCTCTTCTATTTGGCGATAGCCAAGGGTTTTGAACCCCTCCTCCTGATCCCCATAGGGTTTGGGGGGCTCCTGGCCAATATCCCCCTGGCCAATATTATTGGTGATGGAGGGTTTATCGGGGAGCTCTTCAAGGCGGGGATTGAGAATGAGCTCTTCCCGATCCTGATCTTCATGGGGGTCGGAGCCATGACCGACTTCGGTCCCCTCCTGGCCAATCCCAAGACGGCCCTCCTCGGTGCGGCGGCCCAGTTCGGTATCTTCGGGACTCTGGTGGGGGCTGTCGCCCTGAGCCAGCTGGGTATCTTCGATTTCTCCCTCCAAGATGCCGCCGCCATCTCCATTATCGGAGGCGCCGACGGACCGACAACGGTCTTCATCGCCTCCAAACTGGCCCCCGATCTCCTGGGAGCCATGGCTGTCGCCGCCTATAGCTATATGGCCCTGGTCCCTGTGATTCAGCCTCCCATTATGAAGGCTCTCACAACCCCTGAGGAGCGGAAGATCCGAATGACGACGAAGCGGAAGGTGAGCCAGCTGGAGAAGATGCTCTTCCCCCTTACGGTCTTGATGCTCACCATCTTGATCCTTCCGGAGTCCAGCCCCCTCATCGGGGCCCTCACCTTCGGAAACTTTGTCCGGGAGTCCCGGGTTGTGGAGAGACTCTCCAAAACCCTCCAGAACGAGCTCATCAACATTGTCACCATCTTCTTGGGGCTCTCTGTAGGTTCCAAGCTGGCCGCCGAGTACTTTCTGGTTCCGGAGACCCTCGGTATCCTCCTCCTCGGTCTTGTAGCCTTCTCTGTCGGAACGGCCGCAGGGGTCATTATGGGTAAGATCATGAACAGACTCTCCAAAGAGCCCATCAATCCCCTCATTGGGGCGGCCGGTGTCAGCGCCGTCCCCATGGCCGCCCGGGTCGCCAACAGGGTGGGTATGGATGAGGATCCCACCAATGTCCTCCTCATGCACGCCATGGGACCCAATGTGGCTGGGGTCATCGGTTCAGCCGTTGCGGCTGGTGTCTATCTCTCTATCTTTTAAGAGGTGGGGAGCCCCCCACCCCTCTCCATGGATAGCCCTGTCGTTCTCAAGATAGACCATCTCACCTTCGGTTACAGCCCGGATCGCCTCCTCTTTGAGGATTTCTCCCTGGAACTCCGCCGGGGGGAGCTGGTCTCCATTGTCGGCCCCAGCGGAGTAGGGAAGAGTACCCTCTTCGAGCTGATCGGTGGCTTTCTGGAGCCTCTTCAAGGATCGATAGAGAGGGGGAGATTCTCCCAGATCTTCCAGGACCCCTACACCTCCTTCCACCCCTCCTACCCCATCATCGATCAGATAAGGGAGGTCGCCGATATTGGGGGGATTGAAGAGCTGGCCCGGGAGTTTCAGATTGAGATGGAGCTCCTCTATGAGCTTCCCCACCGCCTCTCAGGGGGACAGCTCCAGCGCTCCTCCATTCTCCGGGCCCTCCTCATGGATCCGGAGCTCCTCCTGGCAGATGAGCCGACAAGTGCCCTCGACAATATTACGAGTCTCAAGGTGATGCAACTTCTGGTCCGCTCCCTCAACCGGGTCGGAATTCTGCTGATTACCCACGATCTCCATCTGGCCAGATGGTGCAGTGACAGGATTATTGAGCTTGGGTGGGAGGAGGAGAGAGGAGGGCACTCTCCCTCGTAGGTCGCTCCTCCATCATAGCTTAGGCTCCCCTCTCTCCCTCGTAAGCCGCTCCTCCATCTGCTGTCGGAGCTCCTGGAGCCACTCCCGCTGGGGGTCTGCCTGGAAGCTCTCCATGTAGATCACTTTGATAGGGCCTGGATTGAGCTCCAATCTCTTGCTGTCAAAGCGGTCCCGGGCATGGACAATGAGGATGGGCTGGACCTTGAGTCCCAACCTATTGGCGATGATCTTCGCCCCCGGTTTGAAGGGGAGGAGCCTCTCCCCCCGTCCCCGGGTCCCTTCGGGAAAGATGGCTATGGTCTTCTCCTTGGATTTGGCCTTGGCCTCTTTGAGAAGGTGGACGAGGGCCCTCCGATCCTCCCGATCGAGGCGGATATTGTTGGGGAGGGAGAGGAGGAGTCCGAAGAAGGGGGTATCGAAGAGCTCCTTCTTGGCTACCCAGACTAGATCCTTGGGATAGACCGCCTCTATGACCGGAATATCGATGAAGCTGGAGTGGTTCATAATGACCATTCCGGCCTCCCTATCTACCTCTCCCTCCACTACGACCTCAATTCCCAGGAGCTTCAAGATGGCCCGGGTAAAAAACTGCTTGATCCCCTTGTAGGAGCTCCGGGGCATGACCAGAAAGGCCAAGATGTTGAGGGTGACCAGAGTGATAATGACGACGGCGGCGTAGAGACCCCTAATCTTTGCAACTATCCTCTTCACGGACCCACCCCACTTTCTCTCTAGAGAGTTTGATCTTGATATATCCGTTGACCCGTCTCAACTCCTCATAGACCCGTCTCTCCCTGTTGATCTCAAAGATGGTGCTCTGCTTCGTCGGGAGAATATAGATCTTGCTCCCCCTTTCGATACAGACCTTCTTTATCGGTATGAGGAGGTAGCTCCCGTAGGCGATGGCGGCCAGGGAGAGGAAGAGGGCCCCCAGGCTCCGTTTCAGGAGGGCCACAATCCCCAGAATCCCACCGAGGGTGAGGAAGATGACGATTTTCAGCCGCTTATTCTTATCTTCGGTAGGTTTGATGTCGGTCTGGGTACTCACCGTCTCGTCGATGACCTGGATCGGAATGGAGAGGTGGCTGAACTCCTTTCTCTCCGTATTGAAGTAGCTGAATTTGAGACGGTCTATGGAGGCGGGGAGGATGGCGTAATAGATCATACGGCCTGTGGGGAAGGTGATATTGAGCTCCTTGATCCCCTCCTTGATGGCGAAGGGGAGGGAGAAGTCCTCCAGATTGGCTAGAACTCCGTGAATGTGGAGGACGATGAGGTTGCTCTCCCGATTGTACTGGACGGCCTCATGCTCTCCAATCTGGAGTTGCTTGGCCAGAACACCGCAGAACTCCTTGGGAGGGTTGAGGCGGCGGGAGGAGAGGGAGGGGCCGGAGATCGTTGTGGTGTAGTTTGCCGTCGTGATTCTGGCTGAGGGGAGGAGAATTTTGGGTCCCAGAGCCTTAAAGTAGAAGCTCTTGGCCAGATAGAGACTATCGACACTCCTCACCCCTTCCTCATAGATGAGGGAGAGACCCTCTCCCCCTTGGAGTGTGACCTTGGGAGAGGGAGCCTTGAGAAAGTGGAGCTCCACACGGAAGATCTGGTGGAGAAAGGGCTCCCCCTGGGGGAGAACCCACTTTCCGACAGTGGCTCCAATCAGGAGCTCCACCAGGAGCCCTATGAGAAAGAGAACTCTAATCGAAAAATCCTTTCAACATCTTGAGCCCATCCTCACTTCCCAGGAGGGGGTGGCAGGCCCGCTCTGGATGGGGCATGAGTCCAAAGATATTCTTCTCCTCATTGCATATTCCGGCAATTCCATCGACGCTCCCGTTGGGGTTGGCATATCCCCCCTGGCTATCACAGTAGTGGAGGAGGACCTGACCCTTCTCATACATTCTCTCCAGGCTCTCCCCATCGACATAGTAATTCCCTTCGGCGTGGGCGATAGGGATATTGAGGATCTCCCCCTCCTCCAGTTTGGAGAGGAAGGGGTTGTCCCGGGAGACCACTTTGATATGGTGGAATTTGGAGATGAAGTGGAGGTTCTCGTTCCGCTTCATCGCTCCGGGGAGGAGATGGCTCTCCAAGAGGATCTGGAACCCGTTGCAGATCCCCAGAACATACCCCCCCTTGGCGGCAAACTCCCGTACCCCCTCCATAATGGGGCTGAACCGGGCGATAGCCCCGCTCCGGAGATAGTCTCCATAGCTGAAGCCTCCGGGGAGGATGACCAGATCGATTTTTGGTGGGAGTTCCCGCTCCTTGTGCCAGACGATGGTGGTTTCGACCCCCAACCTTTTGAGGGCGTACTCGGTATCAAATTCACAGTTGGTACCGGGAAACCTGACGATGGCCGCTCTCATGGGATAATCTCTATCTCGTAATCTTCAATAACTGTGTTGGCCAGGAGCTTCTCACACATCTCGGTCACCTCCCGTTCGGCCTCCTCCCTGCTCATCTCCCCTCTGAGGGTGACCACTATCTGCTTTCCGACCCGCACATCTTCGCTATTGCGGAAGCCGAGGGAGTGGAGGGCGTGGTGGACCGCCTTCCCCTGGGGGTCGAGGACCCCCTCCTTCAGATGGACAGTGACAATAGCTCTCATCGGACCTTTCAGGCACCTCTCCCCGAGACCCGGTCGGATAGCCGGGGCGGTCGGGAGGGATACCCTACTTTCCTCCTTTTCTCATGGAATGTGGTAGGTACTCGTCGAAACCGTCTCCTGGAGACCTGAGGGGGCTCTCCAAACTCCCCCTCTCGACAACCCTATGGGGAACCTCCACCCACCTCCACCTGAGATGGAGGGGTGGCAGGAGTGGCTCCGGGGAGGAGATTCTCTCCTCCCCAACGGAGCGATCCACTCCTCCGGATCGGTCCATTGCCCAGACCGCCTCCAACCAACCTCTAGGTGGAGGAGGGTGACGACCCCTCTATCTCCTCTCTTATCCGCCTCAAAACCTCCTGGTAGGCCACCTTCACATCTCCCAGGTCGTGGCGGAAGAGGTCCTTATCCATCTTCCTCCCGCTCCCCTTCTCCCAGAAGCGACAGCTGTCGGGGCTGATCTCGTCGGCCAGGAGAATCTTCCCATCATCTCTCCTTCCGAACTCCAGCTTGAAATCGACCAGATCGAGGCCGATCTTATCAAAGAAGCTCTTGAGGACCACATTGACCTCCCGTCCCAACCGTTTCAGCTCCTCCAGATCGCTCTCGTGGTCCACCAGCTCCAGGATGAGGGCGTGTTCATCGTTGATGAGGGGGTCGTGGAGCTCGTCATTCTTATAGTAGAACTCCACAAGGGCAAAGGGGAGCCGAACCCCCTCCCGAATACCGAGGCGCCGTGTCAGGGAGCCTGCGGCAATATTTCTCACTACGACCTCTATGGGTATCATCTCCACCCGTCTGATCACCATCTCCCTCTCTGTGGGGCAACTGACGAAGTGGGTCGGAACCCCGTGGTCCTCCAAAAGTTTGAAGAGGTAGGCGCTGATCTTACAGTTGAGGGCTCCCTTCCCCTCGGCCCTCCCCTTCTTCTCCGCATCGAATGCGGTCAGATCATCTTTGAACTCCGCAATGTAGAGGTCTGGATCGTCGCTCTTCCATATCTTTTTGGCCTTCCCCTCGTAGAGGAGTTCTCCCTTTTTCACTTCCGCTCCTTCGTGATCATAATTGCCTTGAGAATGTCGTAGGCCTCCTTGAGCTGGGCATCTTCGTAGAGTTTCTCCTCATCGATGAGGCTCTTATCCTCCTTGCTCTCGTTATTCTCCGCCTCTCTCTTCTTCTTCCCGTCTATCTTCTCCAGCTCGCTCCTCAAATGGGCCTTGAGTTCGGCCTCCTTGATGGCAAATTCATCTACCTTTTTCTCCACCTTCCCGGGATAGGCGATAATATCGGGGGTGATCCCTTTGGCCTGAATGGTCCTTCCGCTGGGGAGGTAGTAGCGGGCGATGGTGAGCTTGATGGCCTCACTCTTGTTGATGGGGAGGATCACCTGGACACTCCCCTTACCGAAGGTCTTCTCCCCGACAATAACGGCCCTGTGGTGATCCTGGAGGGCACCGCTCACAATCTCACTGGCGCTGGCGCTCCCCCCGTTGACCAGAACGACAAGGGGGAGATCCCTATAGGTCCCCTTCTTGTGGGCGTAATAGACCCGATTTTCAGATTTCAGCCGCCCCTTCTGGCTCACAATGATCCCCTTGTCGATGAAGAGGTCGGAGAGGCCGACAGCCTGATCCAGGAGTCCCCCAGGGTTATTTCTCAAATCGATGATCACCCCCTCGCTCTTGGGGTTGGAGCGGAGGGCCTTCTTGACCTCCCGAACCACCTTTTTATCGAAGTTGGTGATACGGATATAGAGGACCTTGGGATCGATAATATGTTTTGTGTAAACCGACTGGACCTTGATGATGGCCCGGGTGATCTCGACCACAAAGGGTTTCGGTTCCCCCTTTCTGTAGATGGTCAGTTTGATCTTTGTCCCCGGTTTCCCCCGCATCAGGGAGACCGCCTCGTCCAGGGTCATATCGAGGGTCGATTTGTCGTTGATCTTCAGAATAATATCCCCAGGTTTCAGCCCCGCCCTATCTGCCGGTGTCCCCTCCAGGGGGGCAATGACCGTCAGAGCCCCGTCACGCATACCCACTGTGATACCGAGCCCCCCAAACTCCCCTTGGGTCTGGATCTGGAGCTCCTTATACTGCTTCCTGTCCAGGTAGGCCGAGTGGGCGTCCAGATTACTCAGGAGCCCCTTGAGGGCCTTGTCTATAATCTCCTCAATTGTCAGGGGATCTACATAGTAGCTCTCAATGGTGTTGACAACCTTTGTAAATTTGGCGATGGCTTCGATCTTCTGGGAGAGATTCTCTTCGATATTGGATTTTGCAAAGATCCCTGTAGAGAGGGCTAGCGCCGTAGCCGCGCCGAGGTAAAACGGTTTAATTCTCATTGAGATCCTTAAAAAATATTTTTCATAATTATAGGCCAATATTACTAAAAATTGGCTAAACAGCTCTCTGCAACAAAAGTATCGTTTATCTCCGTTGAGGTGTGCTATAGTAACAGAAATGGGTAAATGGCTCCCCTCTCCCTGTCTAGAACTTGACAAGGATTGACTAAAATTATATAATGTCGCAAAACTAAATAAAGGAGCGGTAATGAGCAATATCTTTGAGAAGCTCACCCACAAGATGACAGAGACTCTAGATAGTGCGGTGAGCCTAGCACTCCACAACAAGAACCCCGAAGTCGATGTGGCCCATCTCCTCTGGGCACTTCTGACAGATACGGGGAGTATTCTCAACCAGGCCCTCAACAGAATGGGGATCGACAAGGCCGCCATCGAGTTGGAGATCAAGAGTGCCGCCGATCGCCTCCCCAAGGTGAGCTCCATCACCAAGGAGAGTATCAAGATCTCCCGAGACCTGGCCGAGAGTCTCCAGAAGGCCGAGGGGCTCATGGTCAAGAATGGGGATAAGTATCTGGCCGTCGATACCTGGATAGAGGCCAACCTCGACCACCCCGTCATCAAGGAGGTCCTGGGTAAATATGTGGACCTCTTTGAGCTCAAGAAGACCCTGGAGGCCATGAGGGGCGGGAAGAAGGTGGAATCCCAGACAGCCGATGAGAGCTTCGAGGCCCTGGAGAAGTATGGGATCGATCTGACCCAGAAGGCGGCTGAAGGGGAGTTAGACCCTGTCATTGGGAGAGATGAGGAGATCCATAGGGTGATGCAGATCCTCATCAGGAAGACCAAGAACAACCCGATCCTCCTGGGTGAACCCGGTGTCGGTAAGACAGCTATTGTAGAGGGGTTGGCCCAGCGGATCGTCAACAAGGAGGTCCCCCTCAGCCTCCAGAACAAGCGGGTCATCGCCCTCGATATGACAGCCCTCGTGGCCGGTGCCAAGTATCGGGGAGAGTTTGAGGATCGGCTCAAGGCGGTCATCGAAGAGGTGAAAAATGCGGGAAATGTGATTCTCTTCATCGATGAGATCCATACAATTGTTGGAGCTGGGGCCAGCGAAGGGAGCATGGATGCCGCCAACATTCTGAAACCGGCCCTGGCCCGGGGAGAACTCCATACCATTGGGGCCACCACCCTCAAGGAGTACAGAAAATATTTTGAGAAAGATGCGGCCCTCCAGCGCCGTTTCCAACCTGTCAAGGTGGAGGAGCCCACCCCCGAAGAGGCCCTCCAGATTCTCCGGGGAATTCGGGAGCGGCTGGAGGCCCACCACAATGTCCAGATTCTGGACAGCGCCCTTGTAGCGGCAGTCAAACTCTCCAGTCGGTACATTACCGACCGCTACCTGCCAGACAAGGCCATCGACCTCATCGATGAGGCCGCCGCCGAGCTGAAGATGCAGATTGAATCGGAGCCCTTCGAGCTCTCCCGGGTTAAGAGGAAGATTCAACAGCTCCTCGTGGAGAAGGAGGCCCTCATGATGGAGGACTCCAAGAAAAATGAGGAGCGGCTCAAGGAGATCGAGAAGGAGCTGGCCGAGCTGGAGGAGGAGAAGAGGCGGCTAGAAGCCCAGTTCGAGACAGAGAAGAAGGTCTTCAAAGAGATTGCCGAGATCAAGGAGAAGATCGAACGGCTCAAGACAGAGGCCGAGCGGGCCAAGAGAGAGGGGGATTTCGAGAAGGCCGCCAAAATCGAGTATGGGGAGATCCCCGAACTCCAGAAGAAGTTGGAGGAGCTCAATGAGCAGTGGGCCCGTATGCAGGAGCAGGGGACCCTCTTGAAGAACGCCGTCGATGAGGAGATGATCGCCAAGATTGTGAGCAAGTGGACCGGTATCCCTGTGACCAAGATGCTCCAGAGCGAGAAGGAGAAGATTCTCCACATCGAAGATGAGCTCCGGAAATATGTTGTCGGCCAGGATGAGGCCATTCGGGCCGTCGCCAGGGCTATCAAGAGGAATAAGGCGGGGCTCTCCGATCCCAACAGACCCATCGGGAGCTTCATGTTCCTCGGACCGACAGGGGTCGGAAAGACCGAGACAGCCAAGACATTGGCCCGCTTCCTCTTCGATACTGAGAAGGCCCTCATTCGGATCGATATGAGTGAGTATATGGAGAAACATGCGGTGAGCCGCCTTGTCGGAGCACCTCCAGGATATGTGGGGTATGAAGAGGGGGGACAGCTGACAGAGGCCGTCCGACGGAAGCCCTATAGCGTCATTCTCTTTGACGAGATTGAGAAGGCCCACCCCGATGTCTTCAATATCCTCCTCCAGGTCCTGGACGATGGGCGGTTGACCGATAACAAGGGGGTTACAGTCGATTTCAAAAATACCATTATCATTATGACCTCCAATATCGCCAGCGACAAGATCATGGAGTTCAGAGATCCGACAGATCGGGAGAAGGCTGTCAAAGATGAGCTGAAGCGGTACTTCAAACCCGAGTTTCTCAACAGGTTGGACGATATTGTGATCTTCAACCCCCTTGGCGAACAGGAGATCGTCCAGATTGTCGATATTATGTTCAGAAGAATTCAGGAGAAACTGAAGGAGCGGGACATCAAGATCGAGTTGACAGAGAGTGCCAAGAAATTGATTGCCCGGGCAGGTTTCGATCCGGTCTACGGAGCGAGGCCGTTGAAGAGGGCTCTCTACGAGATTGTGGAGGATCGACTGGCCGAACTGATTTTGGAGGACAAGGTGAAGGAGGGCGACTCCGTCAAGTTCGACGCCGATGGAGATCGGGTGGTCGTCTATGTCAATGGAGAGCCTGTCTAAGGCTCAGGGGGCTCCCGCCCCTCTCCTCAAGGCTACTTAAGCTACCTTTTAGTAAAATACACCTTCCAAAATTCTCCTAAAGGATCTCTATGAAACGGACCTATCAACCCCATAATACAAGAAGAAAACGGACCCACGGTTTCCGTGTACGGATGAAGAGCAAGAGCGGAAGAAAAGTGATCAACGCCCGGAGGAGAAAGGGGAGGAAACGATTGGCTGTCTAAAGGGGATCCCCACCCTCAAAAAGAGGTGGGAGTTCGAGAGAATCTATCGAGGAGGACGGGCCTTTCACTCCCCTTACTTCGTCCTCTTCTATCGGAGTGAAGAGGATAGGCGGGTCGGCTTTGTGGCCAGCAAACGGGTAGGGAGAGCTGTCAGGAGGAACAGGGCCAAGAGGCTCCTCAGGGCACTCTTCATAGAGTATGGGGAGGAGCTCCCCAAGGGACACTATATTCTCGTCGCGAAACCGACTCTCCTGGAGAGCGATTTTACGAGAATACGGAAGAGTTTCCACTCTCTCATGAGAAGGGTCCGAGAATGAGAGAGATAGCCCTTGCACTGCTCACAATCTACCAGAAGGTCTTGACCCTCCTCTCCTATGGGAGTTGTCGCTACTACCCTACCTGTTCGGAGTATGCACGGTGGCGCATTGAAACGGACTCTCTCATTATCGCACCATTTGCCATTTTTTTGAGGGTCCTCCGCTGTAACCCCCTCTTCCCTGGTGGAATTGATTACCCCATCATCTACAAGAAGATAGAGAACCCCCATTTTCGGAAGATAGAGGTACGGTACTGGCTCGTTCCCAAGGGGGGAAATTTCTACTATCTCATTAAGAATCTCTATTAAAAGGTTTTTGCTATGGAACAGATGAGTATGAACCAGCGGGTTATCCTTGCAACTATCCTCTCACTAGTTATCCTCATGGTCTATTCCTCCCTTTTCACTCCCCAGAGAGCCCCCTCTCCGGGGGAGAAAAATGGGACGGCGGTAACCTCTGCCGCTGTCGCCTCTTCCCCCTCTCCCTCTGCCCCCCAGGTTGGAGGGGTGGAGCGGAACCTGCCGAAGGGGGGGAGAGAGGATGGGGGAGGGGAGACCCTCGTCACAATCAAGGGAAAGAGATTTGAGCTCTTTATCGACAAGTTGGGACGGATCTCCCAGATGGTCTTGGAGGAGAAGCGGTACCAAGATGAGCAGGGGGAGCAGATCCGCCTCTTCAATCCCACCAAACTCCCGAGACCTCTGGAGATCCGCTTTACCGATCCCCAACTCAATAGGGAGGCCTTCAAGGTCCCCTACAGCTATAGGGGACCCTCTGTTGTGGAGCTCAACGGCTCCCCCCGTACCGTCGAACTGGTCCAGAATTTGGAGGGAGAAAGGGTCACCAAGAGGATCACAATCTATCCCGACGGCCACTACGACCTCCAGGTGATCCTAGCCCAGGGGAAGGAGTACTTCATCTCTCCAGGGTATAGGCCCGATGTTCGGGTCGATGCCTACACCCTCCATGGGGCTCTGATTCGGGAGAGTGACGGGACTGTGACATGGATAGAGGATGGAGAGGCCAAGGGAGATGAGCTCTTCAAGGGGGCCACCATCGCCGCCGGCTTCGACCGCTACTACACAACGGCCCTCTACGATCTGGAGAGGGGCTTCAATGTGGTTGTCTCCAAGGATGGGGAGGATAATCCTATCCTCTTTATCCAGGGGAGCCGAGACTTTCGGGCAGGGGGATATATGGGCCCCAAGGAGTATGAACGGCTCGCCGCCATCGACCCTCGGCTCACCGATATTATTGAGTACGGCTTCTTCACCTTCATAGCTAAACCTATGTTCAAGGCCCTCCTGGCCCTCTACCACTTTATCGGGAACTGGGGGTGGGCCATTGTCCTCCTCACCATCATCATCCGTATCCTCCTCTTCCCCCTCACCCTCAAGGGGATGCTCTCCATGCAGAAATTGAAGGATCTGGCCCCCAAGATCAAGGAGATTCAGCAGAAGTACAAAGAGGATCCCCAGAAGATGAATCTCCATATGATGCAACTCTACAAGAAACACAATGTCAATCCGATGAGCGGCTGTCTCCCTATGCTCATCCAGATCCCTATCTTCTTTGCGATCTACAGGGTCCTCCTCAACGCCATCGAGCTCAAGGGGGCTCCATGGATCCTCTGGATCCGAGATCTGAGTGCCCCCGATCCCTACTATGTCCTCCCCGTTCTCATGGGGGCGACAATGTATATCCACCAGAAGCTGACACCGACCACCATTACCGATCCGACCCAGAAGAAGATATTCGAGTGGTTGCCGGTGGTCTTCACATTCTTTTTCATCGCCTTCCCGGCAGGTCTCACCCTCTACTGGTTTACCAACAATATCCTCTCCATTATCCAACAACTCATTGTAAACAGGATCTTCAGTTCAAGGAAAGAGATGGAGGAGGGAGCCCATGCATGATCCCATCAAGATAGAGGCTCCGACACTGGATGAGGCCTATCAGCGGGCCAGTGAGGAGTTCGGTTGCTCCATTACCGATCTGGAGATCAAAGTTCTCCAGTACCCCTCCAAGGGGATTCTCGGCATCGGCAGGAAGAAGGCGATCATTCTTGTAAGGTGCAGTAAGGGGGAGGAGTCCCCTTCGGTCAGGAGAGAGATTGAGGGGGTCGAGAAGAAGATCGAAGCCCTGACCCCCAAAGGGGAGATCTTTGACAACTTCTACAGAGAAAAGGCGGATCTGGAGGAGATCGCCAAGGAAGTGGAGGAAGAGCTGGTCCACCTCTTTGAGACCCTCTGTTTCGATCTGGACCGAATTGCCGTCTCCCCCTACGACCAACACACCCTCCTCATCGAATTTGAGGGACGGGACGCCGCCCTCCTCATTGGGAAGGAGGGGTACAGGTACAAGGCCCTCTCCTATATGCTCTTCAACTGGCTCAATCCCAAATATGGGATCCAGATCAGATTGGAGATCGCCGAGTTCCTCAAATCCCAGGAGGAGGCGATGCGGAACTACCTCCAACCCCTCATCGAGAGGGTCAAACGGGAGGGGAGGGGGCAGACCAAACCCTTGGATGGGGTCCTCATCCAGATCGCCCTCAAGGAGTTGAGGTCCGCCTTCCCCAACAAATATGTCGGTATCCGGGAAAATAGGAAGGGAGAGAAGTATATCATCATCAATGAGTTCAGAAAATAGGACCATTGCGGCCATCGCCACAGCCCACGGCATCGGCTCCATAGCCATCGTCCGGATGAGTGGAGCGGCCGCCCTGGAGATAGCAGAGCGGTTGACGGGTCGGAGCTTCCACCCCCGGCAGGCCACCCTCACCCCCATCTACGACAGAGAGGGGGAGCTCATCGATCAGGGGATCGTCATCTACTTCCAGGCTCCCCGCTCCTTTACAGGGGAGGATATTGTGGAGTTTCAGGTCCATGGGGGGGTTGTGGTGGCCCAGAGGATCCTCCAGGAGCTCCTGGTTGCTGGAGCCCGCCTGGCAGAGCCCGGAGAGTTTACCAAGAGGGCCTTCCTCCATGGGAAGATCGACCTCACCCAGGCTGAGGCCGTCGCCAAACTCATTGAGGCCAAGAGTGAAGATGCCGGAAGAATACTGGCCCGGCAGATGAAGGGGGAGCTCCGAGAGTTTGTAGAGGAGGTTCGGGAGCGGCTCATCCGTATTCTCGCCTATGTGGAGGTCAATATCGACTACGCCGAAGAGGATCTCCCCGAAACCTTGGAGGAGGAGATGGGGAGACAGCTGGCAGAGCTGGCCCAGAGGCTCCGGAGGGTGGTGGAGCTCAGCGAGAGGAGGAGGGGGCTCATTGAAGGGTTCAGGATCGCCATCATCGGAAGACCCAATACGGGGAAGAGCTCCCTCCTCAACAAGATGGTGGCCTACGAGAGGGCCATTGTGAGTGATGTGGCGGGAACTACAAGGGATACTATCGAAGAGGAGATCCGCATCGGGAGCCACCTGGTCAGAATTATCGATACGGCAGGGATCCGAGAGGCCAAGGATCAGATCGAACAGGTGGGAATAGAGAGATCCCTGAAGGCTGTGGAGGAGAGCGATCTAGTCCTCGCCCTCTTTGACGGGAGTACCCCCCTCACCCCAGAGGATAGGGAGATCATTGGGCTCCTGAAGGAGAAGGGGAAGGAGAGTATCGCCGTCATCAACAAGATCGACCTCGGGATCAGATTGGAGAGAGAGGAGCTGGAAGGGTTGGACCTGGTGGAGATCAGCGTCCAGGAGGATATTACCCCCCTCATAGAGAGGATCGAGGAGCGGCTCGACAGATATGGGGGGAGGGAGGAGGTGATCCTCATCTCGACCCGCCAGATCGAGGGGGTTCGGGAGGCTCTGGAGGAGATAGAAGCCTCCTTCTCTCCCCTGGAGGAGGGGGAGCTGGAGATATTCGCCTTCCACCTCAACAGGGCTATAGATCTCATCGGTTCCATCAGTAGGCCGATGGCTACCAGCGAACTTTTAGACAAGATGTTTGGGGAGTTCTGCCTTGGAAAGTAGAGTGGCCGGAGTCGATGTGGGGCTGAAGCGGATCGGTGTCGCACTTCTCCTGGGAGGTGTACCGATACCCCAAAACCCCATTATACGGAGGAATAGGGATCAGGCGGCCAGAGATCTCAGCCGCTTTTTGAAGGAGTGGGAGGTGGAGAGACTGGTTGTCGGGATTCCGGAAGGGGGGAAGAGTCAGGAGGAGATGGAGAGACGGATCCGCCACTTCGTCGGACTCCTGGATTTTGATGGTGAGGTGGAGTATATCGATGAGAGCTTTACCTCCCGGGAGGCCAGAGAGAGCACCAAAGGGGTCTTCCGCCACAGGCGGGACGGGAGATTGGACAGCATAGCGGCCCAGAAGATTCTGGAGAGGTGGCTCCTGGCCCGGAGAACCTCCCCCTCCGCTTCTCCCCGGGATTCATAGATAGGGAAGATCTGCCGATAATGGGGGATACTCTCTCCCAGAGGGGAGAGGGGGAATAGGAGGAGCTTTAGGGGGTGAGTAATGCGGCTCGTCATAAGCGGAGGTGTCCACGGCAATGAGCTACTCGGTATCTACCTGGTCAGATCTCTCAAGGAGGAGGGACTCTCCTTTCCCAACCTCTCCATCGACTACCTCCTGGCCAATCCCAAGGCTATCGACCTCTGCCGCCGCTATGTGGATCGGGACCTCAACCGCTCCTTTGATAGGGAGATGTTGGAGGTCGATACCCCTATCTATGAGTATGAGAGGGCAAAGGTCATTGCCGAGAGGTTGGCGGGGATCGATTTCCTCATAGATCTCCATACAACTACGGCCAATATGGGTGTCACCCTTGTAGTGAGCAGTGGGGATCGGCTGAGCCTCAATATGGCGGCGGAGCTGGTCGGCTGGGATAGCTCTATCAAGGTTCTCCGCTGGTTGGGGAGCCAAGAGGGGGCTTTCATTAACTCCCTGGTCCCCCACTCCCTCACCATCGAAGTCGGCCCCGTTCCCCAAGGGGTCCTCCATGCCGATCTCTTCTTCAAGACTAGAAGGGTGGTCCTCAAGGCCCTCCAGCTCCTGGATAGGGGAGAGGTAGAGGGGAGAAGAGGTATAAGCTGTTACAATATTACTCAGAAAATCGATTTTCCCCGGAAGGAGGGGGGAGAACTGGCCGGTATGGTTCACCCAGAGCTCCAGGGGAGGGATTACGGGATCCTCCGTCCCGGAGATCCCCTCTTCATCGATTTCAGAGGGGAGGTAGTGGAGTACGGGGGAGAACCGGCCTTCCCCGTCTTCATCAACGAGGCCGCCTACTACGAGAAGGGGATCGCCCTCTTCCTCACCGAAAGGGTCCCCCTGGGGGAAAATCTCTAGAGAAGTAGGAGCTCTCCGGTAACCAAAATGTGCTATAAAGGCTCCAGAACACAGGGATAAAAGGAGGAGTTTATGGGTATTGTTCTCTTTATCTTGATGAACCTGGCCGTTATGGCCTCTATCTACCTGACCATCTTCGTTCTGGAGCACTTCTTCGGGCTCCGGATCGATCAGAATACGGTGAGTGGACTCCTGGTCCTCTCCTTCATCATCGGCTTCAGCGGCTCCCTCATCAGCCTCTTCCTCTCCAAGTGGATGGCCAAGATGCAGATGGGGGTCGAAATTATAGAGGAGCCGAGAAATGAGATGGAGCGGTGGCTGGTCGATACTGTGGCGAAGTTGGCCCGGGAGGCCGGAATAGGAATGCCGGAGGTCGGGATCTTCGAGGGTCCCCCAAACGCCTTTGCCACAGGGTGGAACAGGGATAACGCCCTGGTGGCTGTCTCCACCTCCCTCTTTGAACTCATGGACGAGAAGGAGGTGGAAGGGGTCCTGGCCCATGAGATCAGCCATATCAAACATGGGGACATGGTGACTATGGCCCTCCTCCAAGGGGTTCTCAACACCTTTGTCTTCTTCTTCTCACGGCTCCTGGCCAACATTCTCGCCCCCAAAGATGAGGAGGGGAACCCCTCCCCCTTTGCCTACATGGCCATCAGCTTCGTCTTGGAGATGGTCTTGACCATCTTCGCCACAATGTTGGCCATGTGGTTCAGCCGATATAGGGAGTTCAAGGCCGACGAAGGGGCTGTCAGACTCGATGGACCCCAGGGGATCTACTACGCCCTGGCCAAGCTGGGTCAGATCCCGAAGGAGGAGGTGGCCCTCCCCAGCGATATGAAGGCCTTTGGAATTGTCGGTTTCCTCGATCTCTTCTCCTCCCACCCACCCATTGAGAAGAGATTGGAGCATATTCGGGAAGTAGCGCAAGAGATGGGATACAGGTTGTAACAGATGGAGACAACACTCTTCAAATTCCACAGTGGACCGATTTTGACGGCAGAGCTCAAGGTGGCCCTCCTCATCCTGGGGGGGATCGCCCTCATCACCCTCTTCGCCCTCTGGTATATGCGGTTCCAGAGGCGGAGGGAGCAGTACAGACTCTTCTCCTCCATGCTGGCCTCCAGAGATTTTGAGGAGTGGGAGGTTCGGCGGCTCTTCAACTACCTCCACCGGCGCCACATCGACCTCAACCTGATTTTGGAGAGCGAGTCGGTTGCCCGTTCGGCGGCCAAGGGGGCCGGCCTCGACGAGGAGAAGACCTTGGAGCGGCTGGGCTTCAATACAGGAGCCCTCATCAAACGGTTTCTGGAGAGGCAGAAGGAGCTCAGGAAGAAGTGGAACGGCCGCTAGGTTGGTGGGCGAGAAAGCCTCTGAATATGGAACTCACCAACTCTATTCTATCCATGTAGCTCCTCTTACTCGCCCTCTCATGGATTGTATGGTCTCCATCTCCGTAGGGACCAAATCCATCTAAGGTGGTAGAACCGGCGCTGGCGGCTATGTTGGCATCACTCCCCCCTCCCCTCCGTTCTGTAGGAATTGTCTTTCCACTCCACTCTTCCAAGAGTTTGAGAAACTCCCTCTGGGCCCTATTCTCTTCCATAACATCCCGTTGCAACCCTCCCCGGAGGGTGGCCTTCGTCCCAGGAATGAAGGGGGTATTAACGATCTGGTTGATAGATTGGAGGACCCGATCTCTCTCTGACGCCTTGGTGAAACGGGCCTCAAAGACCATGTGGGCGTGGGGACTGATTGTGTTGGCCCCTATTCCCCCTTCAATCTTCCCCACATTGACGGTGGTCCCCTCCTCCACATCGGTAAGGTTGACCAGGGAGAGGAGTTTGTGGGCCAGCTCGGCGTTGGCGTCGATCCCATCCCTATAGTTGTTTCCAGCGTGGGCCGCCCTCCCATCGATGTCGATATAGAAGGTTCCTATCCCCTTGCGTCCCGTCACAACCTCTCCGTGGGGGCCTGCCGCCTCGAAGACCAGGGTGTAGTCATACTCCCCGGCGATCCGTCTGGTGTGGACCCGGGAATCGTCACTCCCGATCTCCTCGTCGCTGACCAGAAGAATATCGATATTGGCAATCTCTGGAAGGGTCCTGAGGGCCTCCACCATGACCATGATCCCCCCCTTCATATCGCAGACCCCGGGGCCGTAGATCCACTCTCCATCCTCCCTGAACTCTTCGAAGGTTCCCGGGGGGAAGACCGTATCGAGGTGGCCCAGGAGGAGGATCCTCCCCTTCCCTTCCCTGGTAGATGGGGCGTGGAAGTAGAGGTGGTCCCCGTAGATCTCGCTCCTAATCTTTTCACAGTCGTACCCTAGCTCCTCCAGCTTCTCCCGGAAGAGCTCTCCAACTCTGTTGACCCCCTCCACATTTTTGGTATAGGAGTTGATCCTGATCACCTCGGCCAGTTCACTAAAATCGTACTCCATGGAACCCCTTTTCCACTTTTTTTTTCACACCTTTTTTTGTACCATTCTAATTATAGAAAATGAACTCTTAAAGGACTCCTATGGCGCATGTGGGACTCTGGATCTACCAGAACGGAGGTGGGGATCGGATCGAAGCGAGACTGGTCCAGCTCCTGAGGGAGATGGGCCACAGCTCCACTACAGGTCTCAACCTTCGGTACGCTGTGGCTGAGAGTGGGAAGATGCTCTTCAACGGGGTCAACCTCTATGATGAGTTGGACATCTTCTTCAGCTACAATGCCGGGGAACAGACGGTCTATCAGGTCTATATGTATGAACAGCTGGACCGCCATATCCCCTGTATCAACAACTTCGACGCCTTTCGGATCAGCGAGGATAAGTTTAAGACCAACGATCTCCTGAGGTCGGCAGGGATCAGGACGGCCGACTACTTCCTCTGCCATCGGGAAGATGTGGAGACCATTCGGGCCAAGGTCTTGGAGTGGGGGAAGGCGGTCTTCAAGACCGTCGATGGCTGGGGTGGTATCGGTATGGCCCTGGTCGATAGTAAAGATAAATTGGATATGATTCTCCCATTTTTGAACCAGACCGATCTCCGGTTCTTCTACATTGAGAGGTTCATCGACTACGACGGAAGCGACTTCAGAGTCGATCTAGTCGATGGGGAGTTTATCGCCTGCTACGGGCGGAAGGCTCGGGAGGGAGATTGGCGGACCAATGTGACCAGCGGCGGGAGTGTTATCCTCCGGGACGACTGTGGGGATGAGGTGATCCGACTGGCCCAGCGGGCGGCGGCGGCCATCGGGATAGAGATCGCCGGAGTCGATATTATCTACGATCGGGAGCGGGAGGAGTATGTTGTCCTGGAGATCAATGGTATCCCGGCCTTCGCCACACCGGAACAGGAGGCGATGGGGTTGAATTTCAATGAGAAGAAGGTTCAGAAGATAGCAGAACTCATAGATAGAAAGGTGAAAAATGGGTAAACGACTTCCAAAGATAGGTCTCCTCTACATGGACTATGTCCTCCGTTTCTTCGACCGCTCCAACTTTCGGGGGTGGCCCGACAAGATCGAGAGTGTTGTCTACCACTGGAAAGGGGATGAGGAGCGGTTCATCAGGGAGGTCAAGAGGAAGAAGATCGATGTCCTCATCGGGAATATCCCGGCCACAGCCTACGAGACATTCCGGAGGATAGCCCGGGAGCTCCCCCATGTCCGGTTCATTCCCAGTCTGGACAGCCAGTTTGCCAACAAATCCAAGGAGAATGTGACCCGCTTCTGCTGGAAGTACAACATTCCTGTCCCCAAGACCTACATCTTCTACGACAGGGAGGAGGGGATGGAGTTCCTCCGGAAGACCAGCTACCCCAAGATCATCAAGCGGAGCTACGGCCCCAGCAATTACGGGGGGTACTATGTCCACAAGGTTGATAGCTTCCAGGAGGCCGAGGAGCTCCTGACCTCCAGGAGATACTGCCCCATCTATGTCCAAGATTTTGTTCCCATGGAGGCCGACATTCGGGTTATGCTCATCGGCCACAAGCCGGTCTGCGCCTTCTGGAGGAGGCCTCCCGAGGGCCACTGGCTCACCAATACCAGCCAGGGGGGGAGCATGGACTACATGGATGTTCCCAAGGGGGTCCTCGATCTGGCCGTCAAGGTGAGTAAGGCGGCAAACGCCGAATATTGGGCCTGCGACATAGCTGTCGGGAAAGATGGAGAGTACCGTATTCTCGAATGTGCTACAGCCTTTGCGGCCTTCCCCTACATTCGGGACTGGATCGGCCAGTATCTGATGTGGCTCCTCAGTGAGGGGCGCTTCCCCAAACCCAATATCCCCATCTACAACTGGGAGGAGCTGGGCAAGATCGACAGCTCCCTCTTGAGGACGATGCGGTATATCACCTTTGGCCGCTATACCCCCAGTTACGACGGAGCCATCTTCCTCCACCGCCAGAAAGTCGATGAGGAGGGGGCCGTCCACAAAATCTGGGAGCTGGACGAACAGTACCCCATGGAGGCCGTCAAGGAGAGGGATTTTGAGGAGTGGCCCAGTGAGGAGTGGGATTTCAGCCACAGGTGCAGAGGGTTCTGGGCCCAGCCAGCCCCCCAGGGAACAGAGGGGGGCGAGGAGCACACCTTCGAGGAGCCCAGCGAGGAAGAGGAGCTCCCCTACACCGAAGAGGAGCTCTGGCAGTTCCTCGCCGGAGTTCTCGGGGAGAAGAGGGCCAAGAAGATCACCAAGCAGATCGATCTCTTCAATATCGCCTACAACCTGGAACACCAGCCAGAAGCCCTTCTGGAGATTAAGGGGATCAAGGAGAAGAGGCTCCAGAAACTCCTAGAGGGGTGGGAGACCTTCAAGAGAAATCGAGAGAAAAAGGGAGAGATTGAAACATCGGTATAGATCTTATCGGGATACACTCACAATCCTTGAGGAGCGGGTCAAAGAGTACCCCCACCTCATCAAAATCCAGTCGATCGGTGAGACCTGGGAGGGCCGTCCCATCGTCCTGGCCACCGTCAGCCTCAATGTGGAGTTTGCCGACCTCAAGCCGGCCCTCCTCTACACAGGGACGATCCATGCTCGGGAGTGGATTGGCAACGAGTTGGCCCTGGCCTTCATCGACTACCTCCTGACCAACCACCAGAGCGATCCGAGGGTCATCGAGGCCCTCTCCAAGAACACCCTCTACATCGTTCCCGTTCTCAATCCCGACGGCTTCGAGTATAGTCGGCTCCACTACTCCTTCTGGAGGAAGAATAGGCGGAAGAACCCTGACGGGAGCTACGGGGTCGATCTCAACAGGAACTTTGGCGTCGGCTGGGTGAAGAGCAACGACCCCAAGAGTAATGTCTACGGGGGGCCGGAGCCCTTCAGCGAACCGGAGACCCGGGCCATTAAGGAGTTTGTCGATAGCCACCCCAACATCACCATCGCCTTGGACTACCACTCCCAAGGCAATGTCTTCTTCCCAGCCCACAAATTCAACCATGAGGCGGAGATCGATGGGACCGACCTCAATGTCCTCTGCGCCAATATGAACTACGAGATCCACAAAGTGACGGGGCGGAAGTATGGGATCCATCGGGGAAAGCCTCCCGCAAAGCTGATTAGCGGCAGTGGGCGGGAGTACTACTACTCCAAGGGTATTCTGGCCGCCGTCGTCGAGGTGGGGACCAGGAACATTCCGGACTACCTCCAGAATATGAGTGAGAGCATCGACGAGAACATTCCGGCCCTCCTCTACGCCCTAGGGGAGGCCCACAACTACGCTAAAAACAGCCCTCCCAGGGTGGAGAATTTCACCCTCCAGGAGATCGGAAGCAACTGTGTCCAGCTGAGTTGGGAGTACGATCTCGCCCGCTATCCCCATGTCTATTTTGAGATCTACAGGAACAGCCGCCACAAGGAGGCGTGTCGGGAGCCCTCCCTCATCGGAACGACCAAGAGGCTCACCTTCCAGGATCGGGACAGGGCTTCGGGAAAACTCTACTTCTACTATATCCGTCCCGTCGATATGGTGACCCGCCACAAGGGGGGATTTGCTCCCCAGGTCAAGGTGATGACCCAGCTGGAGCGGGACGAATTTTTCCGGAGCATCTTCCCCTATCCCCAGGAGATCGGCTATGTGGCAGAAAAGTCCACCAAGAACCCGGAACACTTTGGGAAAAACTCCCTCTTCGTCGGGGTCAATAAGAGGTTGGGTGTGAGCTACGGGGTCATGGGGTTCAGACTCACCAACCTCCCCCCCAACGCCATTATCAAGGAGGCCCGAATCAGCCTCTACCCCCTCAACAGGGTCAATGTGAAGATCGAGAAGTTTGGGGAGTGGTCCCTCAGTATGATCGAGGAGGTGGAGGATCTGGCCTCCTTCCAACAGATCGACCAGGCCAAGGTGATCCAGACTTTGGGGGACACCATTCCATCCCAACAGCTGACCCAGGGGATCTGGAAGACCTGGGAGCTCAACGAGTATGA
Organism: Campylobacterota bacterium; assembly: GCA_013153715.1. Lineage (GTDB taxonomy): Bacteria > Campylobacterota > Campylobacteria > Campylobacterales > Nitratiruptoraceae > Nitratiruptor. The sequence goes on along the minus strand of JAADDW010000002.1, from coordinate 1,568 downwards.
GCGGCGGCTCCTGGAACGGCAGATCGAGAAGGGGGTGGTCCTCTTCCGAATGCAGGGACCCAAGGAGCTCCCCCTGGGTGCCGATAGCCAGATGATGATGTTCGACATCGGTTACGGGCCCTACGGAGGGGGGATCCACTACCGCCCCCATCTGGACATCAAATATACAATCCCATCGGCCCAGCTCGATATAGAGCCCCTGATCCTGAAGACCATCTCCAAGGAGAAGGTGGAGAGTGGTCTCCTCAAGACGGGGTTCGATAGAGATGGGGATGTGGTCTATGGCTATATGGAGTTCGATCTCCAAGCCCTTCCCGAAGCCGATCTGACCGTCATCACCGAGGCCTTCATAGAGTTGGTCAATAGGCCGATAAAGCGGAGCGGCGAGGATATCCGGTATCTCATTGAGTTCATCGACCCTACAGAACCCAGCTACGACCAGATCGAACGGCGGGAGGCCATTAGCTACATCGACTACGAGGTGAGTGAAGAGGAGCTCCAGAAGGAGCAGAAACACTTTTTCCTCTTCGACACAGCCAGCAGAATTGAGTTGGAGAATGCCCACGAAGCGGGAAGGCGGGTGGGCTTTCTGATCCGCCCCACCAAGGCGTCGGCCACAAAGAACCATCTGGTCGAATTCCACCCCAAATCGGTCAAGCTGACCACCAAATATATCAAGAGGCGTAAAGCCCCTGTGGGACAGGTGAGCGGTGTGAAGGCGACCATCGAGAAGGGGATGGTCAAACTGACCTGGAAGAACCCCAAGGATCCCGATTTTGTCGGGACCTTTGTGGTCCGTAACCGGTTCCACCCCCCCAAGAACCCCTACGACGGGGTCAAAATCTATGCCGGTAAAGATGAGTACACCTACGACAACTTCGGCAATACCAAGATCGCCAAATACTACGCCCTCTTCACCTATGACAATGTCCCCAACTACTCGGAACCGGTCATTCTCCACTACGAGCCGTGAGGAGAACTCCCTCAGACCACCTCTCCCATGAGCTTCCGAGCCTTCTGGAGGTAGTGGGGGAGATTTTCAACATCATGTTTGGCATTTTTGCTGTTCTCCAGCTGGTGGCAGATGTTGTTACGGATAGTGCCGACCTTGCTGTAGAGGGTGGCCAATTGTCTCCTCGGATGGGAGCTGGGGAATTCCCTGGCAAATCCCCCTCTGATCCACTCCTTAATCTTCTCCCGCTCCTTCTGATCTTGGAGGGCCTTCTCATCGAGTCCCCACTTCTCCCCTATCTTGGTCACAATGGCCTCGGCAAGGGCCACATATCCTAGGGCGCTATTCTCCCGCTCACTGAAGAATTGGGCTAGGGCGAACTGGAACTCCCCGAGGCTCCTTTTGTTGAGCCGTCTGACAAACTCTTTGAAACGGGGGGCCAGAAAGGAGATCACCCTATCTTCGCTCTCCTCGAAGTAGTGGAGGTGGGTGGCCAGCCGCTGGAGGTTTCTGTATATCTCACTCATGTTGGCGATGCTGAAGGCCCACTCTATTCCGTTGATGACCGAGTGGGCATTTGGCGGAATACGCCCCTGGATGAGGGAGATGAGCCTCT
>JAADDW010000029.1 GCA_013153715.1 Campylobacterota bacterium | reverse complement strand
GACCTCTACAGGTTTAAATGTTCCGGCCCCCACATGGAGGGTTATAGTCTCGATGGTGAACCGCTTCCGGAGTCTCTCCAGAAGTTGGGGGGTGAAGTGGAGGGAGGCTGTCGGGGCCGCAACGGCTCCCGCCTCCCTGGCCAGGGGAGATTGGTAGTGGAGGAGATCGTCTGGCCGCTCTTCCCTGTCGATATAGGGGGGGAGGGGGATATGGCCGATCTCGTCGAGGAGGGGGACGAGGCTCTGGAAATCTAGCTCCTCTCCCTCTCTGAAGAAGCGGACAACCCTACTCCCGTCGGGTTGGAGGGCTACAACCTCTCCCTCCAATCCCATGGGGAAGAGGAGTCTCGTCCCAACCCGAACCCTCCCCCTGATGAAGACCGAGTACCCCCCTTGGGGGAGGGGGCGGTTGAGGAGGAGCTCTATCCTCCCTCCGCTCCTCTTCTTTCCAAAGAGACGGGCCTTGATGACCTTGGTATCGTTGAAGATGAGGGAGCTCCCTTCGGGGATGAGGTCGGGGAGATCTTGGAAGGTGTGGTGGGAGACCTCCCCACTCTTCCGCCTATAGACCAGGAGACGGGCCCTGTCAGCGGGAACTACAGGCTCTCTGGCGATGAGCTCCTTGGGGAGCCGATAGTTGTAACTACTGGTCTTCGTCGGGTCGAGCCGGCTCTTCTTCACCGTCACTCTCCGGATTGATGAGGCGGGCGATCAAGATGGAGACCCCGTAGAGAATGATCAGGGGGCCTGCCATGAGGAGCTGACTGAGAACATCGGGGGGCGTCAGGAGGGCGGCCAGGGCGAAGATGATGATGATCGCATATTTGAAGAACTCCTTGAGGGTCCTGTCGGTCACCAGCCCCAGGGTGGCCAGGAAGAAGGTGATGACCGGAAGCTCAAAGGCGATGCCGAAGCCGAACATCAACTTTGTGAAGAAGCCCACATACTCTCCGATACTGGGCATGGCTGTAAAGAGCTGGCTCCCAAAGTTGATGAGGTAGCTGAAGCCGAAGGGGAAGACGATGTAGTAGGCGAAGAGGGCCCCCCCAATGAACATGGCTGTGGCGCTGAGGACAAAGGGGAGGACGAAGCGCTTCTCATGTTCATAGAGCCCCGGAGCCACAAAGAGCCAGAGTTGCCAGAAGATGATGGGGAGGGAGAAGATGATGGCGGTGAAGAAAGAGACCTTGAGGGCTGTGAAGAAGGCCTCCCCAACTCTGGTAAAGATCACATTGCTCCCTGGAGGGAGGGCCTCCTTGAGGGGGACCAACATCCAGTCCAGAATGTATTCCCAGAAGCCGAAGGAGATGATGAACATGACGAAGAGAGTCGCTATGGAGATGATGAGCCTCCTCCTCAGCTCCTCCAGATGGGGTTTCAACTCCTCAAACATCGATCCCGTCCTTTTTCTCGCTCTTCTTCTTGAAGTGGACAACCTCCCGTTTGGGCTCCTCCGTCGCCCTCTTGATCTCCCGAGCCTCCTGGAGAGAATCCTCCTCTAGCTCCGCCCTGATGGAGGCCACATCGTCGGAGATGCTCCTGAACTTCTCCCTGTAGCTGAGGGCCTCCTCCTTGAGTTCACTGATCTCCACCTCCCTCTCAATATTGCTCTTGGCCTCGTTGATGGCCCTCTTGATCCCCTTGAAAAATTTGGCTATGTCCACTAGAAACTTGGGCAGTTTCTCGGGACCCAAGAAGATGATGGCCACAATGGCGATCATCAGTATCTCGGTGAAACCCATTCCAAACATTGTCGCCCCTTGGAGAATTTAGCCCCTATTCTACATTAAAAGCCATTACAAATGGATAAATCAGAGGAGGAAGAGGGCTAACTCATCTGCCAGGAAGTAGTTGGTGGCATAGACCCTCCCGTTCTCCAGCCGTACCTTCCCCTCCTCCAGGAGGAGCTGGACCCTCTCTCTATCGAGCAGATGGAGATCGACCCCGACCCTGCTCCTCAACCCCAGAAAGAGCCTCTCGGTCCTCAACTCCTCCTGGGTGAGGATCTCCACCCTCCTCTCCAGGGGGTGGGCGATATACTCCTTGAGCTCCCAGTAACCGAGGTTGTGGATCGACGGATTTCCAAAGTTGGAGACCTCATACTGCTCCAGTTTTTCCCCTATGAGCTCCCGAACAGTATACCCCAGCTCCTCATCGGGATTTATCTTGGAGTGGTCTCCCCAGAAGGGGGTCCCCTCCTCCAGGGTGAGGGCGTAGGCGGAGATATGGTCGATGGGGAGGGAGAGGGCCCGGGCTATATCCTCCTCCAGGAGGGAGGGGGTATCACAGCTACAGCCGTAGATGAGGTCGATACTGATCCTCTTGAAACCGGCCTGGACAGCCCACTCCACCTTCTCCACAGCCTCCTTGGGAGTATGGTTCCTCCCGAGGAAGCGGAGCTTCTCCCTGTTGAAGCTCTGGACCCCAAAACTGATTCTGTTGGCGAAGAGGGCGGCCCCCTCTATCCACTCTCTGGTTGCTGTCGGATTGGCCTCTATGGTGATCTCGGACTCCGGAGAGAGGAGGGGCTCCAGGAGGGAGAAGAGCCTCTCCAGCTCCCCCACCGTCAGGGTGGAAGGGGTCCCTCCGCCGATGTAGATGGTCTCCAGCTCCTCCACCCCCTCCAGCTCGAACTCCAGCTGTTTCAGGAGCCCCTCAAGATAGGGCTCCTTGAGGGAGAGAGAGGTGAAGGAGTTGAAGGCGCAGTAGGGACACCTGGTCTCACAGAAGGGGATGTGGATATAGAGGAGCATCTCTTTATCCTTTTTTAAATCGAAGTTGGGTATTATACTCCACTAATCTAAAGGCTTAAGAGGACATTGATGAAGAGATATAGACCCAATGTTGCGGCCATTGTCCTCTCGTCCAGCTACCCGAAAAAGGTGGAGTTCTTCATTGCCCAGCGCAGTGATGTAGCGGACTCATGGCAATTTCCCCAGGGGGGGATCGATGAGGGGGAGAATCCGAGGGAGGCGCTCCTCCGGGAACTGAGGGAGGAGATTGGGACCGATGAGGTGGAGATCATAGCCGAATATCCGGACTGGGTGAGCTACGACTTTCCCAAGACAATCGCCCAGAAGATGTACCCCTACGACGGCCAGAGGCAGAAATATTTTCTGGTCAAACTGAAACCTGGGGCCAAGATCGACCTCCAGACCAAGGAGCCGGAGTTCAGCGACTATAGATTTGTCTCCTATAACGATCTCTTCAAATATGTCACCTTCTTCAAGAGACCCGTTTACAAAAAGGTCCTTGAGTATTTTAAAAGGGAGGGGTATTTCTGATGCTCATTGTCCAGAAGTATGGCGGAACCAGCGTGGGCGATCTGGATCGGATTGCCCATGTGGCGAGAAAGGTGGCCAAGACCAAGGAGGCGGGAAACGATGTGGTCGTCGTGGTCTCCGCCATGAGTGGCGAGACCAACAAACTCATTGAGTGGGCGAAACATTTCAGCAAGACCCCCAGTAAGAGGGATATGGACCTCCTCTTGAGCAGTGGAGAGCGGGTGACTTCGGCCCTCCTGAGTATCGCCCTCAATGAGATGGGCTACCCCACGGTAGCCATGACGGGGAGGCAGGCGGGGATAGTGACAGATAGCTCCCACACTACGGCGAGGATTGAGAAGATCGACCCTGCACCGATGAGGAGGGCCCTGGATGAGGGGAAGATTGTGGTGGTCGCCGGCTTCCAGGGGATCACAGCCGATGGAGAGGTGACCACCCTGGGACGGGGAGGGAGCGATCTCACAGCTGTGGCCATTGCGGGGGCCCTAGGGGCCGACAAGTGTGAGATCTACTCCGATGTGGACGGGGTCTATACCACCGATCCCCGAATAGAGCCTAAAGCCAAGAAGTTGGAGAAGATCAGCTACGACGAGATGTTGGAGCTGGCCAGCCTCGGAGCCAAGGTCCTCCAGAATAGGAGTGTGGAGCTGGCCAAAAAGTTGGGGGTTGTCATTGAGGCGAAGAGTACATTCAAAGATGTTCCCGGTACCATCATCACAAAGGAAGAGGAGATCATGGAGAAGCCACTGGTCAGCGGAATAGCCCTGGACAGAAACCAGGCCCGGGTCAGTCTCCGGGGAGTCAAGGACCGCCCCGGCATAGCGGCGGAGATCTTCAAAGCCCTAGCCCAGGAGAATATTAATGTCGACATGATTGTCCAGACCATCGGACAGGATGGGAAGACCAACCTCGATTTTACAGTTCCGGAGAATGAGTTGGAGCTGGTCCGGCAGGTGATGGACCGCTTCAAGGAGGAGTATGAGAGTATCGACTACGACCCCCATGTGGCCAAGGTGAGTATTGTCGGGGTCGGCATGAAGTCCCATAGCGGCGTGGCCAGCAAGGCCTTCGAGACCATGGCTCAGGAGAATATCAATATTGAGATGATCAGCACCAGCGAGATCAAGATCTCCATGGTCATAGATGAGAAGTATAGTGAACTGGCGGTGAGAGCCCTCCACAGTGCCTATGAACTGGATAGATGAAACGGTTCGACCAGTGGACACTGGAGGCGATCAGAGATGGCAGAGGAATGATGAACTGGCTGGAGGAACGGAGGTATGAGTGGATCCCCCTGGTTGCCGATGCGATCCAGCGGATTTTGGCGGGCTCCACCATCTTGCTCCTGACCGATAACGACCGCCGCTGGTTTGGGGAGTATATTGTCTCCTCAATCAACGGCCCCCTCAAGAACCGCCCCTTCATCCCCCTCTACAACCTGAGGGAGATTACCCCCTATCTCGACTCTGTCAAGGGATCCCAGGATATAGAGCTCCTCTTCGACATGTTCTCCATCTCCTTCGACGACCGCTTCTTCCTCTGGTATGTGGGGCGGGCCACCCCCCCCTATATCGATATAGCCCGATGGAGGGGGGATAGCCTCCTCTGGATTCTCGACGAGAACCTCCAGAACAGCTTTACCCTCTCCAGCGACGACGATCTCCTCGATATTAAGCTGATCCAGCTCTTCAAACTCTTCGATAGGAGTCTCAACGCCGCCATGTTTGGGGAGGTACTCTTTCTATGAGGAGTAGGATAGTCATTACAGATGATTTTCAGAATCTCAAGGAGGAGCTCTTGGAGGAGGTGGGGAGGGAGAGACTCTCCCTCCTGGAGAGAGAGGAGTTCAGGATCGACGATGCCAAAGAGGTGGTCCGGGAGGCCTATATCGCCCCGAAAGGGGGGAGGGTGATCGCCCTCTTGGCCACCACCTACAACATCTACGCCCAGAACGCCCTCCTGAAGATTTTGGAGGAACCCCCGGAGGGGGTGACCTTCCTCCTGGCGGCCCCGAGCCCCTCAACCTTCCTCCCCACCATTCTCTCCCGTCTCCCTGTAGAGAGGATGGGTTGTCGGAGGGTGGAGGTCCCCGAACTGGGGGAGTTCAACCTCCAGGAGCTCTACAGATTGGCCCGGGAGTATAGGAAGGCCTCCCGGAGGGAGGTTCAGGGGCTCCTCTCCGCCCTCTTTCGGAAGGCTGTGGAGGAGGGGTGTCACTTTGGAGAGGAGGAGCTGGAGATCCTCTCCCGTGCCCTCCGTCTCACAGCCCTCAACGGCAATCCGGCCACCATTATCATCACAGCGGGACTCACCATTCTAGAGGCCCAGAAGAGGGGAAAATGCAGGTAGTCAAAGTCGGTTTAGAAGAGCTCCAGGACCATCTGAAACGGCTCGGCGTGGAGAAGGGGGGGAGGGAGATTCTCCGAAAAAAGGGGAGACTCCACCTCTTCTCCATTCGGGGTATGGTTCCGGGTGCCGCCAACATTCTCAAACAGGATGCCCTCAGCGTCGGAGGGGATCTGGCTGTCCCCCGGGGAACTGTGACCTGTTCCGAGAAGGAGGTGGAGGCCCTCCTCATCGTGACGGAGCGGGAGCTGGAACGGCTCATCGAAAAGGAGAGGGCCCAACCCTTCGGACTCAAAGGGTTGGCCCAGGAACTCTCCCGCTATCTCCATATGGAGCGGTTTCCGGTGAAGATCATGGGGATTATCAACGCTACAGCAGATAGTTTCTACCCCGGGAGCCGCTTCATGGGAGAGAGAGGGGTGGAGGCCATAGAGAGAATGGTGGAGGAGGGAGCCGACATCATCGATATTGGGGGAATGAGTAGCCGGCCCGGGAGTCGGGAGATCTCCGAGGAGGAGGAGCTTGAGCGGGTGAGGCCGATTATCGATGAGGTGGCCCGGCTCCGACTGACCGAGAGGGTTATCTTCAGTATCGACACCTACCGTCCTCGGGTGGCGGCCTACGCCCTGGAGAGGGGGTTCCAGATTCTCAACGACATCACAGCCCTCAGCGACAGAAAGACGGCGGAGGTGGCCGCCTACCACGGGGCCACCGTGGTCCTCATGCATATGCAGGGGAGGCCCGAGACGATGCAGGAGAACCCCCATTATGACCATGTGGTCTGGGAGGTGAGCCGCTTCTTCCAGGAGCGGATTGAGCGGGCCAAGGGGTTCGGGATAGAGAGGATCATTCTGGACCCAGGAATCGGCTTCGGGAAGAGGTTGGAGGACAATCTCCTCCTCCTCAGGGATCTAGAGGAGTTCAGAAAGTTTGGCTATGAAGTTCTAGTGGGGGCCAGTCGGAAGTCGATGATCGACAAAATCCACAGGAGCCGGGTGGAAGAGCGGCTGGGGGGAACCTTGGCGATCCACCTCTACGCCATCAGTCGGGGGGCCTCCATTATCCGCTGTCACGATGTCTACGAGCATAGACAGGCGATAGCTGTCGATAGGGCGATACGGGGGGTCCTGTGAAAAAGGTTGTCGTGAGTCCCAAGGCTGTCAGACTTCTGAGAAGCTTCTTTCCCTGGGTCTATAGGGGAGAGATTGTGGAGGGGGGAGATCTCCCTGCCGGGGAGCTGGTGGAGGTTGTCGATGGGAGGGGGAGGTTCCTCGGAATAGGCTACCTCAACATGGGGAGCCTCATCGCCCTCCGTATCCTCTCCTTCAGGAGGGTCTCCATCGACCTCTCCTTCTTCAAGGAGCGGATCAAGGAGGCCCAGCTCCTCAGGAGCTCCATTCCGTCCAACGCCTACCGTATTGTCCACTCCGAAGGAGATGGGCTTCCGGGACTCATTGTGGATCGGTACGACGATCTGCTGGTTGTCCACCTGACGACGGCAGGTATCCTCAGATTCAAGGAGGTTGTGGTCCGGGCCTTGGAGGAGCTCTACACCCCGAGGGGTATGGTCGTTGTGGGGGAGGAGAAGTATGCCGAGAGAGAGGGGTTCCGCCCCTTCCTGGAGAGGGTGGGGGAGTGTGGTCCCAGAGTTGTCGAGGAGTACTCTATCCGCTTTCGGGTCGATCCCCTCAGGGCCCAGAAGACGGGACACTACCTGGATCAGCGGCGGAACAGGGAGATTGTGACCACCTTCCTCCCCCAAGGGGGCTCCCTCTTGGACTGCTTCAGCAACACAGGGGGGTTTGCCCTCTACGGCGCCATCAAAAAGGGGGCCCGGGTCCGACTGGTCGATCTGAGTGGGAGGGCTCTGGAACAGGCCCGGGAGAACTTCGCCCTCAACGGGGTCCAGGGGGAGTTCATTGTGGCCAATGTATTTGACTATCTCCGCTCCATCAGGGGAAAGGAGCTCTTCGATATGGTGGTCCTCGACCCTCCCAGTTTCACTAGGTCCCGATCCGGTCGGGAGGGGGCCTTGAGGGGGTTTAAGGATCTGGCCGTCAATGGGATGAAGGTCGTGAGAGATCGGGGCTATCTGGCCCTCTTCTCCTGTTCCCACCATGTCACCATCGAGGATCTGAAGGGGGTCATCCTCAAGGGGGCGGTGGACAACAGGAAGCGGGTGGTCATCAGGGAACACCTCTACCAGGACCACGACCACCCCATCCTTCCCAGTGTCCCCAGCTCCCTCTACCTGACGGGGCTCCTCTGCCAGATCTTCCATCTTCCGTGAAGGGGCACCATGATTAGAGATGATACCGACTACAGGAGGGCTGTCGAGAAGTTGAAGCGGTGGGCCTACGCCTACTATGTTCTCGACAACCCCGAAGTTCCCGATGAGGTCTATGATCGGCTCTACCACCAGGTCCTCCAGTGGGAGCGGGACCATCCCGATCGGGTCGATCCCACCTCTCCCACCCAGCGGATCGGAGGGGAACCGGCCAGAGAGTTTAAGAAGGTCCGCCACCTGACCAAGATGTGGTCCATGGAAGATGTCTTCAACTCCGTCGAGATGGAGGAGTGGTTGGAGCGGGTCTTCAAACTGGCCGGGAGGAGGGATCTCCTCTTCTATCTGGAGCCCAAGTTTGATGGGGCGAGCCTCAACCTCATCTACGAAGGGGGAACTCTGAAGAGTGCCGCCACTCGGGGAGATGGGGAGGTGGGAGAAGATGTGACCCAGAATGCCCGGACCATTCCCTCCATCCCCTTGGAGATCGGCTACACAGGCCTCATCGAGATACGGGGGGAGGTTGTGATCCCCATCGAGGAGTTTAGAAAACTCAATGAGGAGCGGGGAGAGAGGGGGGAGAGCCCCTTTGCAAATCCTCGCAATGCGGCGGCTGGAAGTCTGCGCCAGCTGGATCCTCGGGTGACGGCCCGGCGGAAGCTCTACTTCTACCCGTGGGGGGTTGGGTACAACACTTTGAATTACACCTCCCTCTACCGGCTCATGGAGTGGATCTACACCCTCGGCTTCCGCCGCCCCTTCAAAAGGGCCCTCTGCAAAGGGTTTCGGGAGATCGAGGAGCTCTACAATCTGTTCCGGAAGGAGCGGGAGAACCTCCCGGTCATGGTGGACGGTATGGTGGTCAAGGTCGATGAGATCCCCCTCCATGACCTGCTGGGATATACCGTCAAATATCCCCGCTGGATGGTGGCCTACAAATTTCCAGCGGTGGAGAAGATGACCCGGGTCCTCGATATTCTCCCCCAGGTGGGTCGGACAGGGGTGGTGACCCCCGTCGCCCTCTTGGAGCCTGTGGAGATTGAAGGGGTCACCGTCGAGAGGGCGACCCTCCACAACTATAGGGAGATTGAGCGGAAGGATCTCCGGATCGGCGATATGGTCATTGTGATCCGGGCCGGAGATGTCATTCCTGAGATCACCAAGGTCCTCAAGGAGTTCCGACGGGGAGATGAACGGCCTGTGGAGCCTCCGACCCACTGCCCGGTCTGCCACCAACCCCTTTTAGATGAGGGGATCCTCATCAAATGCCAGAACCTGAGCTGTCCCGCCCGGGTCGTCAACTCCATACGGTACTTTGCCTCCAAGGAGGGGCTCGACATTCCGGGGCTGGGGGAAGCTACGGTCCAGCTCCTCTATGAGAAGGGGCTGGTCAGGGATATTCTCGACCTCTTCTCCCTTCGGGAGGAGGATCTCCTGGAACTTCCAGGCTTCAAGGAGAAGAGGGCCCGAAACCTGATAGAGGGGATTCGGCAGGTCCGGGGGCGGGAGTGCTGGCGCTTCATCAACGCCCTCGGAATAGAGCATATCGGAGAGGTTGCCAGCAAGAAGCTCTGTGACCGGTTCGGAATCTCCTGGTACCGGGTGGACCCCCAAGAGTTCCTGGAGATAGAGGGGTTTGGCCCCGAAATGGTCAACTCCCTCAAGGAGTTTATTCAGGTTAACAGGGAGAAGATTGAGAAGCTGGCAGAGATTGTCAAGCCTTCGGAGCCAGAGGGAGGGGGGGAGAGAGAGTCCCCCCTCAAAGGGAAGGTGGTGGTCCTGACCGGGAAAATGAGACTTCCCCGCTCCGCCATAAAGGAACTCTTGGAGCGGGCTGGGGCCCGGGTGAGCAGTTCCCTCTCCTCCAGAACCGATATTCTCTTCTACGGAGAGGAGCCGGGGAGCAAATTGGAGCGGGCCAAGAAGTTGGGGGTAGAGACCCTTCCAGAGCGGGAGCTCTGGAGACTCCTGGGAGAGGGGGAGAGCCGTGAGACTTGACCGCTACCTTGTGGAGCGGGGACTGGTGGAGAGCCGCTCCAAGGGGGAGGAGCTCATCAAGAGGGGGGAGGTCACGGTTCGGGGAAAGGTGGTCCGAAAACCCTCTTTCCAGGTGGGAGAGGGGGTGGAGGTCGAGGTTGTCGGAAGGGAGTATGTGAGCCGAGGGGCCCTGAAATTGGCTGGCTATCTGGACCATATCGACCACTCCTTCATTGAGGGGGCCCGCTGTCTCGATGTGGGGGCCAGCAGTGGAGGTTTTACAGAGGTCCTCCTGGAGAAGGGGGCGGAGAGGGTTGTCGCCCTCGATGTGGGGAAGGACCAGCTCCATAGGAGGCTCCGGGAGGATTGGCGGGTGGAGAGTGTGGAATCCACAGATGTACGGGAGTTTGAGGCCGACCCCTTCGATCTGGTGGTCTGCGATGTGAGCTTCATCTCCCTTGAGAAGATTCTCCCCCATCTCGACAGACTTGCCAAGGGAGATCTCATCCTCCTCTTCAAACCCCAATTTGAGGTGGGGAGGGAGGTGAAACGGAATAGACGGGGGGTCGTTATGGATGGAGAGGCGGTGGAGAGGGCTATGGAGCGGTTTGAGAGGGCGACAGCCAGAATGGGGTGGAACCTCATAGCCAAGGAGCCCAGCTCCCTGGAAGGGAGGGAGGGAAACCGTGAGTGGATCTACCATTTTAGAAAGGATTGAGTCTGCCGCTATCGGCGGCTTTGACGGGGTCCACAGGGGCCACAGGGAGCTCATTGAACGGGCGGACGGAGTGGTCATCATTGAGAAGGGAGGAGATCTCACCCCTGGAAGGGCTCGGTGCAGGTATATCGATAAACCCTGTCTCTTCTACGAGATGGAGGAGATTCGGGAGCTCACAGGGGAGGAGTTTGTCGCCCTTCTCCAGGGGGATCTCCCCAATCTCAAGAGGGTTGTTGTCGGGTACGATTTCCTCTTCGGCAAGGATCGTCGCTGGACTGTAGAGGACCTCCGCCATCTCTTTGGAGGGGAGGTGGAGGTGGTCGATGAGGTCAAGGTTGACGGTATCCCGGTCCACTCCCGCACAATTAGGGAACTCCTCAGAGGGGGAGATGTGAAGAGGGCCAATAGACTCCTCGGGCGGCCCTACGAAATAGAGGGGAGGCAGGTTCGGGGTCTGGGAATAGGGTCTCGGGAGCTGGTCCCCACCATCAATATGGAGGTGGACCGCTACCTCCTGCCGAAGGAGGGGGTCTATCTCACCCTCACCAATGGCCGCCCCTCCCTCACATTCATCGGGAGGCGGGAGAGTCTGGACGGCTCCTTCTCCATTGAGAGCCACCTGCTGGAACCCCCTTCCGGGGAGATGGGAGAGTTGAGGGTCGCCTTCATCGACTACCTCCGGGAGAATCGGCGGTTCCAGACCCTCCGGGAGCTGAAGGGACAGATCGAAAGGGACATCGAGGAGGCAAAGGAGTTTTTCTATGGGCTATAGAGCGGTTATGATCATCGTCACCCTCATCCTCGCCCTCTTTGGGGGAGAGGGGGAGAACGGGACCCCAAAGAGGGAGGTCTCCAAGGAGACTCCCGCCCCCTCCCTCCACTGGCTCCCCTGGGGAAGGGAGGTTATAGAACGGGCCAAGAGGGAGGGGAAGCTCATCTTCCTCACCATTGGACACAGAACCTGTCGCTGGTGTCCCATTATGGAGCGGGAATCCTTCCAGAATAGGGAGATTGTGGAGATACTGGAGAGGGAGTACATTCCGGTCAGAATTGAGAGGGAGGAACACCCCGATTGGGATCGCTACTATCAGACGGTCTATGAGGTCATCCACAACGGAAGTGGGGGGTGGCCCCTCACGGTGATCATGACTCCGGAGGGAAAACCCTTTTTCGCCGCCACCTATCTCCCTCCCCGGGAGAGAGAGGGGAGCATGGGGCTCAAGAAAATTCTCTCGACCCTCGCCCGGGCCTACAGAGAGGAGAGGGAGGCCATCGAGGAGCGGGCCACCGCCATTGAGAGAGGGGTGGAGGAGAGGCTGAACCGCCAGTATGTCCCTGTCCATCTGGATATTCCCATTGCCCGGAAGAGTGTCCAACAGCTGGAGGAGATCTATGATAGGAGCTATGGCGGCTTCTCCAAGGGGGTGAAGCTCCCCCAACCTTCGACCCTGGAGCTCCTGCTGGAGATCTACGAGTTGACCCATGAGGAGAGGGCCTTGGAGATGGCGGTAGAGACCTTGAGGGCCATGGCCACAGGAGGGCTCTACGATCGGATTGAGGGGGGGTTCTTCACCTCATCTACCAAGGAGTGGGGCTCCCCCCTCCACTTTGAGAAGACCCTCCCTCTCAACGGGGCGCTCATCGGCCTCTACACCTACGGCTACAAAGTGAGTGGCGATCCCCTCTTCGCCCAGGTTGTTCGGGAGACCCTGGAGGCTATGGAGAGGCTCCTGGGAGGGGAGGGGCTCTACTGGGGAATCGGTGGAGATGGAGGGAGGAAGAGCGAGGAGTACTACCTGCTGGACTACAATGAGAGTCTCCACTGGCTCATGGACCACAACTACAGCCGGAGGGAGGCTGTTGCCCAGCTGAAGGCCCTAGGGATGGGAGAAGGGGGGGAGACCCCTCTCCGGGGGAAGCTCACCCAGAAGACCAGGCGGCTCCTCGCCACCCTCCGCTCCCGGAGGGGATCACCCCAGGTGGAGAAGAGGATCATCACAGCCTGGAACGCCCTCTACATCACCAACAAGTTGAGGGCCTCCCTCATCGATCCCCGTTATCGGGAGGAGGCCCTGGCCTCCCTGGACCTCCTCCTGGAGCGGTTCTCTCCCAAGGGGAGACTCTACCGCCAGAGCAGGGAGGGGGAGAGGCCGACCCAGGAGGCCCTCTTGGAGGATTACGCCTATCTCATGGAGGCCCTCGTTACGGCCTACAACTACTCCCTGGACAAGAGGTATCTGGAGAGGGCCCAGGAGCTCTTCAGAGAGGCCAAGGAACACCTCTTCAGGGGGGGGAGATGGTATGCGGGAAGGGGGGAGCCCCAGCTCCCCGCCCAGGTGGAGGAGGGTCTCTACGGAAATCCCTACGCCACACTGATGGCGGCCCTCCTCCAGCTGGCAGACCTGACCGATAACTCCCTACTGAGGGGAGAGGTCAAGGGGGAGATCGATAGATATTCGGCCCTGGTCTTCAACAGACCCGCCTTCTATCCCACCCTGACCCGTCTGGTCCTCCGTTACCAGTATGGAGACCTCCTCATCGAAGGGGAGAGGAGGGCCCTTCTCTCGGCTCTCACCCAGATAATGGGGCTCCCCTACCCCTATATTCTGGTGAGGGAGGGGAGGGGAAACCCCTTTTTGGCCCGAACGGTAGAGGGTCCCCTGGTGTCGGGAGGTATAGAGGAGATAGAGAGAGCTCTCCTCTCCAGACTCGGTCTCCGGAGAGGTGAGAAGGGGAAGGAGGGAGAATGGAGGAAGATCGACTCTTCACAAAACCGATAAAACAGCAGTTTGAATTCAATGAGGAGGTGGCCAGCGTCTTTGACGACATGATCAGCCGTTCTGTCCCCTTCTACAGGGAGGTCCAGGAGCTCACGAGGGAGCTCATCCTCCACAATGTCCAGGAGGGAGCTCTCCTCTACGATCTCGGTTGCTCTACAGGTTCGGCCCTCATCGATATAGCCCTCCACGCCCCCTTTCCCCTCCATCTCGTCGGAATAGACAGCTCCGAGGCCATGATAGAGCGGGCTCGGAAGAAGGCCAAGGGGTACGGTGTCGATCTGGAGTTCCATCTGGCCGATATTCTCGACTACCCCTACAGAGAGGCCGACCTCTTCCTGGCCCACTACACACTCCAATTTATCCGCCCCCGTAAACGGGACCGCTTTGTGGAGGAGATCTTCCGCCACCTGAAACCGGGGGGGATCTTCATCTTCAGCGAGAAGGTGATCAGCGAGGATAGACGGCTGGATCGGCAACTCATAGAGATCTACCACCAGTACAAACGGGACCAGGGGTATAGCGATTTTGAGATCGCCCAGAAACGGGAGGCCCTGGAGAATGTGCTGGTCCCCTACACTGTCGGGGAGAATGAGGAGATGGTCCGGAGCGCCGGTTTCTCCCATGTGGAGATCATCTTTCGGTGGGCCAACTTCGCCACCTTCTTCGCCCGTAAGTAGTCAGTAAACAACCCGACAGAGGTAGAGCCCTTGAGGGGGAGCCAGGGTCGTCAGGTAGCGGGCCTTCCCCTCCAGCTGTTCCTGGAGATGGTAGAGGGTGAGCCTATTCTCGCTGATGGCCAGGAGGAAGGAGACCATCATACGGACCTGGGCCCTCAGGAAACCGTCGGCCTCGAAGGAGAGGACCGTCAGCTCCCCCCGGGTATAGAGTCTGGCGTGGAAGATGGTCCTCACCGTCGAAGAGGGACCGCTCCCCGTCTTCATAAAGTAACGGAAATCGTGGGTCCCCTCCAGAATGGGGAGGGCCCTGGCCACCAACTCCCTCTCTATCTCCCCAAAGTGGAGGTAGTTGGCGGTGAAGGGGGTAAATGTGGAGGGGGGAGCGATGAGGTAGCGGTAGGCCCTCCTCTTGGCCCAATGACGGGCGTGAAACTCCCTATCCACCTGGACGATCCTCCGAAAGTCGATGGAGGGGTGGAGGAGGCGGTTCAGGGAGGAGCGGAGCCTCTCCAGGTCACGCCAGTAGGGGGGGAGATCGAAATGGACAACCTGCCCCGTGGCGTGGACCCCCCTGTCGGTCCGCCCACTCCCTACCACCTTCCCTTCGATCCCCAACTTTGTGAGGGCCCGGGAGATGGTGGCGACCACAGTCCTATCGGTGCTCTTCTGGCACTGGAAGCCGAAGAATTGGCTCCCATCATACCGTACAATCCCCTTGACCCGCATCTCAGTACCTCTTCAAGATCTTCTTCCTGTAGAGCCAGTATCCCGCCGCCACCCAGAGGGGGAGAATGAGGAGGGCCTTGAGTCCCAAGGGTCTGGCGAGACCGAAGGAGATGGCGAAATAGAGGGCCGTGACCCCGAGGGCTGTCAGGAAGACATTCCTCCTCTCGTAGCGGCTGTTGGTGATGCCGAGGTAGGCGATGTAGTAGAGGGAGGCCAGGGGGAAGAGGGCGAGGAAGATGAAGAATGTGAGGTCAAAGGCCCTCTTCCTATCGGTGAAGGCTTTAAACCAGTAGCTGATGACATCTTCATAGTGGAAGATTCTGCTCCCTGCACTGTTGCTGATCTCCATCTTCTCAAACTCCATCTCCTGGAGCTTATGGTCGTTGTAGCTGTAGGTCTTCCCATCGAAGAGGGTCAGACGGAGCCCCCTCTCATCACTGGAGAGACGGGCCCTCCGGGCCACAATGAAATTCTCCCTATTCTGGAGTTTGTTATTGTAGAGGGCGATCTGCTCAAAGGTATTCCCCCTCTTGGAACCGATGAAGAGGTACCAATCCCCAAACCTATGGCCAAACTCATTGGGCTTGATGGTCAGCTGGATCTGGGTCCTCTTGTAGGCGATGAACCCTTTGTAGAGCTGTTTGGCCTGGGGGATCAGAATGAGGCCGAAGAGGAGGAGAATGATGGAGAGGAAGAGGGCGTTCTTTCGGAAAATCTTGATGATGGTATTGGGAGAGACCCCCAGGGCAAAGAGGGCTATCAGCTCAAACTCGAAACTGAGCTGGTAGATGGAGCTGACAGCCGCAATGAAGAAGGTGATCGAGAGGGTGTAGAAGAGAATCTGGGGGAGAATGAAGAGGTAGAGTTTGATGAGCTCCCCCAGGGAGATATGGATGACTGAGGTGATGGAGACCAGCTTCACAAAGAAGATGAGGGAGGCGATCCCGAAGAGGGGGATGAAGAAGGCGAGCATCGATGAGAAAAAGTGGCTATTGATATAAGCGCTGATCCGTTTCATACTAAACCTATACTCTCTAGGAGTTGATCACCGAAGAGGTAGGAGAGGTAGAAGCCCAGGGAGAGGAAGGGGATGAAGGGGAGTTCCAACTCCCTCTTGGCAAATCGGTTGTAGAGTGAGGCGGGGAGGGCCAGGAGGGCGGCAAGGAAGATAGCCACGATGGCCAGCTGGATACCGACCACGGCCCCTATAGTTCCAGCGACCATAATATCCCCCTCCCCCATCGCTTCGACCATAATATGTTTCGGATAGTAGTCCCGGAGCCACGGGGCCTCCTCGATCCTCCTTCTGACCCAGAGCTCCTCCCGTTTGCTCACATAGTAGCTCACATAGAAGCGGAGGAGTGCGAAGGCACCGGCCATGATGAGGGCATCCCTCAGGGCCTCCACAATATTGGGACGGGAGAAGAGGGAGAGGGTGAGGGCCAAGAGGTTGAGGCTGTCGGGGACAGCCTTGAAACGGAGGTCGATGAGGGAGAGGGCCAGGAGGAGTGTGAAGACCAGGGCGACAACGAGGCTCTGGAGGGAGAGCCCCCCCTTGAGAGAGATGGAGGCGAAGAGGAGCCCTGTGAGGAGTTCGACGATGGGGTACTGGATGGAGATGGGGGAACTGCAGTAGAAACATCGCCCCCTGAGGAGGAGCCAGGAGATGATGGGGATATTGTGCCACCAGCGGAGGGGCTCCCTGCAGTGGGGGCAGTGGCTGGCCGGATAGACAACACTCTCCCCCTCCGGAAGTCTCAAAATGACCACATTGATAAAGGAGCCTATGACAGCTCCCAAAATGAAGGCCATAATCGGGCTATAGAGCTCCAAACCGCCTCTCCCTTCCCTTAAACTCCTCTATGAGCCTCTCCAGCTCCTGGGCTGTAAAGTCGGGCCAGAGGGTCGGTGTGAAGAAGAGCTCCGCATAGGCCGCCCGCCAGAGGAGGAAGTTGGAGATCCTCTGCTCCCCTCCGGTCCGAACCATCATATCCACATCTCCGAGATCGGCATCCAGGAACTCCTCGAAATTGGCTTCATTGAGCTCCACCCCGGCCCTGCACGCCTTCCGACAGGCCCGGATAATCTCATCCCGCCCCCCGTAGTTGAGGGCCAGGACCTGGGTCAGCTTCCTATTCCCTCTGGTCAACTCCTTGGTCTCGGCTATTCGCTCCTGGAGTCTGGGGCTGAATTTGGAGAGATCCCCGATGGTCTCAAAGCGGACCCCCTCCCTCTGGTAGGTGGGGAGCTCCTTCCTGAGCCAGTTCTCCAGGAGCTTCATGAGGAACTCCACCTCCATTTTGGGCCGCTTCCAATTCTCCGTACTGAAGGCGTAGAGGGTCAAAACCTCAACTTCGGGGTGGTTGGCACAGTAGGTCGTGATCTCCCGTACAACTTCGGCCCCCCGCTCATGGCCCCGTATCCTCTGCATTCCCCGCTGGGTCGCCCACCTTCCGTTTCCATCCATAATGATAGCTATATGGGATACTCTATTCATCGAGGACCTTTACCAGCTCGGCCAGGTCCAGGGCGATCTCCAGCTTCGATTTGAGGGGGCTCTGGACCGCCGAATCCCGTGTGATGAAGACAATGGCGTTCCGATCACTACCGAATCCGGTCTCTCCGGTCACCAGATTGAGACAGACCCCGTCAACTCCCTTCTCCTCCACCATCTTCCGGGCATTCTCCAAGGCCCTCTCCCTATCGACCTCCGCCTTGAAGCCGATGGTGACAATCCCCTCCTTGTCGATGGAGGAGAGAATATCGATATTCTTCACCAGCTCCAGGCACCACTCCTCCCCCAACTGCTCCTTCTTCAACTTCCCCCTCTGGGGATATTTGGGGCGGTAGTCACTGACGGCGGCGGCCATAAAGAGGTAGGGGCGCTTCTGGATGAGCTGGGGTTGGGTGAGGTCGTTGACCAGATCGGGCTTTTTGAGGACCCCCTTCCTGGCCACCCTGAGCCTCTCTTCTACCAGCTCTGCCATCTCTTGACCACTCTCCACCTGGAAGAGCTCTACAGGGGGGAGATCCTCCATCTCCTTGGTGGTGATGAGCTCCACTTCGGCCCCCTTGAGGTAGAGGGCTGTCGCCAGGGCCCGAGCCTGTTTTCCGCTGGAGAAGTTGGAGATGTAGCGGACATCGTCTATCCTCTCAATTGTCCCCCCTCCCGTCACGATGACCTTCCTATCCTCCCAGAAGGGATCTCTCAAGAGCTCCCGAACGGTCACATAGAAGATGGTCTGGGGATCGGCCAGGGCCCCCTCCCCCAGAGTGCCGCAGGCCAACTCCTTGGTGACCGGCTCCACAACTCTATATCCATTGAGTCTCAAGAGTTTGAGGGAGGCTTGGGTAAAGGTATTTTTGTACATGGCCGTATTGGCGGCGGGAGCTATGATTTTGGGACCTTGAAAGGCTAGGGCCACCTGGGTTGGAAGGGTGTCGGCTATCCCGTTGGAGAGCTTGTTGAGTGTGTTGGCCGTAGCTGGGGCGATGACCAGAATATCGTAATCCTGGACCCCGATATGGTTATTCTTCCCGACCCACTCCTCACTCTCCTCGTCGAGGACCTTCTCACTCCCTGCCGCCTCGAAGGTGAGAGGGGTCACAAATCTCTTGGCTCCCTGGCTCATGACGACCTTCACCTTCGCCCCCGCCTTTGTGAAGAGTCGGAGGAGCTCAATAGCCTTGTAGATGGCTATGGAGCCCGTTACGGCCAGGAGAATCCTCTTACCCTCAACCATCTCTCTTCTTCCCGAAAAATTTGTAGTAAAACTCCCCCACAATTTTGAGGGGGGTACGGCTGATCCCGAGACTCCCCTTGGGAAGGTTTCGGGTCACCGTGGTTCCTGCGGCTATTATAACATCATCCTCAATGACTAAGGGGGCCACCAGCTGGCTATCGCTCCCGACAAAGACATTTCTGCCGATGACGGTCCTATGTTTCGACTTCCCGTCGTAGTTGCAGGTAATCGTTCCAGCCCCTATATTGGTCCCCTCTCCAATTTCGCTGTCTCCCAAATAGCTCAGGTGTCCGGCCTTCACTCCGACTAGCCGACTCTTCTTGACCTCTACGAAGTTGCCGATCTGGCTGGAGAGAATCTCGCTCCCCGGGCGGATACGGGCCATGGGACCTATAGTACTGTGGGAGATCCTAGCCTCCTCGATGACCGAATGGGCCCTAATGAGGCTCTCCTCAATTCTACTCCTCCCCTTGATGAGACAGCCACTCTCCACCTCACACTCCCCTACAAACTGGACCTCAACCTCGATATAGATGGTCTCTGGGAGTCGGAGGGTGACCCCCCCCTCCATGATCCGCCTCTTGATCCGTCTCTGCATAATCCCATCGGCGGCCGCCAGATCGGCCTTGGAATTGACCCCCATGAACTCCTGGCCATCGATGAAAAGGGGCCTCACACTGTAGCCGGCCCTGTTGGCCAGCTGGACAATATCGGTCAGATAGTACTCCCCCTGGACATTCTCCTTGGAGAGGAGGGGGATGAGCTCCTCCAGGAGGGAGGAGGAGAGGGCGTAAACCCCTCCATTGACCACCTTGATAGCCCGTTCCTCCTCGGATCCATCCTTCTCTTCGACGATCCGAACCACCCGACCATCTCTGATAATGGCTCTCCCATACCCTCTCGGATCCTCCATCTCGATAACCCCCACCACAATATCCCCGGGCTCCTCCCTGAACCTCTCTAGCCCAGATGCCTGGACCAGGGGCATATCCCCATTGAGTATGAGAACCCGATTGTGGCGGAAGGAGAGACCTCTCAAGGCTCCCCCCGTTCCCGGGTAGTTCTCCAGATCCTGGACCGCCGTACGGAGGGGGATGCCGTACCCCTCTATCTCCCTCCTGACCAGCTCCCCCTTATGTCCCACGACTACCGTAATATCGTCGCTGATCTTCTCAACCTCCTTGAGAATGTGCCAGATCATCGGTTTCCCGCTCAAGGTGTGGAGCACCTTGGGGAGGGAACTCTTCATACGGGTCCCCTTCCCTGCGGCCAAGATGACAACAGATAGTCCCATAACCTCCCTTTGCAATCTAACTGTATAATATTATCGAAAAAGTCCTATGATTGCTTTGAAAGAGGGGGAGAGATGGAGTGTCGCTACTTTGGAGAGTGTGGAAGTTGCCGACTCTACGGGGAGGGGTATCGGGGACAGCTCCAGAGGAAGGTGGAGAGGGTGGAGGAGCTCCTGGGAGTGGAACCCCGCCCCTTTCCCTCCCCTCCCGAGAGGTTCCGGGCCCGGGCCGAGTTCCGTATCCTCTCGGGAGAGGGGGGGATCCAATACGCCATGCACAGGAGAGAGGGGGGAGTCATCGCCGTCCATGAGTGCCCCATACTCTTGGATCCCATTTTCTCCCTCTTCTCCCCCCTTCGGGAGGAGTTGGGGAGGAGGGAGGAGCTGAGAGAGAGGCTCTTCAGAGTCGATTTTCTCTCCGGCCTCTCCGGAGAACTTCTGGTCTCCCTGGTCTATCACAGGGAGATTGGAGAGGAGTGGGAGAGGGAGGCCCGAGAGGTGGGGGATCTCCTGGGGATCAAAATTGTGGGACGGAGTCGGGGAAAGAAGAGGGTTGTGGGGCGAGATTTCATCTACGAAGAGCTCCCCATTGGAGGGAGGAGCTACCGCTATCTCCACTATGAGGGGAGTTTCACCCAGCCCAACCCCTACATCAATAGGGAGATGATCCAGTGGGCCCTGGAGATGAGTCGGGATTTTGGGGGGGATCTGGTGGAACTCTACTGCGGAGGGGGAAACTTCACCCTCCCCCTGGCCCAGAATTTCGGGAGGGTCATTGCCACCGAGGTCTCACGGCTCTCCATCAAAGCCGCCCAGGAGGCTGTAGAACTCAATGGGATAGGGAATATCACCTTTATCCGCATGAGCAGTCAAGAGTTTGGAGAGGCCCTTACCGGAAGGCGGAAGTTCCGAAGGTTGGAGGGGGTCGATCTCTCCTCCCTCCAGCTGGAGAGTCTCCTCGTCGATCCCCCCCGTTCCGGCCTGGATCCGGCGACACTCCGGGTAGCCAAGAATTTCAGGAATATCCTCTACATCTCCTGTAATCCATCGACACTGAGGCGGGATCTTGACGAACTGGAGAGGGAGGGGTTCTCTCTGGAAGAGGTCGCCCTCTTCGACCAATTCCCCTATACCGAACATATTGAAGTGGGAGTTCTCCTCCGCAAGGGATAGTTGGTGGGCTCAGCAGGACTCGAACCTGCGACCAACCGGTTATGAGCCGGTTGCTCTAACCAACTGAGCTATGAGCCCGGGGAAGAAAGTATCAGATATGGGTGGAATTATATAAAAAGTTGAACCTAAATGCAAGTAGGTGCTCCAAAATCCCGAAGAGGACCATGAAATTGACGAAACTGCTCCCCCCGTAGCTGAAGAGGGGGAGGGGGACGCCGACGACCGGAGCTAGACCGATGGTCATGGCGATATTGATACTCATATAGGTGAAGAGGAGGAAGGCGATACTGACGGCGACGACCCGGGTGAAGTAGTCCTCTTTGATGGTTATGAAGAGGGAGAAGATATGGAGGATCAGGGCGGCGTAGAGGACGATGAGGAAGAGGGCCCCGAAAAAACCGAAACGCTCGACATAGTAGGCGAAGATGAAGTCGCTGGTGGAGATGGGGAGGAAGCGGAGCTGGGTCTGGGTCGCCTGGTCCTTGGGTTTCCCCTCCAACCCCCCCGATCCGATGGCGATAATGGATTGTTGGACATGGTAGCTCGGCTTCTCACTGAGGAAATCTTGGATCCGCTTCCGCTGGTAGTCGTGGAGGAGGTTGTTGTAGGCGAAGGGGGCGAAGAGGGCGAAGGCGATGAGGAGGGTGGTCCAGATCTTCCAGTTGACGCCGACGACAAAGAGGACACCGAAACCGATGATGAGGAGGATCATGGCTGTCCCCAGGTCGGGCTCCTTGGCAATGAGGAGGAAGGGGAGGAGGATATAGAAGGAGAACTTGGCAAACTTCTTCCACCCATACCCTTCGGGAGGGGGGGGATCGTTCTGGATCAGATAGGCCAGCATGAGGATAAAGGCCGGCTTGAAGATCTCGGAAGGCTGGATCGTGAAGTGGGTGAAGGGGATCTGGAGCCACCTCTGGGCCCCCAACCTGCTGATGCCGAAGAGATCGACGGCGATAAGGAGGAAGATGTTGAACCAGTAGAGGAAGGGAATGAGCCATTTGTACTCCCTGATGGGAGCTATGAAGGCTAAGAAGAAGGCCACTATCCCGACGCCGAAATAGACCAACTGCTTATGGGCAAGGGTCGTATTGACCTCGCTGATGAGGTAGTTGGAGAGGACCATAAGGGGGAGGATCAGGAAGATCAGGGTGAAGTCGAAATGTGTTATTATTCGCCTGTCGATCTGGATCATCTTTTTTTCCTGCCATTATATCACAAAGGGGAGAAGTGCGTCTCACCGTTGACGAAACCATGAGATTGGATAAATTTCTGGCCACCCAGACAGGGGAGCCCCGCAACCAGGTGGAGCAACTCATCAAAAAGGGGGCCGTCAAGGTAGATGGAAAGGAGGCCAAAAAGGGGGGGACTAAGGTGAGGCCCGGCTCCGTTGTAGAGGTGGAGTTCCCCCAGGTCCAGAGATCGCCGGGGGCAGAACCGACCTTCACCATCTCCAAACTCTATGAGGATGACGATATTCTGGTCATCAACAAACCGGCCGGAGTTGTGGTCCACGGAGCCCCCAGCGTTAAAGAACCTACCCTCGTAGATTGGCTCAAGAGGGAGGGGATCTCCCTCTCCACTATCAGCGGGGAGGAGCGCCACGGCATCGTCCATAGGCTGGACAAGGAGACCAGCGGGGTCATGGTGGTGGCCAAGAACAACAGGGCCCATAGGATATTGGCGGAACAGCTGAAGGAGAGGAGTATGGGGCGGTACTACCTGGCCATCATAGAGCCTCCCCTCAAGGAGGATCTCACCATCGACAGGCCCATAGGGCGGAATCCGAAGAACAGGGTGAAGATGGGGGTCGTCCCCAGTGGGAGGGAGGCCAGGAGCTCCTTTAAGAAGTTGGTCACCAGCAGAGATGGGAGGGAGGAGCTCATAGCTGTCAAACTCTTCACAGGGAGGACCCATCAGATCAGGGTCCATTTAGCCTCCATTAATCGACACATTCTCGGAGATTATTTATATGGTTTTAAGAGGGGAGAAGGTAAAATAGGGCGAGTTTTCCTACACGCCTATATACTCTACCTCACCCATCCAAGTAGCGAGAAGAGCATGGAATTTGTAGCTCCACTGCCCGATGACATGGTAGAGTATCTGAGAGAACACTTTACGATGGAGCACCTCAATGAGAAGATCGATCCTACCACTCTTCCTGGCCTTTTTTCTCCTGAGCGGCTGTGGCGGCATCTCTCCCAAACCGGCCAAGCCCAAGGTTGACCGTTCCCTTCCTACGGTCACCAAGATACGGACCCTGAGCGATGTGACGGCGATAGCCCTAGAGTGGACACCGATCTACGATGAGAAGATAGAGGGGTACTATCTCTACCGGGGGGAGCGGAATGGCCCCCTCAAACGGATAGCCAAAATAGGGGATCGCTACAGCTCCCACTATCTGGATAGGGGGCTCCAGCCGGGACACCTCTACCGCTACAGGATCACCTCCTTCAAGGGGGGATCGGAATCGCCTCCGAGCCAACCTGTTGAGGTGAAGACCCTCCCCATCCCCGATTCGGTCCCCTTCATCTCCGCCATCGACCACCTCCCCAGGGAGGTGAAGCTCATCTGGCGGCCCCACCCCTATCTGAAGATAGATCGCTACATCTTGGAGAGGAGGGAGCCCAAGGATCGGGAGTGGCAGAAGATAGCCGAGATCAAGGGGCGTCTCAATGTAGAGTATATCGACAGGGGGCTCAAGGACAACAGGGTCTATTACTACCGCCTCTTCGCCAAGAGTTGCGATGGGCTCCTCTCCAGACCCTCCAAAGTGATAGAGGCCAGCACGAAACCCCGTCCCTCAACTGTTCGGGGGCTCACTGCCTCCCGTAACCTTCCCAGGAAGATTGTGGTCCAGTGGAAGAGGAACCCCGAAGAGGATATAGCCTACTACAAGGTCTATAAATCCCTCTTCGAGATCGGCCCCTATGTTGTCGAGGCCAAGGTCCAGGGGACCAGTTATACCGACAAGATCAAGGAAGATGGGGTGAGGAGGTACTACAAGGTGACCGCCGTTGACAGAGATGGATTGGAGAGCTTCAAACAGTATGTCCCTGTGGTGGGGGAGACCCTCCCCAAACCCCTCCACCCCCTCATTATCCGCCACGATTTTGATGGGAAGAGGGTAGAGCTGGTCTGGGAGCCCCAGGATAATCGGGCCGTCAGCTATATTGTGAAGAAGAGGGAGATTGTCGGCCTCTTCAAATACAATGACTACATCTTCAAGAATATCCACTCTACCCGTTTTGTCGATACCAAACTGCGCCCAGACGCCAAATATATCTACAGAGTTTACGCCGTGGACCGCTACGGACTCCAATCGGATCCCAGCAACGAGATCACCTTCTCCACCAAAAGGTAGCCATGCCCCATATCGTCGCCTCCAGTTATAGAGAGTTCCCCACTCCCAGAGAGTGGGGAGGGTTCCAATTCCTCTGGTTCGCACACCCCATCAAGGGGGGGAGAGAGAGTCTTGTCGCCGTCCAGTATCGGGGGGAGCCCTTTCTCCTCCAGATCAAGAGAAGGGGGGAGAGCTTCGTCATCAAGGGGGACAAGGTGGCCCGAATCGCCCCGACCTCCCTGCTGAAGAGGAGTCTGGCCGCCTTCTGCCAGGTAGCCCACTGTCAAATCCTCCACCACAATCTCTCGGCCCTGGATCGGAGGGACCACGCCTTGAAGGCCCAGGAGTTCTTCAAGGATATAGGGTACTTTATCGACAACTTCCCCAGGGAGCGGGAGGTCTGGATAGAGATCGGGTTCGGGAGCGGACGGCACATTCTCTACCAGGCGGAGACCAACCCCCATATCCAGCTGATAGGAATTGAGATCCACCGCCCCTCCATAGAGCAACTCCTCAAACAGATCGCCCTCCGGGAGCTGAAAAATATTCTGGTCGTCGATTACGACGCCCGCCTCTTCCTGGAATTTGTCCCCTCCAATCTGGTGGGGAGGATCTTCCTCCACTTTCCGGTTCCGTGGGACAAGAAGCCCCACAGACGGGTAATCTCCAAACCCTTCATCGGAGAGGTCCAGCGGGTTCTGAAGCCCGGAGGGAGGCTGGAGCTCAGGACGGACAGCCCCAAATATTTCCGCTACTCCCTGGATCTGATGTTGGAGGAGGAGTCTGTCGATCTGGAGGTCCGGAAGAATAGGGAGCTCCCCATTACCAGTAAATATGAGGACCGCTGGCTCCGGTTCGGCAAGGATATTTATGATATTGTCATGATCAACCACACCCGGTCGCCGGAAGTTACAATTTGTAGCGATTTCTCCTTCAAGAGGCTCCGATACAGTGATAAAATCGTCGAATCGTTCGATAATAGACCAAAAGTATATAAGGAGTTCTTCATACATTTGGAGAGGTTATACCGTATAGATGGGAGGAAGATCCTCTTGAGGCTCTCCTTCGGAAGCTTCGAGAGACCTGAACACCGTTACATTGTGATCGGGGAGGAGGGGGCCTCCTACTTCCCCTCCCCCCCTGTCCCGTCCAGGGTCAACAGAGAGGCTCACCAGAAGATAGAAGAGTTGCTCCATGGGTAGTAAGAGTGTCATCATCGCCAAAGATTTGACTCTGGCCTACAAACCCAATGTTCCCATTATCAGGGAGAGCTCCTTCCGGATCAGGAGTGGGGAGTTCGTCTTCATTACGGGGCCCAGTGGGAGCGGCAAATCGACACTCCTCAAATCCTTCTACGGGGAGCTCCGTCCCCAGAGTGGGGCCCTCCAGATAGGGGGGGTCATGATGGAGCAGATCAAACCTGCCAAACTGGCCTTCTTGAGAAAGTATCTTGGTATTATCTTCCAGGACTACAAGCTCATCAAGGAGTGGACCGTCAAAAAGAATGTGATGCTCCCCCTCCTCATTGCCGGGTACTCCAAAGATGTCTGTGAAGCCCAGACCGCCCGGCTCCTCAAACATGTCCGCCTCCAGGGAAAGGAGGACTACTACCCCCTGGAGCTCAGCGGGGGGGAACAGCAGAGGGTCGCCATGGCCCGGGCCCTGGCCCACAACCCGGTCATTATCTTGGCCGATGAACCTACAGGGAACCTGGATGAGTATTCCAGCCGGGTCATCTGGGGTCTCCTGGAGGGGGCCAATGAGCAGTTGAGGACCACCGTGGTCGTCGTCACCCACTCCATCCCCCCCAACCTGGAGGTTCCCTACAAACATTTCTACATAGAAGAGGGGAAGATCTATGAAATCTCTTAAGAACCATATCTCCCTCATCATCCCTCTCTTCGCCATACTCTTCGCTGTAGAGTTCTACCTCATCATCGACAGACTCATTGCCGACTACGAGGTACGGCTCTCCAGCGACTACTCCATAGTCGTTGTCTCCAAGAAGCCTCTGACCCTGGAGGAGTTGAAGGTTGTCGATCCCGGGATCCAATCTATGAAGGAGATCGACTCGACCCTCATCATCAACAGACTCAAGGAGAACAGTATCTCCGTAAACTATGAGGAGCTCAAGGAGTATCTCCCCCACTTCTACAGGGTCTATCTGGAGACCCTCCCCTCCTCCCAGCAGTTGGAGGAGTTGAGGGAGAAGCTCTCCAAAGTGGATGGGATCGAGAGGGTGGAGACCTTCCGCAAGACCCATCGGAAGATCTACCACTTCCTCCTCTTCGTCAAGAATATCTCAAAACTCTTCCTCTTCATCATCTTTGTCACCAGTGTCATGCTGGTCTTCAAACAGATAGAGGTCTGGAACCTGGAACACCAGGAGCGGATGTACATTATGGCCCTCTTTGGAGCCCCCCTCTGGATGAGGAACGCCATTCTGGTCAAGCTCTCCATAATCGATACTACAGTCAGTACCATTCTGGTCTATATCACCTACTCCTACCTCATCTCTTCGGGCTCCATTGTCAAGCTCCTGGGAATAGAGGATCTCTCCATCGATCCCGCCCAGATTGCGGGGGATATGCTCTGGCTCTTCGGTATAGGTCTCTTCATCTCTATGGTCAATATTATCATTGTCTCGTCGAGGCAGTACAGAATAGCAACGGTCTAGCGCCATGAGAGTTCTCGCCCTTTTTCTCATTTCGGTAGCTCTCCTCTTCGCCGGATCTGTAGAGAGGGAGATTCAGAAGAAGCGGCAGGAGCTCCGGAAGACCAATCGGGAGATTAGGGGGCTCAATCTCAAACTGGGAAAGCTGGCTACCAATATCACCGTCCTCAAGAGGGATCTCAAGAAGCTCGATAGACGGCTGGCGGAGCTCCAGAAGGAGGTGACCCGCCTCCAAGAGGAGCATCGGGAGAAGTTAGAGGAGTATCGGAAGGTCAAGGACTCTGTCAAGGAGCTCAACCGCCGCTCAGCCAAATTGAAGAGGAAGCTCATCAAGGCGATCTCCAAGAGCTTCTCCAAATCCCTCCTCCTCGCCTCCCTGGGAGAGCAGGGGGAGGAGGATCTCCTCAAGGAGGAGATCCTCAAGGCCCTCCAGAGAAGGGAGGATCGGCAGTTGGAGAAGATCTCCCGTGAGTATGAGCAGGTCCAGGAGGATCTGGCCATGAAAGAGCGGCTCCTGGCCCGATTGAAGGGGCAGATCGACGATCTCATAGAGAAGGAGAAGAGCCTCCAGGAGCTGAAGGGAGTGAAGAAGAAGAAGCTCCAGCAGTTGGCCTCCCAGAAGAGGCGGTACAAGGAGGAGCTCAAACGGCTCCACAAACAGCGGACAGCCCTCTACGCCACCCTTCGGGAGCTCAGGATCGCCAAGGAGGAGCGGGTTGCCAGTAGAGCCTCATCAAAGGTCCCTGTGAGAGGGGGGTCTTGGGGGTACAAGAAGGATAGGACCGTTCGGTACAGGGGGAAGAAGACAATTCCTCCCCTCAAGAGGTTTACCATTACCAAACGGTACGGAGTCTATGTGGACCCCATCTACAAGATCAAGATCCCCAATGAGAATATTGAGATGAAGCCCCTGGAGTCCAATGCCAAGGTGCGGAATGTCCTCAACGGGCGGATCATACTGGCCAAACAGACCCCCCATCTGAAGAATGTGGTCATTGTGAAGCACAGCAACAACCTCTACACCATTTACGCCAACATAGATAAGCTCTCCAAATATGCCCGAAAGGGGCGGAGGATCAGGAGAGGGGTCGTTCTGGGACGGGTCAAGAACAAGCTGATCTTCGAGGTGACCAAGAACAACGCCCATATCGATCCTCTGGACCTCATCGATGTCTCCCAATAGCCTCTTTATCCTTTTATCAGCTCTTTTTGGCTACAATATATCAACTTTCTAAGAGGGGAAACCATGGGGAAACGGGTCCTGATCAAATTTTCAGGGGAGGCTCTGGCCAATGAGGAGGGCCACGGAATTGATAGCTCCACCCTCAAATTCATAGCTTCGGAGATCAAACCCCTTGTGGAGAGTGGGGTTGAGGTGGGTCTCGTCGTGGGAGGGGGAAATATCATTCGGGGGGTCAACGCCTCCAAAGAGGGGATTATCAGACGGAGCAGTGGCGACTATATGGGGATGCTGGCCACCGTCATCAATGCGGTCGCCATCCAGGAGGCCCTGGAATACTTTGGTCTGCGGGTTCGGGTCCAGAGCGCCATTGAGATGAACGAGATCTGCGAGCCCTTCATTGTACGGCGGGCCATCCGCCACCTGGAGAAGGGGAGGATTGTGGTCTTCGCCGCAGGGACGGGGAACCCCTTCTTCACCACAGATACAGCCGCCACTCTGAGGGCTGTAGAGATCGGGGCGGAGATGCTCATCAAGGCCACAAAGGTAGATGGTGTCTATGAGAAGGATCCCGCCAAGGATCCTGACGCCAAGAAGATCCCTATTCTGAGCTACGACGAGGCCTTGAAGGACCATATCAAGGTGATGGACGATACGGCTATCGCCCTGGCCAAGGACAACTCCCTCCCTATCGTGGTCTGCAACATGTTTGCCAAGGGGAACCTCTACGAGATCATTGTCAATGGCGATTACAGCAGATGTTCCATAGTAACCAATAAGGAGAGCCTATGAGATTGGAGAAGATAGCCGCCAAAGCCTTGGAACAGGTGGGGTATGACCGCTATCTCCTCTCTGTCGCCGTGGCCAAGAGGGCCAACCAGTTGGCGGTGGGGAAGGAGCCCCTGGTAGATGTGGATATTAAGAGATTCAAATATACCGATATAGCCCTCATGGAGATAGCCGAGGGAAAATTGAAGATAGAGGTTGAAGAGAACGCCACCCGATGAAGGAATTTCTCCACAAGGTCCAGCAGACCCACGATCTGGAGAGGGCCCAACAACTCCTCTTTGAGATCTTCGGGAAGAAGGATCAGAAGATCCTGGAGGCCCTGGAATTTGCCAAGGAGGCCCACAAGGGGCAGTTCCGCAAGAGTGGGGAGCCCTATGTTGTCCACCCCATTCTGGTGGCCACTCTGGTAGCCTATATAGCCAAAGATGAGACAATGGTGATCGCCGCCCTCCTCCACGATGTGGTGGAGGATACAGATTTCGGCATTGAGGAGATCAGGGAGCGGTTCGGCGACGATGTGGCCCATCTGGTCGGTGGCCTGACAAAGATTGTGGAGATCAGGAGCGAGGAGCTGATCCCCTCCAGCTCCAATGAGAAACTGATCACTTCGGCCCTCAGTTTTAGGAAGATGTTGGTCGCCTCTATCAAGGATGTACGGGTTCTCGTGGTCAAACTCTGCGATAGGCTCCACAATATGCTCACCCTCGATCCCCTCCCTCCGGCCAAACAGAAGAGGATCGCCGAGGAGACCCTGGTTGTCTATGTCCCCATAGCCCACAGATTGGGAATTTCGATGATCAAAAACAGGTTGGAGGATCTCAGCTTCCGCTACCTCTTTCCAGTGGCTTATAGAGAGATAGACAACTTCATAACCTCCCACAAGCAGGAGCTCCAGATCAAACTCAATGAGTTCATTGAGCGGGTCCGCCGTATCATGATCCAGAACGGCTTCGGGGCCAAGGAGTTCAAGATCATCGGGCGGATCAAGCACTACTACTCCATCTATCTCAAGATGCAGAGGAAGGGGATCAGTATCGAAGAGGTCCTCGACCTCCTGGCCATCAGAATTCTCGTCAAGGAGCCCCTGGACTGTTACAAGACCCTCGGGCTCATCCATACCCACTACAAACCCTTTATCATGCGGTTCAAGGACTATATCGCCGTCCCCAAGGAGAATGGCTACCAGACAATCCATACAACGGTCTTCGACCGCTCCTCCATCTTCGAGGTCCAGATCAGGACATTTGCCATGCACAAGACGGCGGAGTATGGGGTTGCGGCCCACTGGAAGTATAAATTGGGAGATATTAAGGTCAATCTCAAATGGTTGGAGAACCTCTCCTACCAGGATAAGAGTGTGGAGGAGTTCTACGAGCTGGTCAAGAAGGACCTCTTCAGCGAAGATATTTCGGTCTTCAGCCCCAAGGGAGATGTCTATACCCTTCCCCGGGGAGCTGTGGCCCTCGATTTCGCCTATGCGGTCCATACCGATATTGGGAACAGGGCCAAGAGGGCCTATGTCAACAAACAGAGGAGTCCCCTCCTCCAGGAGCTCAAAAATGGGGATATTGTCCGGATCGAGGTCGATGACAAGGTCCTCTACCGCTGTAGCTGGATCGATGCGGTGAAGACCGCCAAGGCCAAGGAGCAGATGAGGCTCCTCTGCCGTCAAAAGTATAAGGAGATCAATGGGAGGGCCGCTATCAACATTCTCTCCAGCGAGCTAGGAGTAGAGGCCGAGAAGGTGGAGGAGTGGCTCCAGGAACACTGTATCAAGGGGAACCGCCACAGGATAGCGACGGAGCTCAACTACCTCCAAGATGTGAAGAAGAGGATGGAGGCCACCCTGAAGAGGGAGGGGAGTGGCAAGAAGGTCAAACTGAGGGAGCGGGAGCTGGAGAACTTCATCTTCTACACCGGCCACCAGATAGAGGAGGTGGAGTTTGACTACTGCTGTCATCCGAAACGGGGAGATGAGATTGTCGCCTTCAGGGAGGGGAAGAGGGCTCTGATCCACCATAAGATGTGTCAGAAGGCCCAGGAGATGATTGGAGAGGGGGTTCCCATGCTCTTTGTCACATGGAAGAGCGACACAATCCCCCGGTACAAACTGATCGCCCTCTTGCCGGATCGGAAGGGGGCCCTGGCCGACTTTTTGCAATATTTATCCAAACTTGATATAAATCTAATCTCTATAGAGCTGGGGAAGAATATTGAGCAGACCAATCTCTGTGAAATGGAGATAGAGAGTCGGATAGACAATTTGGAGGCCCTCCGTAAAAAGGTGGGGCAGTGGGTGAAGATCATCGAATTTGTCCCTTCCAGGGATCCATATACACGATAGGAGGCTCAATGGTCCGAGAGGCCTTGGAAGAGATCAGGAGAGGGAGTGTGGAGATCATCGATGAGGAGCGGATTGAGGAGCTCCTCAGGGCCTACTTTGAAGAGGGGAGGGAGTACAGGGTGAAGGCCGGATTCGATCCGACAGCTCCCGACCTCCACCTGGGCCATACGGTACTCCTCCAGAAGCTGGCTACCTTCCAGAAGTACGGGGGGATCGTCCAGTTTATCATCGGTGACTTTACCGCTATGATCGGAGATCCGACAGGGAAGAGCGAGACCAGGAAGAAGCTGGATCGGGAGACTGTCCTCCAAAATGCCAAGAGTTACGGGGAGCAGGTCTTCAAGGTTCTCGATCCGGAGAGGACAGAGGTCCTCTTCAACTCCCAGTGGCTCGAAGCCCTGGGGGCCTCGGGACTCCTGGAGCTGACCACCCTCTTCAGCGTCGCCCGAATGTTGGAGCGGGACGACTTTGAGAAGCGGTTCAAAGCCCAGCAACCCATAGCCATCAGCGAATTTATCTACCCCCTCCTCCAGGGATACGACAGCGTCCACCTCCGGAGCGACATTGAGATCGGGGGGAGGGATCAGAAGTTCAATCTCCTCATGGGACGCCACCTCCAGAGGAGTTTCGGTGTCGGAAAGGAGCAGGCTATCCTCATGATGCCCCTCCTGGAGGGGTTGGACGGGGTCCAGAAGATGAGTAAATCCCTGGGCAACTATATCGGAGTGACAGAGCCTCCAGAGACCATGTATGCCAAACTCCTCTCCATCAGCGACCAGCTCATGTGGCGGTACTACGAGCTCCTGAGTTCCAGGAGCCTTGAGGAGATCGGTCAGATGAGGAGAGAGGTGGAGGAGGGGAGACTCCATCCAAAACGGGCCAAGGAGCTCCTGGCCCTGGAGATAGTGGAGCGGTACCACGGGAGAGAGGAGGCCCTCCGGGCCAAGGAGGAGTTTGACCGGGTCCACAAGGAGCGGAAGCTCCCCTCCGATCTCCGTGAGTTCTCCCTGGAGGGGCCCATCTGGATCGCCAAGGCTCTCGTCGCTACAGGTCTGGAACCCTCCACCTCCCAGGCCAGAAGGGATATTCAAGGGGGAGCTGTCAGGATAGATGGAGAGAAGGTGACCGATAGGGATCTCCACCTGGAGAGGGGAGAGTATATCCTCCAGGTAGGGAAGAGAAAATTTGCGAAGCTAAAGGTAGAATGATGGAGCGACTGCCACCTCTTCAGATCGGAAAGCACAGGATCCCCTACCCCATTATCCAGGGGGGCATGGGAATCGGTATTAGCTGGGACAGACTGGCCGGGACCGTCAGCAGAGAGGGGGGGCTCGGTGTCATCAGCGCCGTAGGGACCGGCTACTACGAGAATAAGAGATACATTGAAGAAGAGGTGGCGGGCAGACCCTTGGAGACCATCAACTTCTACTCCCGAAAGGCCCTCTTCAAAATCTTCGAGAGGGCCCGTCAAATCTGTGGAGACGCCCCCCTCGGCTGTAACATCCTCTACGCCATCAACGACTACGGGCGGGTTGTTCGGGATGCCTGCGAAGCGGGAGCCGACATTATCATCACGGGAGCGGGGCTCCCCACCAACATGCCCCAATTCACACAGGACTATCCCGATGTGGCCCTGGTCCCCATTGTCTCCAGCGCCAAGGCACTCAAAATCATCTGTAAAAGGTGGAAACAGCGGTACGATCGACTCCCCGACGCCGTCGTTGTGGAGGGACCTCTCAGCGGAGGCCACCAAGGGTTCACCTACGAGCAGTGTTTCCAGCCGGAGTATCAGCTGGAGAATATTCTCCCCCAGGTGATCGAAGAGGCCCGAAGGTGGGGGGAGATTCCTGTCATCGCCGCAGGGGGGATCTGGGATAGGGACGATATTGTCAAATATCTAGAGATGGGGGCGGCAGGGGTCCAGATGGGGACCCGTTTTATCGGTACCTACGAGTGTGACGCCAGCCAGAGGTTCAAGGAGGTTCTCCTGAAGGCCAAGAAGGAGGACATTGTCCTCATGGGCTCCCCTGTCGGTTACCCTGCCCGGGGGGTGAGGACGAAGCTCATCGACCTGGTTGAGAAGAGGGAGGCTCCCCCCATCAAATGTATCAGTAACTGTGTGGCCCCCTGCCGTCGGGGAGAGGAGGCAAAGGTGGTAGGATACTGTATTGCCGATAGGTTGGCCGACGCCTATCTTGGAGATGAGGAACTGGGACTCTATTTCAGCGGCTCCAACGGCTATAGACTCAATGAGATCATCTCTGTTCGGGAGCTGATGGAGCGCCTCACACAGGGAGAGAAACCATAAAAGCCCTCCTCTTCCTCCTTCTCCTCCTCTCCCACTTGGTGGCAGTCGATCTCCAGGAGGCCGAAAGGTATGTGGAGAGCTCCAAAGAGTCCGAAATCTACAAGGGGTACCGTATCTATAAATCCCTCTACATCCGGAGTCTCGTTAAAGATGTGGGGAGGGAGAGGCGGATAGAGATTCTCCGGGGGATCATCAAGGCGGCCAAGAAGCTCAAACTCCCCTACAAGAAGTATGAGAGTGAGCTCTACCAGCTCATAGGGGATCGGAAGGTGGAGAAGAGGGGGAAGAAGGGGGAGGTGGAGCTCAAGAGGGCCCGCCCCAAGAGGGAGAAGAGGTTGACCCGGGTCATCTTGCGAAAGGGGTATGTGGAGTTCCACTTCGACAGACCCCTCTCCTCCAGGGATATTACATTCAGGCGGATCAACTCCAAGGGGCGGTACCAGAACATCTACCAGATCAGGGGGAGAATTCTCCACCCCAAGAGCTACTCCCTCAAAAGTGTCCGTCGGCTCCGGGTGGTCCAGTATACCAAGGACTCCCTCCGGATCATATTTGAGAATGACCGCCCCTTCAAAACCAAGAAACGGATTGAGGGGAAGAGGCTCCTAGTCTATCTCAACCCCTCCCAGAAAGAGAGGGGGGGAGA
The DNA here is from genome assembly GCA_013153715.1 of Campylobacterota bacterium. Classification (GTDB taxonomy): domain Bacteria; phylum Campylobacterota; class Campylobacteria; order Campylobacterales; family Nitratiruptoraceae; genus Nitratiruptor. Next base: position 11,524 of record JAADDW010000029.1, on the reverse strand, counting down.
CCCCCCTCCGGCGGTGAAGGTGACCACACCTCAATCCCTCCTCTCCTCTCCGGGACGGGGGAAGACTATCGTCATCGATCCGGGCCATGGGGGACGGGATAGTGGAGCCATCGGCTACAAGAGGAAGAGGGAGAAGGATATTGTCCTCTCCATTGCCAAGAAGCTCTATAGGGAGCTGAAGAGGCGGGGGTACAGGGTCTATATGACCCGAAAGGGGGACTACTTCGTCAAATTGAGGAACAGAACCCGTTTTGCCAACAGAATGAAGGCCCACCTCTTCATCTCGATCCATGCCAACGCCGCTCCCTCCAGGAGGAAGTATCTCTCCATGAAGGGGATCGAGACCTTTTTTCTCTCCCCGACCAGGAGTGAACGGGCTAAACGGGTGGCCGAGCTGGAGAACAAAGTCGATATAGAGAACCTGAGCTACTTCTCCAAACAGGTCTATCTCGACTTTCTCAACAGGGAGAGGATCATCTTCTCCAATAAGTTGGCTATCGATATTCAGCGGGGAATTCTCCACAATCTCCGGAAGAGATATAGGGTCGTCGATGGAGGGGTCCGACCCGGCCCCTTCTGGGTCCTCGTCGGAGCCCAGATGCCGGCGGTCCTGGTAGAGGTGGGTTACATCACCAATCCGACAGAGGCCAGACGCCTGGCCAACCCCTACTACCAGAAACTTATCGCTAAGGGGATAGCCGACGGAATAGCCAGCTACTTCATTCACAACCAGAAATAGGGGAGATTACCCTCCATAATTGGCTATAGCTTCGGCCAGAATCCTCTCGGCCTCCTCTCTCCCCCGATACTCCTTGACCTTGACCCATTTTCCCGGTTCTAGACTCTTGTAGGTCTCAAAGAAGTTTTTAATTCTCTCCAGAGTATGGCTGGGGAGATCCCCTATATCTTGGATCTCCCGATAGGTGGGATCGACCTTGGGTGTCGGGAGGGCGATCAACTTCTCGTCCATACCGCTCTCATCTTCCATGATCAGGACGCCGATGAGCCTCGATACAATGATACTTCCAGGATGGAGGGGGTAGTCCAGAAGGACGAGAATATCTGCCGGATCTCCGTCTGCCGCCAAGGTATTGGGGACAAAGCCGTAGTTGGCCGGATAGAACATGGCGCTATAGATGACCCGATCGACCCAGATCCCTCCACTCTCCTTGTCCAACTCATACTTAATATTGGATCCGTAGGGGATCTCTATGACGGCGTGGACCCTGTCTGGATTCTCTCCAGCTCCTATCTTCCTAATATCCACGGGACTCCTTTCTCCAAAATGGTGGCTCTCTCGGAGCTCGGGCTCTAATTATACAAAAAATAGCTCTCTCGGCGAAATTGTGCTACAATTTTCAAAAGAACACTATTCCCAACTCTAAAGGAGGAGAAGATGCGCGGACAGGTCCTGGATTTCAGTATTCAGGAAGGGAAGGGAATTATCAGCGGAGAAGATGGGAGAAGGTACGAGTTCGAGGCCAAGGAGTGGAAGGAGAAGGAGATTCCCCAGAGGGGAGATCTGGTGGACTTCGATGTGGCCGAAGATGGGAGACACGCCCTCGCCGTCTATAGACAGCTGGATCAGCCCCAACAGCAGGGGAAAAAGGGGAGGGGCGTCCGAGGTGAGAAGAGCAAGATTGTCGCCGCCCTCCTCGCCTTCTTCTTCGGTGCCTTGGGGTTCCACAAGTTCTACATCGGCTGTAACAGGGAGGGGGCCATCATGTTGGTTGCCTGGTTTATCGGACTCTTCCTCTACGGAATTCCGATCCTTGTCAACATGATCATCGCCCTCATTGAGGGGATCATCTACCTCACCAAATCCGATGAGGAGTTCCACCAGACCTATGTAGAGAACGAGAAGTGCTGGTTCTAGAGGCTCTCCCCCTCTCTGGAGGGGTCAGAGGATCTCATAGGAGAGGTCGAAATCGATCTCTGGAAAGGAGCGCTCCACCACCCTTTGAATGGTCCCCAACTTCTGCTGGGCTCCAGGGTGGTTGAGGGCCAGGAAGACAAAGGCGATAAGGGCCTCTCGGGGATAGGAACTGCTCAGATCGAGGAGGGAGATATTCCGTCCCTTGAGCCGATCCATGATGGAGGTCACAATCCGCCGCCTCCCCTTGAGGGAGTGGGCAGAGGGGATCTGAAGCTCCAGGACCCCATGGACGATCAGCACTCCTCCCCCTCTCTATATCGAAAACCCCTTTTCTCCACCTCTTCAATGAAGAACTCCATCCATTTCCGGGCCTCCTTCCCGGCGATGGAGATCACATCTCGGTAGCTCCCCTCTCTGATGACGGGGAGGCTGGAGAACTCTATCCCCTCCTGGGGGAGTCTCCTCATAATCTCCATCAGGTCATTCTCACTGGCTTCGACACAGATTGTGTAGCGGGGAGGGGGAGGGGTGGAGGGGAGGTAGCGGTCCAGGGCTTCTAAAACCATGGGGTGGGCCATCTCTGGAAAGCCGGGGAGGAAGAAGTAGCGCCCCTCCAGGGAGAAGCCTGGAACCCTGTTGACTGGGTTGTGGAGGAGCTGGGCCCCCTTGGGGAGTTTGGCCATCTCTACCCTGTGGGGGTAGGCCCTCTCTCCAAACTGGGCCACAATGAGCTCCTTGGCCTCTCTCTCTTCGTAGAGCTTCCCATCTCCGAAAACCTTGGCGGCCACACTCCTCGTATAGTCGTCCGGAGTCGCTCCGATACCGCCGAAGCTAAAGAGGACCCCCTCTGGATCGGCTTTGACCAGTCGGAAGAGCCGCTCCAGAAGCTCCGGATCATCCTCCACAATGGAACTGCTCTTCAATCTGTAACCCCTCTGGAGGAGGAGATCCCTGAGGAAGGGGAAGTGGCGATCCTCCCTTCTCCCGTTGAGAATCTCGGTTCCGATGATGATCTGGTAGATATTCATCGCTCTCCGATCTTCTCCAGTATGAACTCCTCAATATCCTTGACTATCTCCTCGATAGAGCGTTCACCGTCGATCTTGACCAGGAGCCCCTTTTTGCCGTAGAACTCCTCTATCTTCTCAAGGGGTTCCAGATAGACCTTCATGCGGTTGTAGAAGACCTCCTCATTGTCGTCGGCCCCCCTCTTCCTCCCGAGGATCCGCTCCTTGGCGGTCTCTTCACTCACCACAATCTCGATGACCGCCTCCAGCTCTATATCCCTATTTTCGGAGAGCATCTTATCCAGGGCCTCCATCTGCTCCACACTTCTAGGGAAGCCGTCGATGAGGACCGTCTCCCTCTCACTCCTCCGAATGGCCTCCCTGATGGTATCCATAACAATCTCCAGGGGAACCAGCTCCCCCTTGTCGATATAGCTAGCAATAGTGGCTCCTAGGGGAGTTCCCCTCTCCACTTCGGCCCGGAGGAGCTCTCCCGTAGAGTAGTGGACAATCTTATCGCTGTGCTTCTTGGCGATGATCTCGGCATCTGTTGTCTTCCCACTTCCGGGGGCTCCAATAATGAGGAACAGCCTCTTCATCTTCTCTCCTTATGATAATCTCTCGACCTCTATCTTCTTGGCCTGTCCCCGACAGAGGGCTATCTTGGCCCCATGGGCTTGGACCGTTATGGGGCCGAGGAAGCTCTTCTGGAGAACCTCCACCACATCTCCCCGCCTCAGGCCCAGGACCTCCAGCCGTTTCCTGAATGTGTCGCACCCGGAATCGAAGGATTTGATCCTCACCAGATCCCCTCTCTCTGCCTCGCTCAGCTTCATACCCTCTTGGGCTCTCTCAACCTGAGATGGAGCTCCTTGAGTTGCTGGGGATCCACCGGACTGGGGGCGTTGGTCAGGAGACACTGGGCCCTCTGGGTTTTGGGGAAGGCGATGACATCACGGATATTGTCCCGCTTGGTGAGGAGCATGACGACTCTGTCGAAGCCGAGGGCGAAGCCTCCGTGGGGAGGGGCCCCGAAACGGAGGGCGTCCAAGAGGAAGCCAAACTTCTCCTGGGCCTCCTCCTCTCCGATACCGAGGATCTCGAAGATTCTCCTCTGGATCGACTCCTTATGGATACGGATACTCCCTCCCCCCAGCTCGACGCCGTTGAGGACAATATCGTAGGCTTCACTCACCATCTCCTCAATATCCTCGGTGTCGATATTCTTGGGCATTGTGAAGGGGTGGTGGAGGGCCTTGATCTTCACACTCCCCTCTTCGATCTCAAACATGGGGAAGTCGACGATCCAGACAAAGGCGTACCGCTCCTCGTCGATGAGCCCCATCATGGAGGCGATCTCCTGGCGGAGTCTCCCCATGTAGTCGAGGACAACCCCCTTGGGGCCCGCTCCAAAGAAGATGAGGTCCCCGGGCCCTACCCCTGTCCTCTCAATGAGGGCGGTCTGCTCCTCCTGGCTCAAGAACTTGACGATGGGCCCCTGGAGCTCTCCCCCCTCCTTCACCTTGACCCAGGCCAACCCTTTGGCTCCAAACTGGGTGACAAACTCTGTCAGGGAGTCGATCTCCTTTCGGGTCAGCTTCGACCCTCCGGGAACGGGGAGGGCCTTGATCCTGTTGAGCCTCTTGAACTGGGCGATCTCCCTGAAGACCTTGAGCTCCGTATCCTGGAATATGTCGATGACATCTACCAGTTCCAGGCCGTATCGGAGATCGGGCTTATCACTGCCGTACCGCTCCATAGCCTCCCTGTAGCTCATTCGGGGAATGGGTCTCTCCACCTCTATCCCCGCCTCCTTGAAGATCGCTTCGATGAGTCTCTCTGCCACCTCCATAACCTCATCCTGGGTGGCGAAACTCATCTCCACATCGATCTGGGTAAATTCAGGCTGGCGGTCGGCCCGGAGATCCTCGTCACGGAAACAACGGGTAATCTGGAAGTAGCGGTCGAAGCCGGCCACCATCAGGAGTTGTTTGAAGAGCTGGGGAGATTGGGGGAGGGCGTAGAAGTGGCCCGGGTAGAGACGGCTGGGGACCAGGTAGTCCCGGGCCCCCTCCGGTGTTGACCGGGTGAGCATCGGTGTCTCCACCTCTAGAAATCCCTCTCCGTCCAGAAATCTCCGGGCGGCCAGGGCCGCTTTGGAGCGGAGGGCGAAGGTATCGAAGGCCTTCTTGGTCCTGAGGTCGAGGTAGCGGTATTTGAGGCGGATCTCCTCTCCCACCTGTTCATCACCTATCGTGAAGGGGAGGGGGGCGCTCTCATTCTCGATGATGAGTTGATCGACGACCACCTCTATCTTCCCGGTCTTGAGTCGGGGATTTTCCAACCCTTCTCCCCTCAATCGGACCCTCCCCCTGGCCAGGAGGACATACTCATCTCGAACCCTCTCCGCAATCCTATGGGCTTCAGGGCTCTCGGCAGGGTCACAGACCAGCTGGACAATACCGCTCCTGTCCCGGAGGTCGATGAAAATCACCCCTCCATGGTCCCGGTAGCTGTTGGCCCAGCCGGCCAGCTGGACCTCCCGATCCAAATGGTGTTCAGTGAGCTCTCCACAGTAGTCGGTCCTCAAGGGTATGTCCTTTTTTAGCGCCAATTATACACAAATATTCCTTAATTGGGGAGGGAGCTCCCTCAAGCTATTATGTTACAATACAGGAAAAAGCCAAGGCGTCAGAGATGGAGATCAGAAGAGTCGGGATCGTCCTCAAACCCTCGGCTCCGGAGCTGAAGGAGCTCTACAAAAGGGTCAAGAGGCTCTTTGAGCGGGAGGGTATCAAGAGCCATCTCGATCTGGCCAGCGCCCAGATGATCAGGGAGGAGGGGGTCCCCTTCGACAAGATGTGCCAGGAGAGCGACATTCTGGTATCGATTGGGGGAGATGGAACCCTCATTAGTGTTGTGAGACGGAGCTATGAGTACCATAAACCGGTACTCGGCGTCAATGTGGGGACCCTCGGCTTCCTGACAGATATTCATCCGGACGATCTGGAGCAGTTCATCAAGAAGATGAAGCGAGACGAGTTTCGGATAGATGAGAGGATGATGATAGAGCTCTCCATTGTGGGAAAGAGGGAGAACATTGTGGCCTTCAACGATGCGGTCTTCACCCGTCCGGCCGTCTCCAAGATGATCGAAATCAATGTCTATACCCGGAAGGAGGAGAAACTGATCAACAGCTACTACGGCGACGGCCTCATCGTATCGACACCGACAGGTTCCACAGCCTACAACCTTTCGGCAGGGGGACCTGTGGTCTACCCCCTCACCAACGGCTTCATCTTCACCCCCATCTGTCCCCACTCCCTGACCCAGCGCCCCCTCGTCCTCCCGGGGGAGTTTGAGCTCACCCTCCTCACAACCTCCAAGTCGGCCCTCATCATTGTCGATGGCCAGGATATGTATGAGTTCACCCCCGAAGATCGGATTCTGGTCAGGAAGGCCCAGGTGGGGGCCCGTCTCATCCACAGAAAGGAGAGAAACTATTTTGATGTCTTGAGGGAGAAGCTCAATTGGGGAAGATAGCTGTCGAACGGCTCTTCATGAGGGAGTATATCGGCTTCGACAGGCTGGAGCTGGAATTTGCTCCCTCCCTGGTGGTCTTCACAGGACCCAGCGGAGCCGGTAAGTCCCTGCTCTTCCAGGGTATTCTCGGTCTCTTCGGCTACGGGCGGGTGGAAGCTCGGGTCAGCCAGATCGATATTGTCGGCCCCATCTCCTTGGAGGAGTACGGCTTCGAGGGAGAGGAGATCACAACCATAAGGGCGGTCAAACGGGAGAAGCTCCGCTACTTCCTCAACTCCCAGACAATCTCAAAATCGCTCCTCAAGGAGATCTTCTCCCCCTACATTCTCTACCTCCGCCAGCAGGAGGGGGATTTCTTCAGCTCCTCCAATATGGTCTCCCTCCTCGATGGAGTTGTCGAGGGAGAGGAGTATCCCCAGCTCCTCCAGGAGTTCAAGGAGCTCTACGACAGGAGGGAGGAGCTCCGGAGGGAGCTCCGGAAGGTGGAGGAGATGGAGGAGCGGAATAGGGAGCTCCGAGAGCTCCTGGAGTTTGAGATAGAGAGGATAGAGGGGATAGATCCCCGGGAGGGGGAGTATCAGGAGCTCCTGGAGATCAAGAGGGAGCTCTCCAGGAAGGAGCGGCTGGCAGAGGCCATCAGGCGGGGGGAGGAGATCTTTGAACTGGAGGGGGCTGTCCAGGAGGCCCTCCAGCTCATAGGGGAGCCCTCCGACTTCTTTGAGGGGGCCATGAGCGAGCTCCGGGAGATCTTCATTCGGGAGAGGGAGCGGTTGGAGGAGTTGGAAGAGGTCGATGTGGAGGAGCTCCTCCACCGCCTCCAGGAGCTCTCCCTTCTGAAACAGCGGTACGGCAGTGTAGAGAGGGCCCTGGAGGTGAAGAGGGAGAAGGAGGAGGAGCTGGAGAGGCTCAGGAATATCTCTACTGAGAGAGAACGGCTCCTCGCCGAGAGGGAGAGGGTCGAGGAGAGGCTGGAAGGGTTGGCCCGGCAGATAGGGAGGCATAGGAGGGAGACGGCGGCCCTCCTGGAAGAGAGGGTCAACGGCTATCTAGAGGCCCTGAGACTCCCTCAAGTCTCCATCACTCTCCTTCCCCAGGAGCTGGATCGGAGTGGAGGTGATCGGGTTGAGGTGGAGCTGGCCGGTGTCCCCTTCTCCAAGATCAGCTCCGGAGAGTACAACAGACTCCGACTCGCCTTCATGGCCGCCGGTGGAAAGGGGTCGGGCATCCTCTTTCTGGACGAGATCGACGCCAACATCAGCGGAGAGGAGTCCATGGCTGTCGCCAAGATCCTCAAGGAGCTCTCCCACCGGTACCAGATATTCGCCATCAGCCACCAGGCCCAGCTGGCCAGCCAGGCCGACCAGCACCTGCTGGTCACCAAGGTGGAGGGGAGGAGTCGGGTCCGGGAGCTCCGGGGAGAGGAGCGGATCCAGGAGATAGCCCGGATCATCAGCGGTGAGGAGATTACCCAAGAGGCTAGGGAGTTTGCCAAAAAACTGCTCAAGGAGGGCCGATGATCATCGATACCCATACCCATCTAGACCACCGATTTTTCAGGGAGGATCTAGAGGATGTTCTGCAGAGGGCCCAGGAGGCTGGGGTCCGGTGCGCCATCATTCCAGGGGCCGATCCCAGGGATCTCCCCAGGGCCATAGAGTTGGCAGAACGGTACAGGGGAATCTATTTTGCCGTCGGTCTCCACCCCTACGACCTGGAGAGGTTTGACAGGGGGCTCTTTGCCTCCCTGAACCATAGAAAGTGTGTGGCCGTCGGAGAGTGTGGACTCGACTACTACAGGCTCCCCAAAGATCCCGAGGAGAGGGAGAGGGTCAAGGAGAGGCAGAAGGAGCTCTTCATCGAGCAGATAGGAGTTGCCAGGGAGTGGGGGAAGCCCCTGATCGTCCACATTCGGGAGGCCAATAGAGATGCCAAGGAGATTTTGGAGGAGTATAGCGGTCCTGAGGGAGGGGTCCTCCACTGCTACAACGCCAGTCCCATCCTCCTCGACCTGGCCGAGAGGAATTTCTATTTCGGCATCGGGGGGGTCATCACATTTAAAAATGCCCGAAAACTGGTGGAGATCCTTCCTAAGATCCCTTTAGACCGGATCGTCATAGAGACAGACGCCCCCTATCTGACCCCCCACCCCTTCAGAGGGAAGAGGAACGAACCGGCCTACACCCCCCTCATTGCCCAGAAGATAGCCGAAATTCTGGGGATGTCGGTGGAGGAGGTCTGCACAATCACAACGGAGAATGCCCAGCGCCTCTTCTCCCTGGCCTGCCAATCGGTCAGTTTGATATAATTATAGGTCGGATATGATGAAATAAGGAGGATTTTTTGCGTCTCATACTGATACTCTTTCTCTCACTCCACTTTCTCTACGGCTCTCTGAGCACCTATAACGACTACGAAGTGGACAGCTACATATCGGACTCCCTCGATATTCCCCGCTCCTTTCTCCGGAGCAAACGGTTTGCCAAGATCTACCTCCGCTACAAGCGGTTGAAGAACGCCCCCCTCATCGGGGTTAAACGGATCGAGAGCTACTTCATTCCCGAGTTGGAGAAGATTCTCGATGCCCGGGGCGTTCCGGAGGTCTTCCTCTTCATGGCCATGGCCGAGTCCAACTTCACCCCCAAGGCTCGGAGCCACAAGGCGGCAGTCGGAATCTGGCAATTTCTCCCCTTTACAGCCAGGAAGTATGGGCTCCGGGTAGATCGCTATGTCGATGAGCGGAAGGATCCCATCAAGGCGACCAATGCCGCCGTTAAGTATCTCCGCTTCCTCCACGATATGTTTGGGAAGTGGTATCTGGCCGCCCTGGCCTATAACGCCGGAGAGGGGACAGTCCTCAAGGCCATCGAGAAGGCGGGGACAGACGATGTCAATGTCCTCCTGGACCCCAAGAAGCGGTATCTCCCCAAGGAGAGCCGTCTCTACCTCTACAAGATTATCGCCCTGGCCCGGCTCTCCTACGACTTCGACTCCAAGATGAGCCAGGAGCTAGGCTACATTCTGGCCAGGGGAGAGGATTACCACATTATGCCTGTCAAGGTGGCCGGAGGGGAGAGCCTCGACAGGGTGGCCCGTCTCCTCAAAATGAAGAAGAGGTACCTCCAGGCCCTCAACCCCCACCTCATCAGGGGATATACGCCGCCGGGCCAGAAGAGCTACCATATCTACATTCCCCACTTCAAATATGCCCAGTTCAAAAAGGCCTACCGGCCAGCTCCCCCACGGAAGAGGTGGAGGGGGAGCCCCCATCTCCTGACCTACAAGGTCCGCCCCGGAGATACACTCTACAGCATCTCCAAGAGTTTCGGGGTCTCCCTGGCCACCCTCAAGAGGGTCAACGGGATCTCTGGTACCTACCTTCGGGCCGGCCAGCTCCTCAAAATTCCGATGAGGAAGCGGGTCTATAGGGTCCGTCAGGGAGATACAATCTTGAAGATAGCCAGAAGGTTTGGGGTCGATCCCAAGAAATTGAAAAAGTGGAACAGGAAAGCCACCAACTTCATCAGAGTAGGAGAGAAACTTGTTGTCTTATACTAGGTACGCCCTTCTGGGAGCGGTACTCCTCTTTACAGCGTGTGGAACGAAGCAGGAGATCGTTATGGAACAGCCGGTGGAGGAGAACCAGACCGTTCTCCCCTCCACCATTTCACCTACCCCACCGGAAGAGACCGTTACCCACCCCAGTATGAAGCCCTACGAGATCAATGGGGTTACCTACTACCCGACGGTTGTCAAGGTGGGGGAGAAGTTTCAGGGGGTCGCCAGCTGGTACGGATCCGACTTTCACGGAAAGCTGACCAGCAGTGGGGAACCCTTCAATATGCACGACTTCACCGCCGCCCACAAGACCCTCCCCATGAATACCATGGTGAAGGTGACCAATCTGAAAAACGGGAGGAGCGTCATTGTTCGGATCAACGATCGGGGGCCCTTTGTCAAAGATAGGATCATCGACCTCTCCTATGCCGCCGCCAAGAAGATAGGGATCATCGAAACGGGGACGGCCCCTGTCGAACTGGAGATTCTCGGTTTCGACTCGACCATCAATACCCTCCCCAAGACCGAAGGGGCCCAAACCCCTAAGGAGGTGGTCCTGGAAGATTTTGCCGTCCAGATCGGCGCCTTCAGAAAGTATCGGGGGGCGGCCTACACCAAGAGCCAGAACTCCCTGGTAGATGGGCGGTACAGGGCCATCATCAGGAAATTTGATTACAAGGGGGCCCCCATATATCGGGTCTGGCTGATAGGTTTCAAGAGTGAGCAGGAGGCCCGGGACTTCATAGCTACAGGGAGGTATCCGGGAGCCTTCCTCATCAGGGCGGAGCAGTGATCAGGAAGAGCCGCTCCACCCGGGAGACCCAGATTGAGTTGGCCCTGGAGATAGAGGGGAGGGGGAAGGGAGAGATAGAGACAGGAATAGGCTTCTTCGACCATATGTTGGAGTCCCTGACCAGACATAGCGGTATCGATCTCTCCCTCAAGTGTCGGGGGGATCTCCATGTCGATTTCCACCATACGGTGGAAGATGTGGGGATCCTCTTGGGAACAGCCTTCCACGACGCCCTCTTCCCCTTGGAAGGGAGGGAGCGGTTTGGAGACGCCCTTATCGTCATGGATGAGGCGGCCCTCCAGTGTGCCCTCGACCTCTCTAACCGCCCCTTTCTCCTCTACAGGGTCGATCTCCATGGGAAGATTGGAGAGTTTGACGGGGAGCTGGTGGAGGAGTTTTTCAGAGCCTTCGTCTTCAACGCCCGGATCACCTGCCATATCACCATGATCGAAGGGAGAAACCGCCACCATATTGCCGAGGCCGCCTTCAAAGCCTTGGCGGTGGCTCTCCGGAGGGCCATGGCGAAGAGCAGGGTGGAAGGGGTGCCGAGCACCAAAGGGTTGATATGATCGATCTCATTGTCCTCGATGTAGATGGGTGTATGACCGACGGGAAGATCACCTACGGAGGGGGAGGGGAGGAGCTCAAAAGTTTCGATGTGAAAGATGGTTTTGCCATCGTCCAGTGGAGGAGATTGGGGAGGAGGGTCGCCATCATTACGGGGCGGAACTCCCCAGCCGTCGCCCGTCG
>JAADDW010000041.1 GCA_013153715.1 Campylobacterota bacterium | reverse complement strand
GTTGTCAAATACCTCTACGGCTCCGACTGGGATGATGAAAAAGTCAATGGCAAAGAGTTTGAATCCCTCATAGAGTAGTCCTTCCAGGTCACTCCCTAGGGGAGTGGCCTATCTATTCTTCTCGCTCCCGTCGCAATACCGCTCCAAGAGACAGCTGTAGGCCTCTATCCGCCGATCCCTCAAAAAGGGCCATATCTCCCTGACCTCTCTGCTCCTGTCGAGATCTATTTCGACTACACCGCTCTCCTCCTGGTCGGTGGAGAGCTGGATGAGGAGCTCCCCCTGGGGGCCGCAGGCAAAGCTGTTCCCCCAGAAGCGGATCCCCTTGAGACAGCCGCTCCTGTCCTCCTCGAACCCAACCCTGTTGACGGCGACGAGGGGGAGGCCGTTGGCGATGGCGTGGGAGCGTTGAATAGTGATCCACGCCTCAAGTTGGCGTCTCTGCTCCTCCTGGGGATCGTCATCGAACCACCCGATGGCTGTGGGGTAGAGGAGAATCTGGGCCCCTTTGAGGGCCATGATCCGAGCGGCTTCGGGGAACCATTGGTCCCAGCAGATGAGGACCCCCAGCCTCCCAACACTGGTCTCTATAGGCTCAAATCCGAGGTCCCCCGGGGTGAAGTAGAACTTCTCATAGAACCCGGGATCGTCGGGAATGTGCATCTTCCGATACCGACCGGCGATCTTCCCCTTGTCAAAGACAACTGCTGTATTGTGGTAGAGTCCCGGAGCCCGTTGCTCGAAGAGGGAGGCGACGAGGACAATCCTCCTCTCCTCGCTGACCCAGCGCCAGAACTCCAGATCGATCTCGAAATCCTGGGCAAGAGTGAACCAGTCGGTGCTCTCCTCCTGACAGAAGTAGGGGGCCTGGTGGAGCTCCTGGAGGAGAACGAGATCGACCCCTTCGACCCGATTGATGAGGTCCAGGGTCTTTTTGGTTGTAGCCTCTTTGGAGCCGTGGTATCTCTGCTGAATGAGTGCAACTCTCATACTATCTCCTTCCTATGGTGAAGAGCATAAAGCCGACAGCCGCTGTGAGAATGATCGTAGCCGTGGCTGGAAGATCGAACCAGTAGGAGAGGAAGAGTCCCGTTCCTGTAAAGAGGAGGGCTAGGAGGGCGGCCAGGAAGACCATTTCCAGGAAATTCCGACTCAACCGCTCCGCTATGAAGGGGGGGATACTCAAGAGGGCGATAACCAAGATGAGTCCCACGGCCCGAATACTTGCGACTACCGAGAGGGCCAGGAGGAGGATGGTCAGTGTATGGATCCTCCCCACCCTTATTCCTCTCACCTGGGCGAAATCCCTATCGTAGGCGAGGGCCAAAAAGTGGTGGCGGTAGAGGAGGAGGGCGGCAATGAGGAGGAGATCGACGACAGCGAGGAAGAGGAGATCTCCGCTCTCCAGGAGGAGGATATTGCCGAAGAGATAGCCTAGGAGGTCACTCCTGTAGCCGGGGGTGAGGTCGATGAAGAGAATTCCGAGACTCATGCCGACAGCCCAGATCGTCCCGATGAGGAGATCGCTCCTCTGGGGGGAGCGGTAGGTGATATAGGCCAGGAGGAGGGCCAGAAGGAGGGCAAAGAGAGTTGTCCCCAAGAGAATGGGGAGACCGAGGAGGAGAGCCAGCCCGACTCCGCCGTAACTCCCATGGGCTATGGCGGCGGCAATGTAGCTGTACCTTCCTAGGAGCATGAGGGAGCCGGCAATGGCTATAAGGAGACTCAAGAGGAGGGCGGCAATGAGGGAGGGGGCGAAGAGGGTGAAGAACTCACTCATGTTTACACCTCAATTCCTGGAGGAGATCGATTTCACAGAAGTGTCCCGATGGATGGAGATCGAGATCGATACTCTCATGGACAACCAGCTCTCTATTGATGTAAAGGATTCTGTCAACCCCTTCCAGAAGAATATTGATGTCGTGGCTCACAACGATTCGGGTCATCTGGAGGGAGTGGAGGAGCCGGTAGATCTGGCGTTGCCCCTCCATGTCGACAGCCGCTGTCGGCTCATCCAGGACCACCATTCTCGGCTGGGTGGCCAGGGCCCGGGCCAGGAGGGTCCGTTGCCTCTCACCACCTGAGAGGGTCGAGATCTTCCTTTCGGCTAGACCACCTACTCCCACCATCTCCAGACTCTCCCGGGCCACTCTCTCATCTTCCCGAGTGAACCGGTATTTTCCCCTCTGGAGCCGCCCCTGGAGAACAATATCGAGAACTCGAAGGGGCATATCGCTATTCTGATGGACATTTTGGGGCATATACCCTACAAGGTGGCTGACCTCTCTAGGGGGACGACCGAAGAGGGAGATCTTCCCCTCTGTCGGCTCCAGGAGGCCGAGGAGGAGCTTTAAGAATGTGCTCTTGCCCCCTCCATTGGGACCGATGACCACAATATACTCCCCCTCATAGATGGTGAGATCTATATCTTGGAGGATCGGTTCCCTTCCGTAGAGGAAGGTAACCCCCTTCAGCTCAACGGCTATAGTTCTGGAGCCCATTGACCAGCTGTTCCACCGTCTTGAAGATGTCATATTCCAGAGGATCTATCGAGATGATCCAGAGTCCCAGCTTCTTAGCGATGAAATTGGCGCTCCTCTTGGGGAATTGGGGTTCGAGAACCAGGAGTTTCGCCCCTTTGGCCTCCTTGAGGAGGGAGGCTAGATGTTTGGCTGAAGGCTCCTTCCCCTCCCGCTCGATGACGACTTGGTCCAGATCGTAGAGGCGGGCGAAGTAGCCGAAGGAGGGGTGGTAGACCACAAATTTCCGGGTCGAGAGACCCAGGAGCCTCCCGTACATCTTGGCGTCGAAGACCCCTATCTGCTCGATGAAACGGGCGTAGTTGGCTAGGAAGATGGTCCTATGTTCCGGAGCGATTTTCAGAAGGTCCTGGAGGGTCGCCCGGGCCAGAAGGGTCAGAAGGGGGGGAGCCAACCAGACATGGGGATCCAGTTCCCCGTTGTGGTTCTCCCCTCCATGGTGGGTAATGGGGAATTTCCGGACATAGCGGGCCATATCGGTCACTATGAGATCGGGATTGAGCCCCTTAATCCGTTTTCTGTAGGCCTTTTCAAAGGGGACCCCGATAGTGAGATAGAGGGAACTCCTCTTGATGAGGGCCAGGTCTGAGGGGCGGGGGGAATAGGTGACCGGAGAGGCCGCCTTGGGGAGCAGGACAACTGTTTCTACGGCGCCCCCGCTAATCTGGTCCACTATGAATTTCTGGGGAGGTATGGATACAACCACACTCTTTCCGAAGAGGAGTATGGGTAGTAACCAGAGAATCATCTTCACCACATCTTATCCTTTATAGAGGTTCATAGAGCTACAGTGGATACTCCCCCCCTCCCTGATGAGAGGCACTGCATCGAGTCCAATTATATCACGGGAGGGGAAGAGTCTCTCCATAGTCTTCAAAGCTTCCTGATCCTGGGGATCCCGATAGGTTGGGACAATGATGGCCCCGTTGAGTATGACGAAATTGGCGTAGCTGGCCGGGAGAGGTCTCCCGTTATGGAGGAGGGGAGAGGGGGAGGGGAGAGGG
>JAADDW010000009.1 GCA_013153715.1 Campylobacterota bacterium | reverse complement strand
AGGCCACCTTCACCTATAGAGCTCCCAAGGATTTGGAGAATTTCATCGGCAAGGTCTTCTCCATCAGGGTCGAGAGTGAAGGGGTCTCCCAGGAGGTCCAGCTCATCTTCCCCAAAGAGGGGAAAAAAGAGGTGGCCCGGATCGTTGTCGATCCCTCCGTTATCCATGTCCAGCCCGGAGAGAGCTACACCATCACAGTTATCACTCTGGACAACGAGAACCGCCCCCTTCCGGCCAAGGTTGAGATCCCGGTCCTCGTCGATGGACAGGGGAGATTCTACGGAGAGGTGAGCCCCACCACCCTCTACACCGATGAGAACGGGAAGGCCACCTTCACCTATACAGCTCCTAAAGATCTGGAGAGCCTCTCCGGACGGATCTATATCTTCCAGGTGAAGAGTGGAGGGGTCTTCCAAGAGGTCCAACTCATCTTCCCTGAGGTGAGGAGGGTGAAGAAGATCGTCTTGAGCAGTGATCTCCTGGAGGTACGGGAGGGGGAGAGTGGCACCATCGATATTTATACCCTAGATGGGGCCAACCACTACATCTCTGGGAGAGTCCAGGTGAGCGCCCTGATAGATGAAGAGAGCGGTCTCCAGCTCGGGTATTTCCGAGATGAGGAGGGGAACATCATTGGGAACAGTTTCCAGACAGATAACCAGGGCCACAGGAGGCTCATCTACTCGGCTCCCGCTGGTATAGTGAGCGATCGGGGAGGTAAGGAGATCTCCCTCGATGTCCACTTTACAGCTGAAGAGGCCCAGGCCACCCTCCATCTGAAGATTCTCCACAGCCAAGAGAGACGGCTCTATAAGGTTCTCCCCTCCCAGCTTCCCGATTCCGTCGAGGTCGATTCCCTCGGCCGCTTCCTCTTGGCCGTCGTCTATGAAGATGATGAGGGACAGCTGGCACCCAAAGAGGTAATCCAATCCATAACCCTCCGTTCCCTCAACCATCTCATCACCTTCCAGAAGGGAGAGGAGCTCTTTGAGAAAGAGATCGGGAGGGCTCCATCGAACCCTGTGGAGGTCAAATTCTTCACCCTCTTCCACTCCGGAGTTGACATTCTCCAAGTCGAGGTGGTACTCCTCGATCAGAAGGGAAGGGAGGAGAGGTTCAAACAGAACATCCCCATTACAATAGTTTCAGGTCCGGTCAACACCATCTCCATCTCCCTAGCCCACACCAGGTACGATGTGGAACACGGTCTCTTTGAGCACCTCTACACAATTTTGGCGACCGATAAATATGGGAACCCAGCCAAGGCGGGGAGTAAGGTCTCCTTCGGGGCTGTCGCCGGACTGAAGAAGAGTTCCAATGGCCGCTTCCTCTATGTCCGAAAGGGGGGAGCCATTCGGTATACCCAGTCCCAGGGAACCATCTTTGAGAGTACCGACCAGCTCTACGACTTTGTCAATGTGGAGCCCCTCCTCGACCGCCTCGTCATACTGGCCGATGAGGATCGGGCAGACAACCTCTATCTGGGAGAGTGGGATATTGTGAGCCGTATCGATGACTACACCCTTAAACTCTACAAGAAGTATGAGGGGTGGCCCACCAGCGGACTCACCTATGTGATAGGAAATGAGAAGAGGGTTGATACCTGCTCCAACAATACGGCGACCCTCCTCTTCGACCACCAGGATCAGACCTATACCCTCCAGGAGGGGGGGATTACGACGACGAGACTCCTCTATCCCCCCTATATGCTCGGGAAGACCATCTTCCTCTACGCCAACTCCCGAGAAGAGGTACGGGTCGGAGCCACCAAGAGGTCAACCCTCTTTGGGGGGACAGGGCTCACAACCAGGGAGGAGGTCCTCCAGTGCGATAACAGCGAGGGGAATAGGACAAAGCGGTGTCAGCTCCGTTTCACCATTGTCTCCAAGGACAATCCAGAGCTGATCGTTAAGAATGTAGAGGTGAGTGACTTTGTTGTTGACGATCCCAAAGTGATGGACAAGTGTCGTATCCAGATTCTGGACAACTGGACAGATTGTAGTGGGATAGTGGTAGTCAGTGTCGATGCGGCTCCCGAAACGGTCTGTCCGGTGAGATGGAATGGAGGAGTCCTCTTTGAGTTTGCTCCATAAGGCAACTCTCCTACTCTCCCTCTTCTCCCTCCCCCTTTTGAGTGGAGGGAAGGAGAATATCCACACCTACATAGATCGAATAGATCAGATGATTCTGGAGGAGGTCAACATAACGGCCCTCCCTCAAGAGAGAAATGGGACGACCTCCCCCAAGGAGGAGGATAACTGCTCCTCGGAGAAGAGAGTCTCAACGGAGAGGGAGACCCCTTCCCCCTCCTCTCCCCCTCCCTCCCAACTCCCCTCCATCGCCGAGTTGAAAGTCCATTTCCAAGGGAGGGAGAGGAGTTCCCCCCCTCCCAAGACCCTCCGACGGGGAAAGGGGAGGGAGAGGAGAGTAGAGAGGGCTCCCGAGGTGGAAGCCTCCCCCTCTGGAGGGGAGGGGAACTACCGCTTCATCGCCTCCTTTGTCGGAGAAGGGGGGAAGAGGGTCGCCCTTACGGAGGATGGAGAGCTCCTCAGGGAGCGGGAGGAGTACAGGGGGTGTCTGGTGGAGGAGATCTCTCTGTTGAAGGTAGAACTGCGTTGCGGCAAGAGGCGGTATATTGTGAAAGTGGGAGAGTGATGATCGAGTTCAAAAATGTGACGAAGGTCTATAAAAACGGGAAGGGAATTTTCAATATCGATCTCCAGGTGGAGTCCCATACCACCTTCGCCCTGGTGGGAGCCAACGGAGCTGGGAAGAGTACCCTCCTCAAATGTCTCGTGGGGGCTATCAACACCTTTGAAGGGGAGATTACCATCGACGGAAGAGATGCGAGGACCATCGAGGCCAAAAGGTTGATAAGTTACCTCCCCGAAGTGGTGGAACCTCCCCTCTATCTGAAAGGGATCGAGTATATAGAGTTCATAGTGGCCCTCTCCGATAAGGAGGTGGATCAGGAGAGATTGGAGACCCTGACGGCGATGTTGGAATTTGAAGGACTGGACCGCCAGATCAGGAGCTACTCCAAGGGGATGCGCCAGAAACTCTCCCTCATCGCCACCATTCTCTGTGATACTCCGTGGATGATCTTGGACGAACCCATGAGCGGCCTCGATCCCATTGCACGGCGGGCTCTGAAGGAGATCTTCTCCCAACTCCAGGGGAAGAGGGGGATCTTCTTTGCCAGCCACATTTTGGCAGATGTGGAGGAGCTGGCCCAGGAGGTGGCCATTATCGACAGGGGAACCATCATCGATAGAGGGAGACCTGAAGAGCTCAAGGAACACTATCGGAGCGCAACCCTTGAAGAGGCTTTCATGAGGGCCGTTCGATGATCCACTACCTCCCTCCTCTTCTCCTCATCTTCCTCCTCTGGGGATGCGGTGCAGTCAAAGAGAGGGAGCTCCAAGTCCAGAAGGAACTCCAGAAATATAAGAGAATTGTCTCCATGGAGAGGAGGACTCCCCCCCCTCCCCAGAAACCCAAACCCCTCCCTCCCAGAGAGGAGCCCGACTTCTTGAAAAAGAGGGTGAGTATCAACCTCCACAAGGTCCCCCTCAAAGATGCTGTCAAGACCCTTACCTACCTGACCAATACCAATATCTATCTCGATCGGGATATAGAACTTCGGGCCGATCTCTTCCTCGTGGATGCCACCCTCAAGGAGGCCCTGGATGCCCTCTGTGACCAGTTCGGCTTCTCCTATGAGATTAAAGGGAAGAGCGTCAAGATAGTCACCTACAAGACGGCCATCCTCAAACTCTTCGTTCCCGCCTCCATGAGGAGTGTCTCCTCCCTGGTTACCTCAGCCGCGGCTACAGGGGATAGTACCCAGTCTGGGGAGGCCCAGCTCAGTATTAACAACCAGTTGAAGATAGATATTTGGGAAGGGGTGAAGAACACGCTCCAGAGAATTATTGCAGATGAGGAGAGGACCTCTGTCCAGATAGCCTTCACCCGCTCCATATCGAAGAGCCTCTCCCAGACAGCCTCCCAGGAGCAGAAGGGAGCCCAAGAGAACCAGCGTCAGAAGAGCTACTCCCAGGGGGAGGCAGACAGCTTCGGTAAGAGTATAGGCTCCCAGAGCGGAAAGAGCTTCAGTAAGGAAGAGGGGAACCCTCTGAAAAAGGCCTCCAAAGAGATCGACTTCAATAAGATCCTCCCCAAAAAGAGTGAGAGCGACAGTTCCCGAGCCGCAGAGCGGTGGGGGAGCATGGAGTCCAAGAGTAGTGAACTCTCCTCCATCTCCTCCGTCATGAGAAACTTCTCCAAAAATAGGCAGAAACAGGAGCAGGAGAGCTCCAACTCCGTAGAACGGGTCAGTGTGAGCCGCTCCCTCGACTACAAACCCTTCGTTGAGGTAGATCGGCTCAGTGGTCTCATCGTCGTGAAGGCCCGTCCCAAGACGATCGAAAAGATAGAGGAGTATGTCCAGACGCTCAATAAACTCCTCAATAGGGAGATTATGGTCGATCTGGAGATTGTCGAATTCATCAACACCAAGAACTTCACAATGGGGGTCGATTGGAAGAAGTTGATAGATGATGTCCAGCTCCTGGACAGCGACGGCATCATGAAAATATCCCAAAAGACAGCTCCAGATACAGGGATGGTAGAGCTCACCTTCAGAGGAGCCGATTTCCAAGCCTTCCTCACAGCCCTTTCAGCCCAAGGCTATACCCGAGTTATCTCCTCCCCCCGGATCACGACCCTCAACAACCAACCGGCCGTCATCAAAGTGGGGAGTGATCGGATCCTCATCTACAACAAGGTCCAGTATGAGAGTACAACGACCCAGAATGTGAGCAATACCGTAAGCTCCGTAGATGTCCAGAAGATGCCTATCATCTCCGAGGGGCTCACCCTCTATGTCCTCCCCCGATACAATGAGGAGAGTCGGGAGGTGATCCTCAATATCATCCCCATTCTCCAGAAACTCCAGGGAAAGAGCTCTACAGAGCTGGATCAGCAACTCTCCAATATGGTTATCGCCGACCCCTCCCGCTTCCAGACCAAACCTGTCCCCCTCACCATTGAGACCAAACAGCTCAACGCCATAGCGAAACTGAAGGAGGATGAGGTGCTGGTTCTGGGAGGGATCTCTTCGGAGATAGATGATGACTCCGCCCAAGGGGTTCCCCTCCTCTCGGAGATACCGATCCTCCAGAACCTCTTCCGCCAGAAGAAGCTCTCCAAGGTCAAGAGCTACCTCATTCTCCTCCTCCGTGTTAAGTATTTCTGAATACCTCCGATAATAATCGGGCCCCAATGTGGAAAATTGCAGTAAGGAGGTTTAGATGCGACGGGGTTTTACCTTAGTTGAGTTGGCGATCGTCCTGGTCATCGTCGGCTTCCTGATCGCCATGGGTGTCAAGGGGACCGAGCTCATTAAGTCGGCCCAGCTCCAGAAAGAGGCCTACAAATTCAAGAAGATCTCGGCCGCCATCGGTACCGCCTACAACAAGTTTGGTGGAATTCCAGGAGATGGGTGGTATGGAAAGTACTCCCAGGAGGCGGGAAAATATGTCCGCACACCGAGGGATGGTGTCATCCAGTTCTGGGAGAGTGGAACTGTGCGGTGGAGATTGGTCCATCAGGGGCTCCTCGATAATGAGGATCTCAAAATCCTTGAGACACCCTGGTTCTTCTCCTCTTCAGGATGGGTCGGTATCGATAAAGAGGATGGAACGGACTGGAAAACTGTCTACTACTTCGATCCAGGAAAGGTCTGGAATGGAGGAGATGTTGTCGAATCCATGGATTTCGGAAGCGGACCCTTTACATCCCTTGTCCTCGCCCAGTATGACAATACAAGAGTGGAGGTCAAAGAGGATACCCGAGAAGAGGGTGATGAAGATGGAACATGTGACCGAGACTGCTCTGACGGTCTCTGTGATATGAACAACGACGGAGACTGTGTAGATACCTTCACCTACTACCAGCCCACAAGTGTCCGAAACGGTCCCGCCGATCAGAACGCCTATCGACTCGACCTCAAAGTGGACAACGGTTACAGCTGGTACTATGGAGATATGAGGACAGCTCTCCGCTACGATATGGAGAACGATAAGTACTACCGCCTCAATGACGAATTGGCCGACAGCGACGAGGATAAACGGCCAGAGGTCATAGCGGCCAAAATGACCTATGGTGACAACACCCGTAACCGAAACTTTGTGGCCTATAAGATCTGGTGATGAAAGCAGTGGTTCTCCTCCTCTTTGCCGCCGTCCTGGCGGCAAAGCTCCTCCTCTTCCCCAAGCTCTTCGATCCGGAAGAGAGCAAGAGGCTCTTTAAAAAGCGAGAATATACCAATACCTTCATTGTTCCCTCCCTATTGGGAAGTGAGATTCTGAGTTTTGACAGGAAACTCTTCTTTGCCCGTTTTTTAGATAGCCTCTCCATTACCAACAGGGTCTTTCTCCTCAGGAGCGATCAGTGGGAGGAGATAACGAGGACCTCCCTCAAGCTGGACCCCAACAACATCAACCCCTTGGAGATAGCGGCCTATCAATATATGGCCCCCAGGAGAGAGGGGGACTGGACCAACTTCTATAAGGTGGATAAATTGATGCACGACTACTTCTCCCTCGCCCAGCAGGATTGGCGCCTCATGATGGTCATGGGGTACTGGTGGCAGTTTCGCCTCAAGAATTTGAAAGGGGCTGAACCCTACGCCAAAGCGATCTACAACAACCCTGAAGCCGCCCTGGTGGCTCGGGAGAGTTATCCCATTCTCCTCTCCAAGATGGATGAGAGAGAGAAGGCGGCCAAATTCTACTCCATACTCATGGAACATACAGATGACGAAGGGGAACGGAGATGGTTACTCCAACAGATTCAGGAGCTCCGCAATGAGAAAAAGTAGAGTGATAGCCCTCTTTGCCTTCAAAGAGGGGGTGAGGGACCGATTTATGGTGGCCTTTCTGATTCTCGCCCTGGTTATTGTGGGTTCCGCCTACTACCTCTCCCTTTTCAGCGCTGTCAAGGAGAGGGTCGCCTTCTGGATCAACCTCATCTCCCTCTTCTACTATCTGGTCACCTTCTTCACCATCTTCTTCGTTCCGTTGAAAATAAGTTTCGAGATGTCCCAGAACATGGCCCTCATCTACCGCTCCAAACCTCTCTCCCCCTGGGAGTTTGTCTTCGGAAAGTTTCTGGGTTACGGGGCTCTCCTCTCCCTCTCGGTCATCTTCCTCTTCATTCTCACCCTCATCTTCATCCATAAACCTATACCTGTAGCCTCCTACTTCTCGGCCCTCCTCTTTGAGCAGTTTATCACCCTCTCCGCCGCCATCCTCTTCGGCCTCTACGCCTCCCAGAGTGTGGCGGTCCTCCTGACATTTATGTTCTATTTTCTCGCCCATACAACCTATGAGTTTGCCAAGGTGGCTTCAGATAACGGAGTTGTCCAGCTCCTCAGCCAATTTTTCTACACCCTCTTCCCCAGCTACGATTTCTATGACCTCTCCCCCCTGGTGGTTTACGGGATCGCTCCAACCGTTCCCCTCTGGCGCCTGGGTCTCTATAGTCTCATCTATACCCTTCTCATCCTCTCCTTGGCCGCCCTACTCTACAGAAGGAGGGAGTTATGAGACGAGCCTTTACCCTAGTCGAGATAGCTATTGTCCTCTTCATCGTCTCCATCATCATCGCCTTGGGAGTCACCTCCCTAGGGAAGATGTCCCAAGGGGAGCGGTACAAAGTGACGAAGCTCTACCTCCAGAAACTGGGCACCAGCACCATCAACTTCGCCATGGCCAACGGACGGCTCCCCTGTCCCGATCTGGACTGCGACGGCTATGAGGATAGGTGTGAGGAGGAGTGGTGCGATATAGATGGAGATGGTGAGGAGGATATAGCCTACGGAGTCTGCTATGCCGACTACTACTACACCACAGGGAAGAGGCCTGTCAACGATCGGTGCGGTGATATAGACTTCTCCAGGGGAGAGAACCTCCCCCCCTATCTCCTCCCCTACGCTACCTTGGGAGAGAAGAAGAGCGACGCCTTCCAGAAGCCTGTCCGCTACGATGTCAACTACAAACTCGCCCAGACAGGAGATCTGGAGAGGCTCTGCTCCCTCGTCGACTATCTGAGCTCCAAGAGCTCCATAAACACCAATAGGGAGATAAACAGTACCTTCTTCCTCCCCATAGTGACCGGTTCCAAGGATACTCTGGACGATGAACTCATTGAGAATAAGGCGGGCTACACCGTAGCGGCCCTCTTCATCTCCCAGGGAGAGTGTCCCGGTGTGAGTGGGAAGAACAGAGGGTCCAATCGGGAGTATGCCATGGCTGAAGAGGCCCTCTCCATTCAGGATAGCTGTATGCCCGATACCTACTCCGATATTGTTGGGGAACTGACCCTCCTCGATCTTCTGAAGGGGAGCTGTCAGATCGACTACCCCAAGAAAATCCCCTTCTACATCAATGGGAAAGATGGCTCTATAGAGCTCTTCGATGGGAAGGAGTGGGTCTGTTACAACTGGAAAGATTTGGGTTACGAAGAGGGGGCGGGACTCTCCTTCAGCTTCGAGACCCGGAGTAAGGAGAGTGTCAAATTCTACCCCGAAGAGGAGTGTCAGGGGGAGAGTTGGCGGTTTGGAGATGCCATTCTGGTCAACCAAGATGGGAGCGCCATCACCCGAGATGGAGAGCTGGTGGGAGGTCCCTTTATGGAGATCTTCATCGACGGGGAGCTGGCCGGCCATGTAGAGGATGAGGAGGGAGACCTGGTCTGCGAGGATCTCTCCCAATATAGATCGGTGATCTACCCCATAGATGCACGGGTTGGGGAGATCGGCTTCTATAAATCGGTAGAGGATTGCAAGGAGAATAGGGATAGGATAAGGACCCTCGCCACCCTCTGGAATAGCGACGATAAAAATAGGGATCGTCTCCTCCTCTTGAGTGGAGATGGACCTCGGGATAACGGGTTCTCCAAAATTGTCCTCCTCTTGGGAGAGGGAGTCTCCTATCTAGATGGTGATGGGTGTCACACAGTGGAGGATGGAAGTGGAAAGGTGGTGGAGCTCACCCTCTTCTCCAACCCCTTTCTCCTCTTCCCCAAGGAGGAGTGTTCCGGAGATGACCACTACCTCCTCAACGACATAGTGGCCACCTCCTTGAAGGAGAAAAATGATGGCCACTGCCTCCTCAAAAAGGGGGAGAAACTGGACTGTAGTCTCTAGGAGGGGAGAATGCGTTTTTACAACTTCTTACAGGAGAACGATCGGATTGTAGAGGCGATCGTCTATAAGAGGAGCTGGAGCAAGAGACACCTCCTCCGACTCGATGTCAACGAGTTCCTCGAAAATATGCACCGGCTGGAGAGCAACTATGTGGTCGGTATCATCAATAGTGAAGAGACCCTCTTCTATAAATTGGAATTCCCCAAATCCCTCAAGGAGAACCTCAAATATATCCAGATAGAGAACTTCTTCATTAGCCGCCTCGAAGAGAGCGGCCTCAGCTCCCAGGAGTATCTCTTCTTTTTCAAGGAGTACCCCCACAGGGAGAAGAAGGGGTTCATCACAGTTTACCTCTACATTCTCCCTAAGAGGGTTGTGGAACACGATCTGGCCATCAATGAGCTCTACCTCCTCTACGACTTCTTCGTAGAGTTGGGGGAGCGCTCCTCCAATGAAGATCTCTACGCCGTTGTCCACCACGGCTACGATCTGGTAACCGCCATGGTCTTCCACAAGCGGGAGATGCAGGTCCTCAATATCTCCTACAGGAACCTCCCCTTTGACAACGGTATGCTCAGGGAGCTGGTCCAGGACAAACTGGGTATCGACCTCAAAGAGGAGCAGATCTTCTCCTTCCAGGAAGATCGGTTCCCTATGGAGTATTTTGAATTCATCAAACAGGCCAAGGTGGGAAAGCAACTCCTCAAGCTCCACAAAAACTACCCCCAGATCAACATAGCCCTCCTCTTCCCCCTGGTTCTCCAGCCGAAACCCATTATCCAGAAGGAGATTATCCGCCACTACCTCTCTCCTGAAGACAACAGGAGAATCATCTATGCGGTCTCCTCCATCGTTCTCATAGGTGCCTTTGTCCTCTCCTGGGGTTATATGGAGTATTACAAACTCTCCCAGGAGATCCAGGTTCTCAATAACCAGCTGGAAGAGGTCCAGATGAAGCTGAACAGGAGTAAGGCCACCTACAACAGGAGCGCCATCTCCTCCCTCAGCTATATCAAGACCCTCCGCTCCATGCCCTACCCCCTCTTTGTCGAAGGTATGTTTGCCATTGAGAAGGAGCTCCAGAAGCTGGGAGAGGAGTTGATCCATATCCAGATCAAGAGTGATGAGGGGGGGAGTAAGAAGAGGAGCAAGAGACGGAAGAAAAAGGGGGAGAGCTACCATTTCTGGGTCGTTGCGGCCTTCCACAAAAAGGACCATATGGGGAACTTTGAAGAGTGGTTGGGGGAGATCCCCTTCTTCCAGGGTTTCGACAAGGAGGTTATCGTTCGGTACGGAGATGCCTACATAGCCTTCTATAAAATAGCGCTCAAAAGGGTCCTCTATGCTACTTAAGGTCCGCTCCTTTGCGATGGAGCTGGAGAAGCGGTACTTCTTTATCTTCGTCACCCTCATGCTCCTCTTTGGGGGGGTCCTGGGCCTCGGTATCTACATGGTGAAATCCTATGTGGGGCTCCAGGAGAGGTACAGAACCCTCTCCGAGGAGTTGGAACGGAAGAGGGGGGATCTCGACTCCCTCAAAGGGAAGTTGGAGAGGGAGAGGAAGGGGATCCAGAAGGTGAGGGAGCTCCTCCAGGGGAAGAGGATCTTCACCCAGGAGAATGAGATATACGCCTTTCTCCTCCAGGAGGCCCAGAGGAGCGGTGTGGAGCTGGTTGTAGCGAAGATGAAGAGGGAGGAGAGCGGCAAAAAGAAGAGGCGGAAGAAGAAGAGCAACTCCCGTAACTCCCTGGTCAAGGTGGATCTGGTGGTCAAGGGGCCCTCCAAGAGACACCTCTATCTCTACCTCATCCACTTGAAGAGGGGGACCATCTACTCCATCGACGAGCCCGAAAAATTTGTACTCCAGAAGGGGTTTCTCAAAGCGACCCTCACCTTTCCCATAATGGAGAAAAAGGATCTGAAGAGATTGAAAAAGATGAAGGTGGTGAACCATGGCTGAACAGAAACGGCTGGGAGAGCTCCTGAAAGAGGAGGGAGCCATTACAGATGAGCTCCTCGAACTGGCCCTGAAGGAGCAGAAACATACCGGAGAGATGCTGGGGGAGGTCCTCCTCAGATTGGGATTTGTCTCGGAGAATGTTCTCCTCAAAGCCCTAGCGAGGCAGATGGGGGAGGACGAAGAGTCCGAACGGTACCAAGTCGATGAGGAGATTGTCAAAAAGCTCCCCAAAGAGTACGCCCTCCGCTTCTCCATTATCCCAATGCGGATCGAAGATGATACCCTCTACATCGCCTCCCATAAAGGGGTCTCCCTGCCGGAGATCCTCCCCATTGTCCGAAAGTATTACGGGAACTACAGGATAGAGATTGTAAAGGTTGGAGAGAACGACTTTGAAGAGCTCTTCAAAAAGTATTTTGGTGCTCGGTACAACATAGATCAGATCGTCAACGATATTCTGAAGCGGATCGACCGAAATATCAATGTGGGTGAGGACCGCTCCATTATCGACCTGGTCAACCATATCCTCTACAAGGCCATTGAGGAGAACGCCAGCGATGTCCATGTGGAGACGGGGAAGAGTGTGACCCGGATCAAATTCAGGATAGATGGGATTTTGAGGGTGAGACTTGTCCTCCCCAAGAAGATCCACAACTCCATTATTGTACGGCTCAAAATCATGGCCAACCTGGACATCTCCGAATCCCGTATCCCCTTGGACGGCCACTTTGCCATCAAATATGGCAAGCGGGAGATCGATGTCCGCCTCGCCACCTCCCCGGCCGTCTATGGAGAGATCGCCGTCATGCGTCTCCTCAACATTGGAGGGGAGCTTCCGGTCCTCTCGAAATTGGGTTACTCCCAGAAGGAGCTCCAGAAGCTCTCGGCTGTCGCCAAACAACCCTACGGGATTATCCTGGCTACGGGACCGACAGGGAGCGGGAAGACGACGACCCTCTACGCCATGCTGGACCATGTCTTCTCCCTCAAGAAGTGTATTGTCACCATCGAAGATCCCCCGGAGATCAAGTGGGACCTGATCCGACAGATAGCGGTCAACGAGCGGGCGGGACTCACCTTTGAGAAGGCCCTCCGCTCCATTCTCCGTCAAGACCCGGACATTATTCTCATCGGGGAGATTCGGGATTTGACGACGGCAGACATAGCCATCAAGGCCGCCGAGACCGGCCACCTGGTCCTCTCAACCCTCCACAGCAATATCTCCACAGACGCCCCCTACCGTCTGGCCAATATGGGGGTTGAGACCGCCTCCCTCGGCCCTGCCCTCCTGGGGATTATCGGCCAGCGGCTCCTGAGGAAGATCTGCCCCGCCTGTAAGTATGAGTATGAGGCCGATGAGGAGGAGAGACAGGTCCTGGGCCTCGATTCGACAGAGCCTGTCATTCTGGCCAAGGGGAGAGGGTGTATGGAGTGTAACTTCACCGGATACAAGGGGAGGGTTGTGGTCGGAGAGATCTTCATTCCGGACCAGGAGCTCCAGAATGACATTGTCAACCTCCGCTCCATCTCGGCCATCGATTTGAGGAAAAAGGCGATCCAGCGGGGAATGAAGCCGATGTATAAAGATGCGGTGGAGAAGGTTCTCTCCAAGATCACCACTGTCGATGAACTGGTGAGGGTCCTCAGAACCAACAAGGGGCTCGCCTGATGGGGATATTTGTCGTCAAATATTACGACACCCGAAACGGAGTTATCGACTTCGACGAGATCGAGGCTGAGAGCGAAGAGGAGATCATCACCGAAATTCTCAGGTACAAGAAGAACCTGGTCCTCCTCGACATCCGCCAGAGAGGAAAACTTCGGGGGCTCTTCCTCACCTTCCAGAGAATCAACCTCAAGGAGTTGGAGGACTTCTGTTTCCATGTGGGAAAGTCCATAGAGATCGGTATCGATATTGTCCAGGCTATAGATGACTTTGCCGAACACGCCTCCTCCCAGAAGATGCGCTACCTCCTGAAGAAGATTGTCCAGGACCTGGAGAATGGAACCAGTTTCAGCAACTCCATCAAGAAGTACAGAGACTTTCCGAGGAACTTGGTAGCCATGACCGAGGTGAGTGAGATGACCGGAACCCTGAGCCAGACACTTATCGAGTATGCCGACTATATCCGTTGGCTCCTGAAGTTGAGGGCCTCCATTAAGAAGGCCCTCACCTATCCGATCATAGTCGTTATTGTCATGAGCATCACCATCTCGGTCATGCTCTTCTGGGTCCTTCCCAAAATTCTAGAGGTCTTCAACTCCCTCAAACTTCCAGAGATGCCCCTCCCCACCAAAATCCTCATCTATGTGACCAACCACAAGATCATCTTTGTCTATTTTATCCTCACCATAATCGCCACCCTCTTCACAATAAAAATCCTGGTCTGGTGGAGGGAAGATTTCCGCTACCTCCGGGATAAGTATATCCTCAACCTTCCCATCTTCGGGAGGCTCATCTTCCTCAACCACCTTGTGGAGAACCTCAAGACAATTCGGGACATGTACAGGACCGGCTCCTCCCTGGTCAAGGGGATAGAGCTCATCTGTAAGGAGCTGGAGCAGAACCTCTACATTCGGGAGCGGTTCGACGAGATCTATAGGTCTATCAACAACGGTTACTCTCTCTCCGAAGCCTTCCAGCGGAGCGGCATCTTCTCCAAACTGATCCTGAGGACCATAACTATTGGGGAGAGTACGGGGAAACTGGATGAATCCCTTCAGAGGGCTATCGAGGTCTATGAAGAGGAGATACGGAATACACTGGAGAGGCTGACCACCATGATCGAACCCGCCCTCCAAGTCATCTTGGGAGGGATATTGGGGCTCGTGGCGGCGGGAGTCCTCATGCCGATCTACGAGATCATCACCAATCTGGGGGGCTAACCCTCTGAGAAGCTCTTCAAGAGCTTCCTCGCCTTGGAGGAGTCCCTATATTTTAGGTAGGTTTCGAGGAGGTAGATGGCCTCTTCGACCCTCCCCAGAAGGTAGAGGCTCTGGGCGTAGAGGAGCCACGCCTCCTCCTTGCTCTTATCTATGTTGTTGGCCCTTTCGGCCCACTCCATAGCCTTCTGGTAGTTCTCCTTGTAGAAGTAGTCGAGGGCCTTCTGGTAGGCCTGCTGGTAGGGATCCACCCCTCTCTTCCTCCTGGGGGGATTACTCCTCTCTGGAGTCCGTACAATCTTCTCTCTGTCACAGGGGAGTTTCTGGACCAGATAGTCCAGATTGTGGTATTTGGCCAGTCGAATAGCCGGCCTCAGATCCCTCCTCTCCTCCACCATGTTGCAGTAGAGAAAGAGTTGGCGGGTCCCGTTGGAGAGGGTCTTCCCCTGGGAGATGAAGCAGTTTTGGAACCCCAACTTCTCCAACCTCTTCTGGTACCGCTCCACCTCGTGTCGGAAAGTGTCGTGGGCGTAGAAGAGTTGGAGGAGGTAACATTGGGAGGGGAGAGAAGAGGAGGAGCTGGAAGAGGAAGAGGAGAGGGGAGGGGGGGAGGAGGACTCTTTCCCCGGGACTCCACTGGAGAGGGAGAGGAGACTCCCCACCCTTTCGGGGAGAAAAAGGGAGAGGAGGGGGAGGGTGAAGAGGAGGAAGAGAAATACCTTCTTGAGCCGCTTCCGCCGATAGTACTTCTTACACTTCTTTTCCAATTCCTCAAACTGCATGGCGATCCTTAAACCTCCAAAAGTGTCGCATCGATGGCGGCCATGGTTATGAGGCACCGATCGATATTCTGGTACTCCTTCTTGCCCTCCTTGGTGGCATACTCTAGGAGGAGGAAGAGACGGTTGAGAAGCTTTTTGGTGTCACGGAAATTCCCCCGGGCAAAGGAGTGGATGAGGCGGGCCGAGTTTCGGGAAAACTGCTCTTGGAGGGAGTAGGACCCCGCCCTGAGGAGCTCCTTGGAGAGATACTCATGGACCTCATCCTCCTCCAGGGCCCCCAGTTCCAGAATTCTATGGGGCCTCGACCGAAACTGGGGCTGGGCCAAGATCTGTTGGGATTCGTGGCGGTGCATAGCCAGAAGAAACCAGAAAGCCTTGGTATCGGCGAGGATGCGGAGGAGCTCCAACATCTTCTTATTGAGGAGCTGGGCCTCATCTATTGTGACAAGGGAGGGAATAGATTTATAGTAGAAGGCCACCTGTTCGATGAGCTCCTCTATAGTGTCGCTGATGGGAGGGAGCTCATCTTCTTCCAGAAGGTGGAGGAGAAACTCTTTAGGCTCAAAGAAGGGGGTCTTGAACTGGATGACCCGAAACCCCTTTGGAACGATGGAGGGGACCCTGTTGAGGAACATGGTCTTTCCGGAGCCTGGCTCTCCGATGAGGAAGATCATCTGTTTCGACTCCCCCTCCAGAATGGAGAGGAACTGATGTTTCAACTTCATAGTAGCCCTGGTCTCATAATATTCGACTCCAGTCACCCTATCTTCAAAGAGGAGGGCAATTTTCCTGTAGTCGCTCATCGATCTCCTTCCTCTCTCCAGCGGTTATGAGAGATATTGTAGCACGGGTTGGTCAACACCCCCCTTTTCGAGATGGATTTGGGGTGACTGCCCCTTCCTCTCCCTTTGAAGGGAGGGCCCCCTAAATTCTCTACGGAATTGGACGGAGGGAGAAAAAAGTAGTAGAATTAATAATAGAGGCCCCTCTCCAGCTTCCTCTATTTCCAATTTATGGGAGGGGAGGAAGGGATTTTGATCGATAATGGAAGGAAAAAAGGAGAAATTATGAAACTATTACTCATCTTCTTATCCCTCATGACGCTCTTGGTGGGAGGTCACTTCTCCCCCCAACTTCTGGTCAACCGTACATTTGACCTCTCTGGGAGATACTACTACTATCCCTTCTATCCGAAGGATGATCCGAGGGCTCCCTTTAACTGGGTCTTCGAGACCAGAGATAGGCGGCTCTTCCAATTGATGGGGACAGAACCCTCTCCCTCCAATGTCTTCGGTTGGAAGGAGGTCCATGGACTCTCCCTGGGCAACCCCCTCTGGTATTTCTTCTATCTGGGGGATATAGATGGAGATGGGGATAGCCGTTTCGACTGGATACTCACCCCTGCCCAGGGTGGGGACCAGACCATCTATAAACTTCGGGAGGTGACCCCAGAGGAGCACTATCTCCGTTATGACGGCCCCTATCTCATGGAGAATAGATTTGATGGGGAGAAGATCTCCATAGGGGAGGACTTTGCCGTCAGAGTCGAAATTCCGTGGAGAGAGAATGGATACAATGAGTTCCGGAACCCCATTATCATCACCAATAACTATGATCTCGCCCGCTTCAAGGAGAGGGTGGAGGCCTCCTCCCGAGGGTGGAATAGGAAGAAGGAGTTTCTCGCCACCCTAGACGGGATAGAGCTGGAGGGTGCAGTTCTCCTCTTCTACCCCTTCTCCATGCCTAGTAGCTCCATCACCGTCAAGAGGGAGGAGGAGCGGTTTATAGCTCCCCATGTTTTCAAGGTCTCCTTCCATGTCGATCGCCCCTCAGGGGGGATGACAGCCGATATGGCCTACTACATGGTGGGCTATCTCTTGAGTGAGAGCGTAGAGCGGGTCATCTTCGACCTCGATGGGAAGGAGGATATTGTCTCTCTCAAATCCAGCTCCCAGCTCTCCTGTGAAGAGGAGGAGGCCCCTGTTTGTGGGGAGCGGGTGGTCCAATGTATTCAAGCCCCCTGTCCCCCCCAGAGGGAGACCTTCAAAAACTACTGTACCCTCAAAAAGGAGGGGGGAACCTATCTCCACGATGGACCGTGCAGTGAACCTAGGGAGCTCAACACAACAGAGCTGGTAGCCCATATCAACGGCTTCGGCTACGACCTGGCAAGTGATATTTATCAGGGAAAGGGGAATATCGTTATCTCCCCCTACAGCATAACCAAGGTCCTCCAGACCGTCTATCTCGGAAGTGACGGCGTGACGAAGGAGGAGATTGAGGAGCTCTTTGGAAGGGGGTTGGAGTTGGCCAAGGGGTTCAAAGAGATAGAACCCCATCTGAGGAGCAACAGACTCCAAGAGGCCAATTCGGCCTGGTTTGAAAAGAGTTTCCAACTCTACCCCAGCTACCTTCTCAAGGTGAGAGATTTCACCGGTAGTGAGATCTTTTCCGTTGACTTCCTCCACAGGGCGGAGGAGGTCCGTCGGGAGATTAACGACTGGGTGGCCCAACGGACAGAGATCGAAGAGCTCCTCCCTCCAAACTCGGTAAATGCTTCAACAAGGGGGGTTCTCGTCAATACCATCTCCTTCCGGGGAGAGTGGAAATATATCTTTGAAGAGGTGATGAAGGGGGTATTCCATGGAGAGGGGGGAGATGAGGAGGTGGATATGCTCTCTGTGGAAGCCCCCTTCTCCGTCTATGAGAATGGTGAACTCCAGGCCATCGACATTCCCTACAGAGATGGAGAGCTCTCCATGATCATCCTCCTCCCCAAAGGAGATCGGTGTATATGCGATATGTTGGCCTTCCTCAAGAGGGAGGGGCTCCGGAAACTCCGACGGGAGATGGAGTACAGGGAGAGGGTTCGGCTCACCATGCCCCAGTTCGACATTCAATGGGGGGTCCAAAACCTCAAGGAGAATCTGGAGAGGATCGGTCTCACCACCCTCTTCAATCCCGAGAGGGCCAACCTCTCCCTCATAGGGAGGGACCAGAATTCAGAGGGGCGCCTCTATGTCAGCGGACTCTACCACGAGGCCCAGTTCCGGGTGGATCGGAAGGGGAGTGAAGGGAGTGCTGGAACGGCCGCTGTCGTCACCTGGGTAACAGCCGCCCCTCCCTCCTCCCAGAACCCCTACTTCTTCATTGTAGATCACAACTTCCTCTTCCTCCTCGTCGATAACAGGAGTGGAGTGGTCTATTTCATCGGCGGGATCAAGAGGATCTCTTGATCTCGCTAGAAGAAGATCTTTCTGATTGTCATGAGGAGGATCACTCCGTACATGGCGACAAGGGCCCTCTTGAAACTCCCCTTTCCGACCCGATGGGCCAGTCTGATACCGAAATGGACTCCAATGAGGGAGCTGGCCCCCACAATGAAGCCGTGGAGATAGTCTATATGGCCGAAGAGGGAGAGGCTGAGGAATCCACTGAGAGATGAGAAGATGACGAAGAAGAGCCCCATGGCGGCGGCCTTCTTCACATTGAGGTGGAAGATGCCGACCAGGACCGGAGTGATGAGAATGGACCCCCCGACCCCGACACTGATGGCTATGAGCCCTACGAAGAGCCCCAGAACGAAGAGGAGCGGGGGAGAGGGTTCCCGCTCTTCCATTCCATCATCGACCCGTTTCGTAAAGAAGCGGATAAAGGCGAAGAGGACTATGGCCAGGAAGATATATTCCAGGACCTTCTCGGGAACAACCTTGAGGAAGTAGCCACTGAGGAGGGCTCCCACTGCTCCCCCCATCCCGATGGCAATTCCCTCCCCCATCTGGAAGACGGCCTTCCGTAGATTGAGGAAGGAGCCGTAGAGGGAGGAGAAGACCATCTGGGTAACGCTGATACCGACAGCCTCCTTTATACCAAATCCGAGGTAGAGGAGAATTGGTACCAGTATGGTCCCCCCTCCAATACCAAAAAAACCTGAGAGAAAACCTACCCCTATCCCTACCAAGGCGAGGAGTAACTCCATGGTGACCCCCTCTCTGGGAGAGTATTAGTATTTAAGAAAAAACTGAATATAATGAGCAAAATCGACAGAGGAGAGGCTTTGCGCTACCTGATCGCTCTTTTACTCTCTGTACTCCACCTGTCTGCAACGATGATCCTCAACCTCAATGTCAAGGAGGCTCCGGACCGAGTCGAGCTGGTACTCAATTTTGATCTCCCCTATACGGGTGCCCTCGTGAAGAAGAGGGAGAGAGACCGTATCGATATTATATTAAAAAAGGTAACTCTCCTGGCCCCGTGGCAGAGGAAGCTCTCATCGAAACTGGTCTATCAAATTGACGCCAAACCCCTAAAAAGTGGAACCCTCATCTCTTTCTACACAACCTCTGAACCTAGACTAGTTGCGGCCCGCTCCAAAGATGGGTACAGCCTGAAAATTGAACTCCGCCCTGCGGCCCAAGGGGAGAAGGGGGGGGAGAAGGGAGACTCCTGGCAGGGATGGGAGGAGTGGGGAGAGATCCTCCTCTGGGTCGGAGGGGGAATTGGGCTCCTCCTGGGGGGATGGCTCCTCTTCACCCTCATTCCCAAAGGCCCCAGAGTGAAGAAGAGCAAGAGGATTGTCATAGAGAGTCCGGAGCTAGAGGAGTTCCGGATCCTCTTTGAGAAGCCCCTCGACGAAAATAATAGGATAGCCCTCATCTCCTACAAAGGGGTCAACTATCTAGTCATCATAGGCTCCACAAACCTCCTCCTCGGGAAGTACAGAGAGGGTGAGATAGAGAGTCGGGAGGAGTTTGAACGGATTGTCGAGAAGCAGGACCTCTCCAAGGCCGTCGAATCGAAGGAAGAGGTCTTCACAACAATTGAGGAGTATAGGCGGAGGGCGGGGGGCGATCTCTAGCTGAAATTAGGAGTAATTTTATCTTAATTCTTCCTTCTCTTCCAGATTTAAATTTGATTTATGTCAATGTTTGGGTGGGTTGAAAAAAGTAAAATAGGAATGTTGCAAAACTATGCTTATTGTATAAGCAATAAAATAGGAGGCTTGTATGGCACTGAGTAGAAGGGACTTCCTCAAGAGCACAGCCGCCGCCGCAGCGGCCAGTGCAGTTGGCCTATCTGTTCCAAAGGAGATGGAAGCCGCCAGCAAAGAGGCTGAGAAAGGGTGGCGCTGGGACAAGGCGGTCTGCCGTTTCTGCGGTACAGGTTGTGGAATTATGATCGCAACCAAGGATGACCGCATCGTTGCGGTGAAGGGTGACCCCCTCGCTCCGGTCAACCGGGGACTCAACTGTATCAAGGGGTACTTTACTGCCAAGATTATGTACGGTGCCGACCGACTCAAGACACCTCTCCTCCGTGTAAATGAGAAGGGCGAGTTTGACAAGAAAGGGAAATTCCGCCCGGTCAGCTGGAAGCGGGCCTTCGACGAGATGGAGAAGCAGTTCAAGAGGGCCTACAATGAGTTGGGACCGACAGGAGTCGCCTTCTTCGGATCTGGTCAGTATACCGTCCAAGAGGGGTATGCGGCGGCCAAGTTGATGAAGGCCGGTTTCAGGAGCAACAACATCGATCCCAACGCCCGCCACTGTATGGCTAGTGCAGTTGCAGGGTTTATCCAGACCTTCGGTATCGACGAGCCTGCAGGGTGTTACGACGACATAGAGTTGACAGATACCATTATTCTCTGGGGTTCCAACATGGCGGAGATGCACCCCATCCTCTGGGCTCGCTGTACCGACCGCAAACTCTCCAACCCCGATAAGGTAAAGGTGGTTGTCCTCTCAACCTATACCCACCGAAGCTGTGACCTGGCTGACGATGTGATCATCTTCAAACCCAATACAGACCTGGCCATCTGGAACTACATCGCTAGAAGTATTGTCTATGACCATCCAGATGCCATCGATTGGGATTTTGTCAAGGAGTATACGGTCTTCGCCACAGGGTATCCCGACATCGGTTACGGTATGCGCAATCCGAAACATGCTGAGAAATTGGGATACAGCAGTAAAGAGATGGAGACTGTCTGGAAGCAGGACCATAAGAAACTCTCCGAAGATGAGAAGAAGGCCCTCGCTCCCTTCGGTTACGGCAATACCGATGTGATGAAGATGAAGCATGCCAAGGCCGCTGGAAAGCATTGGGCCATCAGTTTTGAAGAGTTTAAGAAATCCCTTGAACCATATACACTTGATTATGTAGCTAAAGTGGCCAAAGGTGATCCCGATGAGAGTCTTGAGAGCTTCAAGGCTAAGTTGAAGCGCCTCAAAGACCTCTATATCGAAAAGGGCCGTAAGGTTGTGAGCTTCTGGACCATGGGTATGAACCAGCACACCCGAGGTACCTGGGACAACGAGCTCAGCTATGTTATCCACTTCCTCCTCGGAAAGCAGGCGAAGCCTGGCGACGGTGCTTTCTCCCTTACAGGACAGCCTAGCGCCTGTGGTACAGCCCGAGAAGTTGGTACATTTGCCCACCGCCTCCCTGCCGATATGGTTGTCTTCAATCCGAAACACCGAGCCATCAGCGAGAAGATCTGGAAACTTCCCAAGGGAACCCTCAATCCAAAGGTTGGAAGCCACATTGTCAAGATCATGAGGGATCTCGAAGATGGTAAGATCAAGTTCGCTTGGGTCCATGTCTGTAACCCATGGCAGGATACCGCCAACGCCAACCACTGGATCAAAGCGGCCCGAACCATGGATAACTTCATCGTTGTCAGCGATGGTTATCCCGGTATCAGCGCCAAGGTGGCAGACCTCATCCTCCCAAGTGCGATGATCTATGAGAAATGGGGCGCCTATGGAAACGCCGAGCGCCGAACACAGCACTGGAGACAGCAGGTCACTCCTGTTGGTGATGCTATGCCCGATGTCTGGCAGTATGTGGAGTTCTCCAAGCGGTTCAAACTCAAAGAGGTCTGGAAAGAGCACAAACTCCCTGATGGTACGGTGCTTCCAGATGTGCTCGAAGAGGCCAAAAAGATGGGGTACAGCCCCGATGACACCCTCTACGATGTTCTCTTTGCCAACGACTACTACAGAAGCTTCAAGTGGCCCGATCCCATCGGTGCAGGCTTCCCCAACACTGAAGCTGAAGGTGATAAGCGAAATGTCATTGGTGCCGATGGAAAGCCGTGGAAAGGGTATGGTTTCTTCATTCAGAAAGCGATGTGGGAAGAGTATAGAAAATTTGGTGCAGGCCGGGCCCATGACTACGCTCCATTCGATGTCTACCACAAAGTACGGGGACTCCGCTGGCCTGTTGTCAATGGAAAAGATACACCGTGGCGGTTCAATGTCAACTACGATCCCTACGCCAAGAGAGAGAAAGAGCTTGGCCATGTGAAAGGGGAGTTTGCATTCTACGGACACGCTCTCAAGACCATTCCTCAAGGAAACTTGAAGGGACCCGACAAGAGCAAACCGAAGGTCCACCTCCCCAACAAAGCGAAGATCTTCGCCCGACCCTATATGGAGCCGCCTGAAACTCCCGATAGTGAGTATGATACATGGCTCTGTACAGGACGGGTCCTCGAACATTGGCATAGCGGTACG
Source organism: Campylobacterota bacterium (assembly GCA_013153715.1). Taxonomy (GTDB): domain Bacteria; phylum Campylobacterota; class Campylobacteria; order Campylobacterales; family Nitratiruptoraceae; genus Nitratiruptor. The sequence goes on along the minus strand of JAADDW010000009.1, from coordinate 27,321 downwards.
ATGACTATGAGGGTGCCAGAGCTCTACCGAGCCGTTCCAGAAGCTCTCTGCTATATGCACCCAGAAGATGCCAAGAAGCGGGGAGTCAAACGGGGCGATCTTGTCTGGATTGAGAGCCGACGAGGTAAGGTGAAAGCTCGGGTCGAGACGAGAGGTCGTAACAGGCCACCGAGGGGTCTTGTATTTGTGCCCTGGTTCGATGAGAGGGTCTATATCAACAAGGTTACTCTCGATGCGACCTGTCCGATCTCCAAACAGACAGACTACAAAAAGTGTGCTGTGAAGATCTATAAGGCGTAGTCCCGAGGGGGAGGGGATATGGAGAAGAGAACAGATGAGGGGAGACGCCGATTTATCGTCTCCATGGCTCAGAATGTGGCCATCGCCAGTGTAGGCGCTTTCCTCTGGAGTGCCTATGTGGACGAGGCGAAGGCCGCCCCTCTGGTGCTCCGTCCACCAGGGGCACGGAAGGAAGAGGAGTTCATCGGCCTCTGTATCAAATGTGGGCTCTGTGTCGAAGCGTGTCCCTATGATACATTGATGCTGGCCAAACCGGGGGACCATAAGCCCCTGGGAACTCCCTACTTCATACCACGGGATATTCCATGCTATATGTGTGATGACATCCCGTGTGTTCCACCCTGTCCCACAGGGGCCCTCGATATAGAGAGTGTCTCTGAGGTGAAGGGAGGAGAACGGGTCTTTGACATTACAAAGATGCGGATGGGCGTGGCGATCGTCGATATTAAAAACTGCATCGCCTACTGGGGAATCCAGTGTGATGCATGTTACAGAGCCTGTCCCCTTTTGGATAAGGCGATCTTCATGGAGTATCGCCAGAATGAGAGGACGGGGAAACACGCCAAACTGCTCCCAGTTGTCGATCCGGACTACTGTACAGGATGTGGTCTCTGCGAACACGCCTGTGTAACGGAGATAGCGGCTATCAAGGTCCTACCTCGGGATGTGGCCCTTGGAAAGGTAGGGGAGCACTATGTCAAAGGATGGGAGAAGAGCGACGAGGCACGATTGAAGGGGAGCAAGGGTATCGAGACAACGGTGACGCCGAGGAGTAATAAGAGTCCTGAGGAATCTCTCAACGAAGGAATAGATTTTGAGTAGAGTATGGAAAAAGTACAGATACCTCATTCTGAGACGCTTTACCCAGATCTCCCTCCTCGGTCTCTACTTGGCTGGAAACTACCTGGGGTGGAAGGTACTCCAGGGAAACCTTAGCTCCTCTAAACTCTTCGATACCGTACCTCTCGCCGATCCCTATGCTGTGCTCCAAATATTTGCCACAGGCTCCATTGTAGCCTTCGACGCCCTCCTGGGAGCTATTATCGTCGCCCTCTTCTACATGGTCGTGGGGGGGCGAGCCTTCTGTAGCTGGGTCTGTCCTCTCAATATGGTTACCGATCTCGCCAACTACTTGAGACGGAAGTTCAAGCTAGACAAATATGAGAAGAAGTGGTGGGCGAGCCGTAATATACGGTATTGGGTAATGGGATTGAGCTTTGTCCTCTCATTCATTTTGGGAACAGCCGCCTTTGAAATGGTGAGTCCCGTATCTATTACCCATAGGGGTATCATCTTCGGTATGGGTTTTGGTTGGGCTATGATTGTGACCATCTTCCTCTTCGATCTCTTCATTCTAAAGAACGGATGGTGTGGTCACATCTGTCCCTTGGGGGGGTTCTACTCGATTATCGGAAAGTACAATATTGTCAGAGTGGAGCACAATCAGCCCAACTGCACCCTCTGTATGAAGTGCAAGGAGGTCTGTCCTGAGAAGGAGGTCCTCTTCATGATAGGAAAGAAGAGCATGCAGGTCAAAATGGGAGAGTGCACACTCTGCGGACGGTGTGTCGAAGTGTGTGATGACGATGCTCTCCATTTCCGCCTGCGAGATTTTGCAAAAGGAGAGAAAGATGTATCTTAAAAAATTACTGGGAGTATCTACTGTATTGGCCCTTCTCTTTGTTGCCGGATGTGGCGCCGCACAGAAAGCCAAAGTGGTCAATGAGAGTGAGTTGGGATACTCTGATCGAGGTACGCCACCTAAAGTCGAATACAGTAAAGCGGCTCCCGGTACCGCCCAGAAACTACCAAGGAGTTATGAGAACGCTCCTCCCCTCATTCCCCACTCTGTCGATGGTCTCCTCCCCATCACCTTGAAGAATAACGCCTGCCTCGGCTGTCATATGCCCAGTGTAGCCCAAGCCATGGGGGCAACACCTATGCCACCCACCCACTTTAAAGATTTCTTCTTCAAGACCAAGGAAAAACTCATTAAGCAGGGGATCTATGAGGATAAAGCGGCATATAAGGCGAGATTGGCTAAGTTGGCCAAGAAAGAGGACATTGCACCCCAACGCTACAACTGTAGCCAGTGCCATGTGCCCCAAGCCAACGCCAAGCCACTAGTAGAAAATACTTTCAGACCGGATTACCGCAATCCAGATGCGAAACACCGATCCAATCTCAACGAGACCCTCATGGAGGGAGTCCAGTAGTGGAGAGAAGAGAGTTTTTCTCTTCCTTCACCCGACCATTCAGAAGGGAGGAGAGGAGAACTCCTATCTATCCTCCCTACTTCCATAGCAGAGAAGATTTTGAGAGATGTCTCGACTGCTCCGACAAGAGTTGTGAAAAGGTATGTGAAGAGGGGATCATAGAGATTGTTGATGGGATCCCTATCCTCAATTTCTCCCGTTCCGGTTGCACCTTCTGTGATGAGTGTGCCCGGGCCTGCGAACTTGCCGTTCTCAAGGTAGAAGAGAAAAGGTTCCTCCCTGCCATGGTCATCGACCCAATCGAGTGTCTTGCGTGGCATGGGACCATCTGTAGTAGCTGTCGAGACGCTTGCTTGGATCGAGCTATAGAATTTGTCGGTCTCTTCAGGCCAGAGATAAAGGGGAACTGTACAGGGTGTGGTTTCTGTGTAGGGGTCTGCCCTACCGGTGCAATAAGTGTGGGGAGGGTTGAGTGAAAAGAGTTATCGCTGTTCTGAGCCTCCTGTCCATCTTCCTCTGTGCCGCCGATCTCAAACCGGTGGAAAAGAGAGATCTCCAGGCGGCCATACTCGATATAGTCCATGAAGATGGGAAACTCTATGTGGCCACTGACGCTAGCAAAGTCGTTATCCTCGATGAGAAGAGTTTAGAGCCTCTCCAGACCATCAAAGTTCGCCAAATTAAGGACTTTATGGGAGAGCTCAACGATGCCGATATCTACTCTGTCGATGTACTCGATGGAGTTGTTCTCTATCTGGCCCAAGCCGAAGATGGGTATGCAGAGCTCTTTCTCTTCCACGATGGCAATGGGACCAAAGTATTGGACAAATCGAAGGGGGTCTATGCCAAAGCCGCCAAATTTATCGATAGAGATCATGCGGCCCTAGCTCTCATGAGCGATGAAGTCATTCTCTACGATCTCAAGAACCAAAAGGTGGTCAAAACTGTCAAAGCGGGAGAGTATTTCTATTCGGCTATGGCCATCGATGGGGAGCGGAAACATATTGTCGTTGGAGATGAGGGGGGAGAGGTCTCCGTTATAGAGACCAAACCCTTCAGAGTAGCCCATATCTTCAAGGATATTAACAAGGATAAGATCTTGGCCATCAGCGTCGCCGGGGATCTCATCGCCGCTGGGAGCAGGGCCGATAAGACCTTTGCCCTCTACCATATCTCGACGGGGAAGGCTAAAAAGGTTAAAAATCCCGATTTCTTCGTCTATGTGACCGGTATCTCCCCCGACCAGAAGTATGCCGTCTATGGAGATAATGAGAAATACATTCTCAAAGTTGTCGATACAGAGATGGTGGAAGTGCGCCATAGATTGGTGGGCCATAGCCACATTGTCAATGTCGTAAACTTTCTCGACAAAGATACGATAATCACCGGGGGCGAAACCGGGGAGATCATGAAATGGGAGCTACCATGACACTCAGTAGCTGTGTAATCCGCTGTCTTCCAGAGGAGCTGGAAGCTGTCAAAAAGAGGGTCGAGGAGAGTGGAGTCTGCGAAATCCATCTTGTCGATGATCAGGGGTACATCATTGTCACAATAGAGGGAGAGGGAATTGAGGAGGAGATTCAGAAGCTGAAGACCCTCCAGTTTTTGGAGGGAGTTCTCTCTGCGGAGATGGTCTATAGTTATAGCGAGGACCAACTTGATGCCCTCCGGGAGGATCTGGAGATCCAGGATCCCGTCCCTGAGATCTTGGAAAAAGATGTTCCTGCAGAGCAGATTGTTTACCATGGAGATCTGAAGAAGAAGTACATATAGCTCAGAGTAGGGGGAGGAGAGGAGATGGATATCCGGTGGGATATGTTTATAGAGACGGAGATTCCTAGGGATGAGCTCATCATTTCACGGACCGATCTCAAAGGAATTATCACCTACGCCAATGAGACATTTGCCCGGATAAGTGGCTACAGGGTAGAGGAGCTCATCGGTAAGCCCCATAACATTCTCCGCCATCCCGATATGCCTAAAAGGGTCTTCAAAGAGCTCTGGGAGACCATTGAGGCAGGGGAGAGTTGGAGTGGATATGTCAAGAACCTTCGGAAGGATAGGGGGTTCTACTGGGTCTATGCCGAAATCAGCGGTGTCTATCGAGACGGCCGACTGGTAGAGTACAAATCGATGAGGAGCTGGGTCCCCAAGGAGAAACGGATAGAGATGCAGAATCTCTATGATGAGATGCGGATGGAGGATAGGGAGAAGGTGAGGGCAGTCTCCTATATCGGTGTAGACCTCTATGAGAGATGGTTAGAGAGAAGCCGAAAAGAGGGGGTTTCACCAGAGGAGTTACTCAAAAAATTGATCTAAATCAATTTTTAAAAACTTAAAATATTATATTATTCTTATAAAGCTTTGTTAACAAAAGGTTAACGGCGAATCTCAAAAAGGAGAGAAAATGAAAAAAATTAGTTTGAGTCTTGTTTCAGCTATGGTTCTAGCGGCAGGAATAACCAGTAGCGCAACTGCGGGGGCGTTGGAAAATATTATCTCCAATCCTAAAATCAATCTAGAAATTCGGCCCCGCTACGAACATGCCAATGTTAAAGATAACGGAGCGAAGACAGCAAAAGGTTTCACAGTACGGACAGCTTTGGGATTGAATGCCCAACTCTTCGGTATTGAGGGATTGGGAGCCCAATTTGAAGCTATGAATGTGGCCAACTTTGGATGGGTCGATAAATATGTTCCCGAGCAAGCTGGCTACGATGTTATTGCAGACCCATCGCAGACACGGGTAACTCAAGCCAATGTGAGCTTCAGCGCCAACGGTTTTACAGCCGTTGCTGGACGAAAGATGGTGGTCCTCGATAACGCCCGTTTTATCGGTAATGTCGGTTGGAGACAGATGCCCCAAACCTATGATCTCTACGCCGTTATGTTCAACGGAGTACCCAATCTGAGCCTGTTGGGAGCCTATGTGACCCGTGTCCATAAAGTTATTAATAAATCCCTCAGTACGGGCTCTGTTCTCCTCCACGCGGCCTATAAATTTATGCCAGAGCTCTCTGTAGCCGCCTACGGCTATCTCATTGAGGATTTTGCAGACCATATCGGTATCCGATTGAGCGGAAAGGCCGGGTTGGGAGATGCTAAGGTGAGCTATGCGGCTGAATATGCGAAGCAGACAGATCCGAGTCTCGATGACAAGACAAGTGGTCTAGAGCAAGATGCAGATTACTACAACCTGAGTCTCGGTCTCGGCTATCAAGGCTTCATCGCCGGAATCGGATATGAGGTTCTCGGAGAGAAGGGAGATGGAGATAGCGCTTTCTATACTCCCCTTGCAACTCTCCACAAGTTCAACGGTTGGGCCGATGTCTTCCTCAAAGGGACTCCCGATGCAGGTCTCTGTGATTTGAGCGCCAAACTGGGATACAACTTTGGCCCATACGGAAAGCTGATCGGTATCTATCACAAATTTGAGAGCGATAAAGGGAGCACAGACTACGGAAAAGAGTTTGATGCTGTCTACAAATATAAGATCGATAAAGGTCTGGGACTCCTCCTCAAATATGCACGCTATAGAACCGATGCAGATAAGCCTGGCAAACCTCTCTGGACCCACGATGTAACGAAGTATTGGGTACAGCTCGACTACAAATTCTCTGCAGGACTCTAAAAGAGCTCTCTCCCCCTCTGGGGGAGTTTTTGAGCAAGCAGCGCAAAGGCAAAGAAAGTAGTTCTTGCCAGTCTCTCTCTCCTTTGCGCTGCCTACTCAAAAAAAGATTTGAGCCCCTCTTTATCGACCACCTTATATCCACTTCCCTCCTTGATGAGAAGCCCCAATTTCTTGAACTTAGAGATGATTCGGGAGAGAGTTTCGGGGGTAATGTTCATAATGGAAGCGATCTCACTCTTCTTCAACCTGAGGAAATCCTCTTCATGGTCGTAGATAAATTTGGCTACCCTCCCCGTTGAGGAGAGGACTATATCGTAGGTGATCACATTCTCCAGGAGCCGTACCTTGTCGGAGAGGGATTTAATGATGGTGAAAGCGACTTCAGGGTTCTTGAGAAACTCCTTCTCAAATATATCGTAGTCGATGAAGACCACCTTCCCATCGGTAATAAATTCGGCAGTAGCTGGGTACCGCATCCTTTCAAAGTTGGCTATCTCCGCTATGAGACTGGGTTGAAAGAAGGAGTGGAGGATGATCTTATTCCCCTTGGGATCGCTCTTGTAGATCTGGAGTATCCCCTCTGTCAAGACGATGAGGTGCTCCGGCCTGTCTCCCTCATAGAAGAGAATATTTCCCTTCTTGTACTCCTTAACCTTAGAAATCTCTTTAAGTCTCTTAAACTGAGCTTGGGATAGATTTTTAAACATATAAAAGGATTTTAGTCTTTCCATCTTCTGCCTCTCTGTGGGATAGTTGAATTATACTTTTTAGGGTTTTAAAAAGATATAAAACATTCTTGACCTATATCAAAGCTATTTTTCCCATTTAGTAATAAACTAATTCTGAAAAAGTTGGAAGGAGGAGAGATGGAGTACTATATACAGGATATTCCATCGAGTGACTTCCTCTCAATCTTCGTCGTTTCGGCGCTCATCATTCTCTTCGGAATGGCCTATGCCGGCTTCTTCACTCTGGTAAAGCTCAAACTCCTCAAGCGTTTCTATATGCTCTTCGCCTACGGTTCATGGCTGGTACTGGTGGGATTGATGTACTACCTTGGAGAGCTCTTGAGGGTAGAGCCTTACACCCAGAAGGTGCTCATTGGAGCGATGGTGGGATACCTCATATTTCCCCATATTGTCTATTTTCTCCTCGATCGGGTCCATAACCGCTTCGAGAGAGAGCCAACCAAACCATAAAAAGGAGGAGAGATGGAAGAGAAGGTCTCTGTTTGGACATCAAACAGGTTCTGGCGTAGATCGGCGACATGGGTGACAGGGGTCGCCTCTGTCCTGCTGATCTTCTTGACATTTGATTCCATGGCACAGATGAAGATGGGGAGTGCCAAGGATATAGAGAAGAAGATCGATAGGCGGATCCCCTCCCCTGTGGTCATCAACTACACCATAGACTACAAACTCGACCCCTATCGAGGCCATGAGATTCCCATTATCGGCGGAGAGATGCGCCGACCTGAGGGTGGAATTAAGAGTGCCTACGAAAAGAAGGAGAAATTCTTCGGGCGGGACGATTACAGCGAGAAAGAGGCTCGCGAGCTTATCCATAAAGGGAAATTGACTATCCAGGCCAAAAACTGTATGGACTGCCACACACTCCTAGGAAACGGAGCCTACTACGCTCCCGATCTGACAAAGGCGTGGCTCGATCCCACATGGGAGACCCTTGCTCCAGCCTACAATGGAAAAGAGTATGCCATTGCCGCTTTTCTTCAAGATCCTCCAAAGATGGCTATGCATGAGCGAAAAATGCCCAATCTCGGAATTACCAAGGAGGAGGCAAAGGCCGTTGTTGCCTATCTGAAGTTTATGTCTGCGATCGATACCAACGGATTCCCTCGAAACTTCGGTAAGATAAAAGGAGCTGTCGATGCAAGGAAGTAAACTCTACCAGTCCCAAGAGCTGGCGATCAAGTATTTCACGGTCGCTATTATTCTCTTTGGTGCCCAACTGCTGTTCGGGCTTGTAGCCGCCATCCAGTTTCTCTATCCTAACTTTCTCTTCAATACCCTGGATTTCTCTATAGCGAGGATGCTCCACATCAACGCCCTCGTGGTCTGGTTGCTCTACGCTATGATCGGTGCGGTCTATTGGCTCCTGCCGGATGAAGCGGGCATCGAAGTTGTCGGGATCAAGCTGGCTAACATAGCCTTCTATATCTTGACAGCCGCCGTGGCCATCGTTGTCCTCGTCTACCTCTTCGTCCAGATCGGTCCTGGAAAGGAGAGCACAATCTGGTTCATCACAGAGGGACGGGAGTACATTGAGGCACCACGGTGGGCCGATATAGGTATCGTCGCTGTCGTCCTCGTCTTCCTCTACAATGTTTACGCTACCGTTATGAAGGGGAGACATACAGGGATTCTCGTCGTCTTGATGGCTGACCTCATCGCTCTTGCAGGCCTCTATCTTGCCGGAATGTTTTACACCGATAATATCGCTGTCGACCAGTACTGGTGGTGGTGGGTTGTCCACCTCTGGGTTGAGGCTACCTGGGAGGTCTATGTAGCCGCAGTCGGTGGTTACATCCTCATCAAAACTCTCAACGCCAATAGAAAAGTGGTCGAAATGTGGCTCTGGATCGAGGTCGCCATGATGTTCGGTTCCGGTATCCTCGGTCTCGGTCACCACTACTTCTGGATCGGTACTCCCGAATATTGGTGGGAGATCGGTGCACTCTTCAGTGCTCTAGAGCCTGTACCCCTTGTCGGTCTCTTTGTCCATGTCCTCTATGACTGGGGTAAAGAGAGAGGAAAGGGGAATGAGATTAAAAACACCCCTGCATTTGCATGGCTCACAGTCGAAACATTTGGAAACTTCCTCGGTGCTGGAGTTTGGGGATTTATGCATACCCTTCCCCAAATCAACCTCTACACCCATGGAACCCAGTGGCCTGCGGCCCACGGTCACCTTGCCTTCTTCGGTGCCTATGTGGCCATTATGATCAGTGCCATGTATCTCGCTGTCCAAGGAAAGGCTGGACTTGAGAGACTCCGCATGACAAAGGCAGGATGGTGGGCCATCAGCCTCATCAGCGTTGGGGTTCTCTTGATGACTGTCTCCCTCACAGTGGCCGCCTATACCCAGACCATGGTAGAGAGGGGTATGCACGGAGCCACTTGGGAAGGTTACTTCATTGCCCAAGCTAATCGATGGTTCGTCCAAGGTATGGGATGGAGGTTGGCCGCTGGATTGGCAGTCATTGTCGGATACGGTTTCCTTGTCTACGATCTCCTCACCTGTGCCAAAAAACAACCTGTAGAGGAGGGAGAGAAAGAGGTAGCGGCGGCGGCAGCGTAAGCCGCTTCCCTGCCTCATAAGCCAATCTTAATGGAGAAATAAGTAAAATCGAAAAGGAGCGACAATGATTGAGCCTTGTCATGATGTGGTCTGCAGTTTCTGGTCCTATCTCAACCAAGGACCTATGACTTTGACGATTATCTTGCATACACTCATTGTTTTGCCGATGATCTGGATCTACTTCGATGAGAAAAAACGGCTAGAGAGGGGAGATCTCCCCAACGAGTAGAGTTGTAGAGAGTGGGAGGGGAAAATAAACTTTAGAAAGGAGTGAACGATGCTAAGGATCGGGATGAGCGCTGCTCTGGCTCTCGGATTGGCTACCGTTGCCTTTGCGGCAGATGATATTAAACTCTCCGAAGAGGAGATGAAGAAGGCGACCCAGATCTACTTCGACAGATGTGCAGGATGTCACGGAATGCTCCGAAAGGGAGCTTTGGGACCCAATCTACTCCCCAAAAAGACAAGGGCCATGGGGACAGAGACACTCGAATACATTATCTATAACGGAACACCGGGTGGTATGCCAGACTGGGGAGCTAGTGGAGAGCTCACAAAGGCTGAGACTGAGCTCATGGCAAAATTTATCCAGCTTCCCCCTGTTGCTCCACCTGAGAAATCTATCGCCGATATGAAGAGAAGTTGGAAAGTCCTCGTTCCACCTGAAGATCGACCTACCAAACCTGAAACCAAGAGAAATTGGCGTAACTACTTTGGAGTTGTCTTGAGAGATGTGGGTAAAGTGGCCATTGTCGATGGAGACACTAAGGAGTTGGTGAGCATCGTCCCATCTGGATTTGCGACCCACATCTTGAGAACCTCCAAATCGGGCCGCTATATGTATGCTATCGGACGGGACGGAAAGGCGAGCGTCATCGATCTCTGGATGGAGAAACCCCAGAATGTGGCGGAAATCCGAGTCTGTAACGATGCTCGAAGTATCGATACATCCAAGGCCCAGGGCTACGAAGATGAGTATGCCGTTGTCGGATGCTACTGGCCTCCATCTATTGTCACCCTCAAAGGTGATACCCTTGAGCCTATCCAAGTTGTCTCCACAGCCAGCTACACCTACGATACAGGCGAGTTCACGAGAGAAGCTCGGGTAGCCTCTATCGTTGCTAACCACCATAAGCCTGAGTGGGTCATCAATGTCAAGGAGACAGGACAGGTCTGGCTCTACAACTATGCAGATCCTCGAAACCCCAAAATCCATATGCTCATGGCTGAGCGCTATCTCCATGACGGAGGTTGGGACCTCAGCAAACGGTACTTCCTCGTCGCCGCCAACGCTCGAAACAAAGTGGTCGCTGTCGATACCCTCAAGGGGAAAGTTGAGGCGATTATCCCGACTGGCGGTACAAAACCCCACCCTGGACGGGGAGCCAATGTGAAACATCCTAAGTATGGACCCATCTGGTGTACAGGCCATATCGGATCCAATGATATTGTCTGTATCGGTACAGATCCAAAACACCATAAGAAGTATGCGTGGAAAGTTGTGAAGAATATCAAACTCCCCGGCGATGGTGGAGGAAACCTCTTCATCAAAACCCATCCCAAATCTCGATATATCATTGCAGATAGACCTGTCAACCCAGATAGGGATCTCCAGACCCAACTCTATGTTATCGACAAGAAGAAACTTGAGGTTGTCAAGACTATCAAAGTTCCTGAAAAATATGTCAAACCCCGCAAAGTTGAGGTTAATGGCAAAACTGTTGAAGTCAAACCGAGAGGACCTGTCCACATAGAGTTCAACAAGAAGGGTGATGAGTTCTGGGTCAGCATCTGGGGGAACAAACTTGTTCCATCTGCTATCCTCGTCTATGATGCTAAAACCCTTAAACTCAAAAACGCCATTGAGGGTGACTGGGTCCGCACTCCGACCGGTAAGTTTAATGTCTACAACACAATGTACGACATCTATTAAGATCTAGGCCGGCCCTCTCAGGGTCGGCTAAAGAAAGCTTTGTTACCATTTCGGAGGGTCAAGCAGTGATAAGGTTCTTGTTACTGCTTGCTCCTCAGAGAGGAGGAAAAATGGGAAAGATCGTTATACTGCTACTCCTACACCTCTCCCTCTCCGCTACCATTCTAGTCCACGAGCTGGAGGCACGGGGAAAGGGGTCGGAGAGTTACAATCTCTACTACAAATATTGTTCCATGTGTCATGGCAAAGAGCGGGAGGGAGTGAGTGCTCCCCCCCTCCTCCCCCCATTCCTTCGGGGAATGAGCGATGAGGAGCTGGCGAAAGTAATCAGGGAGTCCCTCCCCCAGACCCTCATGCCGAAGTTTGACTTTCTCAGTGAGAGGGAGATTGGGAAGATCATCGACTATCTCCGGAGCCCTGCCCAGAAGATCAGATGGGAAAAGAGGGATATAGAGCGGTCCCGGGTCTCCTTTAAAGCCCCTCCCAAAGAGCTCAACATTACCAATATCGAAAATGTGACCCTCGTTGTGGAGCGGGGTGCCGACAAGGTGTGGGTGATGGAAGATGATCGGGTCCTGGACCGTTTCACCTTCCGCAATGTCCACGGGGGGTTGAAATTTACCCTGGATGGAGAGTACTTCTACATCCCCACAAGAGATGGGTGGGTAGGGGAGTACTCCCTCAAAGAGGGTCGCCTCAAGAGTAGGGTGAGAACCTGTATCAATTTGAGAAATATCTCTCTGAGCCGAGAGGGGCGGTATCTCTTTGCCACCTGCCTCCTTCCAGAGATGGTGGTCGTTCTGGAACGCTCTACCCTGGAGCCGGTCAAACTCTTCCCTGTTCAGGGGAAGATCAGTGCCCTCTATGAGCTCTACAGCCGAGATGAAGCCCTCTTCACCCTCAGAAATAGACCTCTCCTCTACAAGATCAATACCCGAAGTCTGGAGGTGGAGGAGTACCAACTGAAGCGCCCCATTGAGGACTTTTTCATCGATCCCTTTGAGGAGTATATCATCGGCACCTCTCGGAAGGGGAGGAGTCTCAATGTCTATGAGCTCAACTCCTTGAAGGAGATTTTCCAGGCCCAGATTTCGGGTATGCCCCACCTCTTCAGCGCCACCTACTGGTACAGAGATGGGAAATTCTACTTCGCTACCCCCCACCTCAGGAGCCCCTACATAACAGTGTGGCAGATGTACGATTGGAAACTGGTGAAAAAGATCGATGTGGGGGGAGATGGCTTCTTCGTCAAAACCCACCCTGCCACCAACTATCTCTGGGTTGACAATGGAAGTGATCAGCTGGTCCTGGTGGATAAGGGGAATTACTCCCTCAAAAAGATCGTTCCGAGGAGGGGGAAGAGGTATATCCACACAGAATTTAGCGGAGATGGAAGGTATGCCTACCTCAGTATCTATGAACCGGATGGGGATCTCCTGATCTGGCAGAGCGATACATTCAAGGAGATCGATGACTATAAGGCCAATGTCCCTGTCGGCAAGTACAATTTCATCAACAAGAACAGGAAATTTTATCCCCGCCTCTTCGGCCTCTCCATCTTCAAAGAGAAGTGCTGGGGATGTCACCACCAGACAGCCATGGCCTTCGGTCCCCCCTTCAACCAGATTGCGGCCCAGCGGAAGGAAGATGAGATTATCGCCCAGATCCTCGACCCAGACCACACCTACCGCCATCTAGGTTACAGACGGAACGCCATGCCCCCCTTCAAACTCTCTCCCCGGGAGCTCAAGAGTATTGTGGACTATATCTACTCCTGGAGAGGAAAGTAATGTTCCGCCTCTCCAACCTCATCAGGAGTAGCATAGAGGATCTCCCCCAACGGCGGCTCCGGGGCTCCATAGCCATCTGGAACTTTACAAACAGATGTAACCTCTCCTGTCTCCACTGCTACTCCAAGGCCAGTCTCGATTCGGAGGAGAAAATAGGGAAAGAGAAGGTCTTCGAGACCATCGGGGAGTTGAAGAGGGCCGGTATCCGATTTGTCATCTTCAGTGGCGGGGAACCTCTGACCCGGAAGGATATATTTGAAATTGCCGAAAAGATGGGGGAGGAGGGTATTCTCACCTACCTCTCCACCAATGGTCTCTATATCCACAGGGACAATGTGGAGAGGATCGTGGAGACATTTGACTATATCGGCATCAGTATCGATGGAGATGAGGAGATCCATGACCGCTTCCGGGGGCTCCAGGGGAGTTACAGAATGAGTCTCCAGGCGGTGGAGAGGATCCAGAGGGCGGGAGGAAAAGTTGGAATTCGGTTCACCCTCACCAGAGAGACCGAAGCTTCCCTCCCCCATATTTTCCATCTCGTCGAGGAGAGAGGGATCGACAAGCTCTACATCTCCCACCTTGTTTACTCAGGCAGGGGGCTTGAAAATCTCAAGATGGATCTCACCAAGGAGAGGCGGAGGGAGATTGTCCACTCCATCATCGACAAGGCCTTGGAATTCTACAGAGAGGGGCGGGAGATCGACATAGTGACGGGAAATATGGAGATGGATGCCATTCTCCTCTACAAGAGGTTGTGGGAGGTCGATCCAGAAGCCGGAGAGAGACTCCTCCAGAGATTGAGGGAGTGGGGAGGAAATAGCGCTGGACGGAACCTTGTGAATATCGATAGCGATGGAAATGTGAAACCGGACCCCTTCTTCCCTGTCACCCTTGGAAATATTCTGGAGCGCCCCTTCCATGAGATCTGGGAAGATGGGGAGAACCCTCTCCTCCGCCGGCTCCGGGAACACCCGAGGAAGATAGGTGGAAAGTGTGGAGAGTGCCCCTGGTTGGAGATCTGCAATGGAGGATCGAGACCGAGGGCGTGGGCCATCTATGGAGATCTCTGGGCCGAAGATCCAAGTTGCTACATAGAAGATACTCACTAGAAAAGGGTAAATATGAGGAAGATCCTGTTACTCTTGGCTATACTCTTGGGACTCCTGGCCCATGAAAAGCTCTTTGTGGTCGAACGGGAGGAGAGCGCTCTTGCAATTATAGAGGACCACCGGTTTAAAGGTGAGATACCTGAGATGCACAACCTCAACCACGGGGTTGTCAAGTTTATAGAGGAAGATGGTTATCTCATTACACGGGACGGCTACCTCATCAAATTTGACCCTGTCAAAGAGAGGAAGATCAAAGAGGTACGGGCGAGCAAGAGTGCCATCGGTTTCACACTGGATAGGGATTTTGTAGCGGTAGCCAATTACGCCGACAAGACTGTAGAGATCTACGATCGGGACCTCCGCCACATCCAGACCATCGATACAGGGTCTCGGAATGTGGGGATCAAAGTCTACAAGAGGTGTGGTTCCAAGGGATATGTGGTGGGTGACAACCTTGTCCGCCCCTGTACGACCTATCTGGTCTTCTCCCTCATGGATCTCGATCAGATCTGGGTCATGAAGAAGGAGCTCCTCAAGTGTATAGCCCCCAACGGGAAGCCGATGTTCCGTTTCCATAAGGTCCATGTGGTGGAAGATGCCGGAGAGATGCCCTTTGATGCCATGCTCAACGGCAATCTCTACATAGTGGGCTTCTTCAACTCCCCCACTGTGGGGGTCCTCAATCTCGATACCTTCGACTACCGCCGTCTCCCCCTTCAGTTGGAAAAGCGGAGGCCGGTCCTGAAGGTCCCCCATTTCGGCTTCTGGTCTGTAACGGAGGATAAGTTCTTCATTCCGGCCGTCGGTGAGAATAGGGTCTTCGTCTTCGATAGGAACTTCAGACTGGTCAAGACAATAGAGGTGGCGGGGAACCCTGTCTTCACAGTCCTCTCCCCCGATAGGAAGTATATAGCGGTCACATTTAGCGGAAAGGAATTTCCGATAGTGGAGATCATCGATACGGAGAGTTTCCGCCAGATCAAAAGATTTGACTTTGGAGGTATGGTCCTCCATGTCCGCTGGAGCAGTGAGGAGCCCCTCCTCTATGTCTCCAACAACGGGAATAGTGAGGTCGTCGGGGTGGAGACCAAGGGGTGGAAGCCCATTTTCAAGGTGGCCGTCCCCAAACCGAGCGGCCTCTTCATCTTCAGAAAGCCCTAGGGGAGAGGATGGGGAAGGTCTATCTGACAGGGGCGGGACCGGGAGATATAGAGCTCCTCACCCTCAAAGCCGCCCGGGTCATCGGGGAGGCAGATGTGATCATCTACGACAGGCTGGCCAACCCAAAAATCTTGGAGATGGCCCGGAACGGGTGCAAGTTTATCTATGTGGGAAAGGAGGATGGGAGACATATTCTCCCCCAAGATCAGATCAATGAGACCATCTACAGAATGGCCCTCCAGTATGAGACCGTTGTCCGACTGAAGGGGGGAGACCCCTTTGTCTTTGGACGGGGGGGTGAGGAAGGGGCCTACCTTGCCGAGAGGGGGATAGAGTTTGAGGTCATTCCGGGTATCACCTCAGCCATCAGTGTTCCGGCCTACGCAGGTATCCCTGTGACCCATAGGGGGATCAGCGTCGGCTTTCGGGTGGTCACAGGCCATGAGGACCCCAATAAACCCAAGAGTCAGATAGTCTGGGAGAATTTCAAGACAGAGGAGACCATCATCTTCCTCATGGGACTCCACAACCTCCAGGAGATAGCCAAGAAGCTCATTGAGATAGGAAAACCCAAGGAGTGTCCTGTAGCTGTCATCTCCAGGGGGACCACTCCCCAGCAGAAGGTGGTTATCGGAACTCTGGAGAATATCTACCAGCAGGCCAAGGATCTCCCGACTCCAGCCCTCATCGTTGTAGGGAAGGTTGTGGAGTTGAGGGATCAACTCCGCTGGTTTGAAGAGTTAGATTCCTGATTTAAGCTTGGGTTTCCCTTAAAATGTCACAAAAATGTCACAATTCCCTTTCCATCGGAGCTCTGGAGACCCAATTATGTCACACAGAGCTGAAGGGATCCCCCCCTTGGAAAGCTCTTTAAGGAGATCTAAAGGGATAAAATTATGATCTCCTTAAATTTTAAGCCTCTAATAAGAAATATTCCCCTATAATATTATTAACAGCCATTTAACTTTTGAAAGGAGCTATGATGAAGCGACTGAGAAGATGGCTCAGTGTCGTCGCCGCTGTCGGTCTGGTCAGTACCTTCGGTTATGCTCAGAGCGAGCTAGAAAAGATCATGAAAGAGAGGGGTCTCACCCAAGATGACATCTTGGCCGCGGCCAAGACCTACACCCCATCGGGAGGGAGAGACAAATATATTGTCTTCAGCTCCGGAGGACAGTCCGGTCAGATCATGGTCTATGGGGTCCCCTCCATGCGTATCCTCAAGTTCATCGGTGTCTTCACCCCCGAACCGTGGCAGGGTTGGGGTTACGATGATGATACCAAGAAGGTTCTGGAACAGGGGTACTGGTTTGGGAAGAAGATTACATGGGGAGATACCCACCACCCAGCCATCAGTGAGACCGATGGAAAGTATGATGGGAAGTGGTTGGTCATCAATGATAAGGCAAACCCACGGTTGGCTGTCATCGATCTCAAAGATTTTGTAACGAAGCAGATCGTCGTCAACCCGGTCTTCAAGTCCGACCACGGTGGGGCCTTCTTCACACCCAATAGTGAGTATATCCTTGAGGCCTGCCAGTATGGAGCCCCCTACGATCTAGAGTACCACCCTATGGAAGAGTATGCCGATGTCTATCGGGGTGGGGTCACAGTCTGGAAATTTGACCATGAGAATGGGCGGATCATTCCCGAGGAGTCCTTTGTCATTGAAATGCCCCCCTACATGCAGGACCTCAGCGATGCAGGAAAAGAGTTGAGCTATGGGTGGGGATTTACCAACTCCTTTAACTCCGAACTCTATACAGGGGGTATCGAAAAGGGTCTCCCACCATTTGAGGCCGGTATGAGCCGAAACGATACCGACTATCTCCATGTCTATAACTGGAAGAAGCTGGCTGAACTGGCCAAAGATCCCAAGAATGTCAAAGTGATCAACGGTATAAAGGTGATCCCTATCGAGGTAGCTGTCAAGAATGACTGCCTCTTCCTCATTCCCGAGCCCAAGTCGCCCCACGGAGTCGATGTGAGCCCGGATGGACGGTATATCGTCGTCTGTGGTAAACTGGACACCCATGCGACAGTCTATGATTTCAAGAAGATCCAGGAACTCATCAAGAATAAAGATTACGCAGGGAAGGACCCCTACGGTATCCCCATTCTCGATATGAAGAAGGCGATGCACTGCCAAGCCGAACTCGGTCTGGGGCCTCTCCACAACCAGTACGGTCCCAAGTGGCAGACAGAAGGGGAGATCTATACCTCTCTCTATGTTGATAGCCAGGTTGTTAAGTGGGACTACCTGACCTGTAAGGTGAAGGATCGGGTCAATGTCAACTACAACATCGGTCACCTCTGTGGAATGGAAGGGAAGACCAGAGATCCCCAGGGTGAATATATTATCGCCCTCAACAAATTGGCCATCGACCGCTTCAACCCCATTGGGCCCCTCCATCCACAGAACCACCAGCTCATAGATATTAGCGGCAAGAAGATGAAGCTCCTCTACGATATGCCTGTCCCCTTGGGAGAGCCTCACCAAGCTGTCGCCATCAGAGCCAGCAAGCTCCATACAGAGGTCCGCTACCCCATGGGTACAAACCCATTTACAGGAAAACCCCACAAAGGGAAGACCTTGGCGGGACAGGAGAGAATTGTGCGTGAGGGGAACCATGTCTATGTCTATGGAACCCTTGTACGGAGCCATATCAACCCAGAACATGTGACGGTGAACAAAGGGGATATTGTCACATTCTACCTCACCAACTTGGAGAGGGCGGAGGACGAAACCCACGGATTTACTGTAGACTGGTACAATGTCCACGCCTCCCTCGAACCGGGTAAAACGGTTGCCGTCACCTTCAAAGCCGATCGAGAAGGTGTCTTCCCCTACTACTGTACAGAGTTCTGTTCGGCACTCCACCTCGAAATGATGGGATACCTCTTGGTCAAAGATCCCAACAAGCAGTATAAATCTGTGAAGAAGATCAAACTCAAGAAGATGAGCAAAGAAGAGCTCATGAAAGAGTATGAGAAGACTGTGGCCCTCAACGAGGCGACCAAGAAGGTTATCCAGAGTGTCGTGAAGTTCCTCAAAGAGAACCACTACGAAAAATATCCTGTTGTGAAGCAACTTGTTGAAGACGCTCTCGATCAGTACAGCAAAGTTGAAGCTGAAGAGAAGAAGGCTGAAGAGGCCCTCAAGAAGGGGGATATTGAGACAGCCATTAACTTCCAATATCAAGCATGGCAGTACCTCGTCAAGGCCGCAGATGTCGGTATTCGGGCTAAAGATCTCCTCGTCAAGAAGTTGGCGACTCCTATGAGTGAAGCCGCCAAGAGAGGTGAAGCCGCCTTTGCAGAGGGAGGTTGTAGCGGTTGCCATGTTATCGGTAAGGTGAGCTCTGGACCAGACCTTGTGGGAGTCTTGCAACGCCATGAAAATGGTGAACAGTGGGTGGCAGACTTCATCAAGAACCCAGAGAAGTACTACAACGATCCTTATGTCAAAGCGATGATCGACTACTTCAACCTCCGTATGCCCAACCAGCATATGAGCGATCAGGAGATCAAAGATATTATCGAATACCTCAAGTGGGTGGACGAAAACGCTCACCTCTTCTAATTGTTGGGGGGATCTCCTCCCCCCTATTTCCGATTCACCAGACCACTTTGACAATTTTTGATAAAAAGTCCCTCCTATGTCACTCATTTATACTATAATATAATGTAACCAAATCAAAATGATAATCGCAGTTAATAATTGATCTTGATCATGGTTTTTATTTTTGGAAATAGCTTATTATAGACAACAACCTCACAAAGGAAGAGTATGAAGAAGTATCAGATCTACGCCCTCATCGCTCTGGCGATACTCCTCTACTGGTTTGTGATCCCTGCGGTCCTCACCCACAATGTCCCAGAACTTGCCAAAGAGGGAAAACCTATCCCCAAAATCGCCTATAAGGTCTGGGATTACTATATGGCGGGACGGTATGTGAGCCCCAATACACCCCCGGAGGCTCTGGACAAAGAGAAGAATCCGAAGCTGGAGAAGATGGTAGAGTACAACGCCGAAATAGGGGTGGCCAGCGCTCCCATCTGGTATGTCTCCCTTGAGGCTCCCAACTACCCCAAGGATGCCTTTCCAGAGGGGATCCCGGTCTACTACCACTTTGACGGCTTCAGCGGAGATGTCCATGAGATGAACACCATCAACCACTTTATCGGTATGGATCCGATGGAGAGGGGAGCCCCCTATCTTCGGGCGATAGCCCCCTATGTACTGGTCCTCCTGGCCTTCGCCTATGTCCTCTTCATCCTCTATGATTGGAAGTGGCTCAACTACATTATGTGGATCGCCGTCCTCCTCCCCGTCATCTTCCTCGGCTTCTACGCCTACTGGCTCTACTGGTTTGGCCACCACATGCACGATTGGGGAGCCTTCAAGATCAAACCCTTCATGCCCACCGTCTTTGGAGATGGGAAGGTGGCCCAGTTCACTACCCACTCCTATCCGACCACAGGGTTCTGGCTCCTCCTCGCCATCAGTCTCTTAACCCTAATCGCCATTATCTCCAAGAATAGGTATCTCAGAGAGAAAAGTGGACAATGAGAGTAGCGATCTGGCTGGTAGTGGCGGTCTGTACAGGTTGGGGGGTCAATCTGCAGTCGGTCATCGACCGCACCCCGGCCGGATCGAAGATAGAGCTCCCCGGAGGGGTTTTCCAGGGGAATATTGTCATCGATAAACCCCTCATCTTGACGGGAAAGAGGGGGAAGACCATCATTAGAGGCGATGGGAATGGAACTGTCATCACCATCAAGAGCTCCCATGTGACGGTGGAAAATCTCACCATCGAGAACAGCGGGAGCGAACATGAGCGGATCGATGCAGGAATTGCCATCAAAAAGGCCAAATTCTGTACAGTGAGGGGGTGTACCATTAGGGATACCCTCTTCGGCATCGATCTAGAGAGTGTAGATAACTCCCGAATTGAGGGGAACTTCATCACTTCTAAACCCTTTCCCCTCGGAATACGGGGGGACGGTATCAGGTTGTGGTATAGTAATGACAATGTTCTGAGGAGGAACCATCTCTACAAATCCCGGGACTTTGTGGTCTGGTACAGCCATGGAAATCTGATCGAGGAGAATATCGGGGAGTACGGGAGGTATAGCCTCCACTTCATGTATGCCGGAAAGAATAGGGTCCGGAACAACACCTACCGACGGAACAGCGTCGGAATCTTCTTCATGTACTCCAAAGATACGGTGGCTGAGGGGAATACCATTGAGAGTTCCCTTGGAACTACGGGGATCGGAATAGGGCTCAAGGATGCCTCCAACTTCACAATTCGGGGAAATACTATTCTCTACTGTGCCAAGGGACTCTACATAGATCGGAGCCCCTTCGAACCCGAGAGCACCAACAGAATAGAGGGGAACAGGATCCTCTATAACTCTATCGGGATCCACTTCCACTCCCTCAGTGTGGACAATGTGATTAGGAAGAACATCTTCAAGGGGAATATGGAACAGGTCTATGACGATAGTGGACGGATCCACTCGGTCATGAACAGGTGGGAGATGAATTACTGGGACGACTATGAGGGGATAGATCGAGATGGAGATGGGATCGGCGACATCCCCTACACCCTCTACTACTATGCCGACAAGGTCTGGCTCCTCAATCCCAATGTCCGGTTTTTCTACGGCTCCCCTGTCATCTCCCTCCTCAATTTTATAGCCAAGCTGGCCCCCCTCAGTGAACCTGTCAAGTTGCTGACCGATCCCAAACCTTTGATCTACGAGGAGATAGAATGAAAGATGGTAGCAGGAGAAAATTTATCAAGCAGATGGCGGGGCTTGGGGTCCTCGGCCTCGCCGCAGCCGGTGGTATCTACGGAGCCCGCTATCTCCGGGATACAAAATTGAAGCTCCGTCCCCCGGGAGCCGTTCCGGAGGAGGATTTCACCGCCCTCTGTATCAAGTGTGGCCAGTGTCTCCAGGTCTGTCCCTACGATTCCATCCTTTTGGAAGATATTGATGGGAAAGATGGGGTCGGGACAGCCTATATCGATCCCTTCCTCAGGGGGTGTTACCTCTGTCGCCTCTTCCCCTGTATCCTTGCCTGTCCCAGCGGCGCCCTGGACCATGAGAAGGCCGATATTAAGCTGGTCCATATGGGGATGGCGGTTATCGTCAATGAGAGTGCCTGCCTCGCCCTCTACAATAAACCTGTTCCAGACAGCGCAATAGATCGGATCTACGACCATACCACAGTTCTAACTGAAGAGGAGAGGCGGTCCCGAAAGGTTCAACACCTCCCCAATGAGAGTGAGAAGCGGCAACTCCAGGTCGATCTCCTCCTGAAACTGGAGAAGTTTCGGGGGAAAGAGTGTACAATCTGTGCCGATCTCTGCCCCTATGAGAAGCCTGAAGAGGCTATCGGCATGGTTGCCAAGGGGGGAGGGTACATTCCGGAAATTAGGGAGAAGTGTGTCGGGTGTGGCGCCTGTGTGGAACTCTGCCCCACCCAGGTTCTCAATATCGTCCCTCGGGCAACCTATGAAGAGATCTACGGAAAGAGAGAGGGTAAAAATGGCAAGAAGACAGTATGAACTCCTGTTGATAGGAGCCCTCCTCCTCTTGGGAGGGTGCGACTCCAAGGATCAGAGAGAGGGAAAGGGGCAGTCCCAGCGGGAGGCGCTCCCCAGTGAGATCAAGATTACCGAAAATGCTGTAGTCCAGCGGGAAAGCTCCTCGGCCAAGAGTCTAGACAAGGGAGAGTTCTACTACTCCTACAACAAGAAGGGGGAGAAGAGGGAGGAGAATCTCAGTGATGAGGGGCGGTATACCCAGCTGGGAGCCTACCGCTATATCAAGAACTACGAGAGTGTCCAGATCTCCCTTTTGGCCAATAAGTTGAGCAAAGATTTTCTCATCTACTGTTCGGCCTGCCACGATGACTATGCCAACGGAGTCATCGGTCCCTCCCTCCTCGGGAAGAGTGGGGAGTATATCTACAACCAGCTCCAGGAGTTCAAGAGCGGAAAGCGGAAGAATGTCCTCATGGTCCAGCTTGTCCGCCGACTCCCCGATACTACATTGAAGGCCTTGGCAGATGAGATCGCCGAGTTCAATAGGAAGGTAGAGAAGATCAAAGCCCAAAATCGACTCAAAGGATAGAAGATGGTACGACATATCATAGCCGCTATCGCCGGCCTGCTGGCAGTCTGGGCGATTGTCTATATGGCGCAACTGGATAGAGAGGTCCACAAGCTCCAGAGAATCCATGAAGTTATAGAGAAATCGAAGCTTGAGGTCCCTGTCGCCAAGGGGCAGACCGCCAGTCAGCAACCCCAATCTGCGGGAGGGGTGGCCCAGAAGGAAGAGAGTGAGGCTGAGAAGAAGTTGAAGGTTCTCAAGGAGAAGGCCGGCCGTATGAGTGCCTTCGATGTGAGCCCCCTCTACCGTAGGAACTGTGCTTCCTGCCACGGAATCAACGGAGAGGGGGGAATCGGCCCCAAACTGATTGGGAAGAGCGAGGAGTATATCCACCAGGCTCTCCTCGACTTCAAGAGTGGGAAGAGGAAGAACTATGTCATGTACGGTCTGCTCCAGAATATGAAGGAGGAGCAGTTGACCCAGCTCTCCCAGGAGATCGCCTCCTTCGCCCAGAAGCTCAAAGCCTCTCAGTAAGGATCATCTATGGATAAGTATAGCTGGAGTGTTCGGGAGCTGGTCTATGCTCCCCTCCTCTCAACCCTCTACTACAGAACTCGGGAGGGTAAGATCCGCCCTACCTGGCGGTTTTGGAGATGGTTGTCCATTCTCATTATCAACCTCGCCTTTTTCCTCTCCTACCATATCGACATCCAGTTCCTCGAAGGGACCCTGACAGGATCGAGGCTCCTCGGTTTCCACCTTATCGACCCCTTCGTAGCCCTGGAGATCCTTGCCGCCGAGCACCATATCCATACCAATATCATCATCGGAGTCGCCACTATTGTCGGTTTCTACTTCCTTGTGGGGGGTAAAGCCTTCTGCGGCTGGGTCTGTCCCTACGGGCTCCTCAGCGAGATTGGAGAGTATTTCCATATGAAGTTGGTGGCTAAGAAGATTATCAAGGAGCACAAATTCAACCCCAGGATCCGTTACCTCTTCTGGGTTATCTTCCTGGCCGCCGCCGCCATCGATGGCTATCTGGTCTTCGAGATGATCAACCCTGTCGGAATTCTGAGTCGGGTCATTGTCTATGGCTGGAGTCTCGCCATTGTCTGGGTTCTCCTCATCCTCCTCTTTGAGATCTTCTACTCCCGACGGGGATGGTGCAAATATGTCTGCCCCATCGGCACCACCTACAGTTTCATCGGCTGGGTGAGCCCCATGAAGGTCCAGTGGGATATGGAGAAGTGCGACCACTGTGCCGCCTGTTTCATAGCCTGTCCCGAAGACCATGTCCTTGAGCGGTTCAAGGCCAAATATGATGAGGAGCGGAAGGAGAAGGGAATTACCAAGGAGTTTGTCAAGGATGGGGACTGTATCATGTGTGCCCGCTGTTTCGATGTCTGCCACGAAGATGCCTATACATTTGAATTCAGGCTCAAGAATCTGATATGATAGAGGTACGAGAAGCACGGAAGCGGTTTTCCGATACCTTTGTCCTTGACGGGGTCACCTTGACCATCGGAGAGGGGGAGAGGGTGGCCCTTATGGGACCCAACGGGGCCGGCAAGACCACCCTCGTCCGAGCTATTCTCGGGTTCTACCATCTGGATGGAGGGAGGATTACCGTCGATGGCTACACTCCAACGGAGGAACGGGTCCGGGTACTGGAGCGGATCGGTTTCATACCCCAGACTCCCCCCCCCATCAAACTCTCCCTGGAAGAGTTGATGGAGTATGTCTCCCAGAGTAGTGGTGTCGATAGGGAGGCGATTAAGAGGGAGGCCCTCAGAATGGAGCTCGATATAGAGCGGAACCTCCAGAAACCCTTTTTCAAGTTGAGTGGAGGGATGAAGCAGAAGCTCCTCATAGCTATTGCCCTGGCCAAGGAGGGGAGCTACCTCATCTTCGACGAGCCTACGGCAAACCTGGACCCCAAGGCTCGGGAACATTTCTACTCCCTCCTTGAGGAGCTTCCAGAGCGGGTGGCCACCATCTTCATCACCCACAGGATCGAGGAGATAGCCGGACTGGTGAACCGAAAGGTCTATATGGATCTGGGAAAGGTTGTGGAAGATGAGTATCTCTAGGAGGCTCTTCCCCCTTCTCTTCCTCCTCTCCCTCCTCTGGGGAGTCGGCGGGTGTGAGAAGAGGGATTTCACCAAGGAGCCCCCTCCGATCCACTGGGATCGGGATATGTGCGAGAGGTGTAAAATGGCCATCAGCGACCGTAAATTTGCTGTGGCCGCCGTCGACGGGAAGGGAAAGGTCTATCGGTTCGACGACATTGGGTGTCTCATTCTCTGGCAGAAGGAGGAGCACCCCGAGATCACTCTGAAGAAGATCTGGATCACCGATGCCAAGAGCGGTAAGTGGATAGATGGAGAGAGAGCCTGTTACAAGGGGGGCTTTATAACCCCCATGGGTTACGGATATGGAGCCTTGGAGAAGGGGGGAGAGGGGTGCCTCACATTTGAGGAGGTTCGGAGAGAGATTGAGAGGATTGGACGATGAGTAATCTTGCCTTGGTGGCCAAACTGGACATAAAGGAGTCCCTGAGGAGCCGTTGGTTCTTGGTCTATCTCCTGGTCTTCGGCGGTCTCATGGCCCTCTTCTTCATAACGGGGATTACCGATAGCGTCGTTATGGGATTTACGGGGTTGAGCCGCCTCCTCCTGGTCTATATCCAGGTGACAATAGTCATCCTCCCCATCTTCATACTGATTACAACTGTCAAGTCGATCTCCGCCGACAGGGAGAGTGCCATTCTGGAGTATATGCTCTCCTTCCCCGTCTCTCTCAGCGACTACTACTGGGGAAAGATGGTGGGGAGGTTCCTCATCACCTTCACCCCTGTCTTCCTCGCCCTCCTGGTAGGGATCGTCTGGGGAGTGGTCAAAGGGGCGGAGATTCCGTGGGCCGTCTTCTTTATCTACAGCGCCTTTCTCTTCGCCCTCTCAGCCCTCTTCCTCGGAATAGCCTTCTTCATCTCTACTATTGTCAAGAGCCACGATATGGCCCTGGGGAGCAGTTTCGTTGTCTGGATCACCCTTTTGGCCTTCCTCGATATAGCCCTCATCGGCCTCATGCTCCAGAACAGGTGGAGTGATGAGGTGGTCATCTCCATAGCAATGCTCAACCCCCTTGAGGTCTTCCGGGTCGGAGCTATCACCCTCTTCGATCCGGAACTGACGGTGATGGGGCCTGTGGCCTACTTCCTCCTCGACACCTTTGGACGGGAGATGATCCTCCTCTACGCAGTAATCTATCCCATCTCTCTAGGTCTTCTCTTTGCAGTTGCAGGCTACCTCTTCTTCAAGAAGAGAGATCTCTTGTAGATAAGGAGGGACTATGGTACGGCCCATTCTGATAGTTCTCGTTGCGACAGCACTCCTCCTCTGGGGAGGAGAGGAGAAGAGCTCCCAGAGCTCCCAATCCCAGACTCTGCGGGACCCCATCTACCACCTCCCCGTCGATAAACACCCCCGTTTTCAGGCAAAGATCGTCTTGAGGAGCGGTCAGGAGATTCTCTTCTGCTGTCCCAAGGCGATGTTCGCCTTCTATCTCCGTCCCTATCTCTATCCAGAGTATAAGATCAAGAGTGAATTGGACTTCAAAGAGCTCCTGGTCAAAGATTACCTGAGCGGCAAGTGGATCAAGGCTGAGGGGGCCCTCTATGTCTTCGGGAGTACCCTAGTGGGGCCCAAGGGGGACGATCTCATCCCGGTCCGTAACCAGGACGCCCTCAACATCTTCCGCCTCAAATATGGGGGGAGTAGGGTTCTCACCTTTCCGGAAATTGTCCACAAAGGCATGGGGCTCATCGAGTATCTAGACGCCCCTTGAGATTGAAAAACTCCTCGACCCACCTCCTCTCCTTCTCATTCTGGAGTTGGAGAGAGGAGAGATTTTTCCCCTTCTCATCGAGAATATAGAGGGTATCTCCCTCCAGTTTGAGGTGGTTCTTCCCCCACTTCTTGAGGAGTTCATCATAGACAATGTAAACCTGGGCATTGGCCACATCGAGATCCTCCCCCGTCCTCTTATCGACTATATCGAGTCCCCCAAACTCCTTTTCGATCTTATAGGGGAAATAGGGGAGGAGGGCCTTGTAAACCCGCATATTCTTGGATTCAGGCATATTGGTCAAGAGGGCTACCACACTGAGAAAGATGAAGATGAAGGCGAAGCCCCAGAGCAGTTTTCTACTGAACATTATCTCTCCTGAAGTGGAAATCTATATACTCCTTCGCCTTTCTGTCGAGGAGCTCCATACGCTCCCTCCCCTTGGGAAGGGTCTGGCGTAATCTCTTGAGTGAGGAGACGAACTCTCCAATATCTGGGGGGAGGAGCCTCTCCACAGCCCTCCGGAGATATTTGGCCAGTGATGGTGAGGCTCCCCCTGTCGAGAAGGCGACCACCAGATCGCCCCGCTTGATGTAGGAGGGGAAGATGAAATCGCAGTACTGGGCGCTGTCCACACTGTTGATTAGAGTCCTGGAGTGGCGGCTCTCCTCATAGATCGCCTTCTGGAGTTCGATACTGTCGACGGCTACAATGGCCATGGCGAACCCCTCTATATCCCCCTTTCTGTAGGGACGGGGAATATAGGTGAGCCCAAACTGCTCTATAAACTGGGTAACCCTGGGGGTACAGTGGGGGGAGATCACCGTAATACGGCGGGTGAAATCGAGGAGATGGGAGATCTTATCTCCCGCTATCTTTCCTCCCC
>JAADDW010000001.1 GCA_013153715.1 Campylobacterota bacterium | reverse complement strand
GGGATATTTTTGGGCTGGAGGAGTTGGAGCTTCTGCTGGAACTCAACCCGCCCCGCCAGGAAGAGTCGAGCCCCTGGGTAGAGGATCCGTTGGTGGAAGGGGAGAGTTCTGAAGAAGAGAATTTGGATCTCCCGTCGGAGATTGTGGGCATAGCCCCTGAATCTGGTGATTTTGGGGTGGTAGAGCCGCTCTTCGATGGTGACATCGAGGAGGGTCTCCTTGGGATTGTCTATGGTCGGTTTGAGGCGGAAATCCCGATAACTCTTGGGAGTGAGGAGGGAGAGCTCCAGGGGGGAGCCAATTCCCAACTTCTCGAAGCTCATCGGGCTAGCGGGTCACTATGGAGAAGCTGAGCTCTCTTATCTCTCGGTGGGAGGTGATGAAGTCGTTGAGCTCCTGAAGGGTGAGGGATTCGATCTTCTTGAGCTCTTCCTTGCTGTATCCCAAAGGTTTACCGCTGTAGAACTCGTTGAAAGCCCTGGAGAGCCGCTGGGAGAGGGTCTCGTTCCGGAGCGGTTCACTTCCGAGAATAAATTTTTTCGCCTCCTCCAACTCCTTCTCTGTCGCCCCTTTACGGACAAACTCCTCGATGACCTTCTTGACCAGCTCCTGGGCCTCCTTCTGGTTCTCCACCTTTGTCTGGAGGTAGCCTGTAAAGTAGCTGTGGGATCTGGTGACTCGGGCAAAGGAGTAGGCCGAATAGGCCAGGCCACGCTTCACCCTAATCTCCTCCATCATCCGGCTCCCAAATCCTCCCGATCCGAGGATGAACATGGCCACCTTGGAGCGGTAGAGGTCGGGACTCTCTATCCTCATGTGGTAGGGGGAGCCAAAGTAGATATAGGCCTGTTCGATGCTCTCCTCTCTTTCAATATGTTCCCTCCGATCTCCCCGGGCCTCGTAGAAGGGGAGGGGCTCCAATTTTCCCTTGGGAAGGGGGGAGAGGAGCTCCTTGACCATTTCGGTAGCCTCTGTCAGGTTGAGGTCCCCTCCGATGACGGCGATTACCCTTGCCTTGACCAGATGGTCCTCCAGAAACTTTTTGACATGGTCGAGACCGATTTTCGAGACGCTCTCCACAGTTCCCTCGCTGGGGTTTTGGAGGGGAGTCCCTTGGAAGAGGAGCCGTTTGAGGTTGATGGCGGCGATGTAGTCATAGTCGTTTCTCTTCCTCATAAGGGTTCCGATGGTTGTGGTCTTCACCTTCTGGAGACTCTCCTCTGTCAGATTGGGTTCGATGAAGAGCTCTTTAATGAGCTGAATTCCCGGCTTGAACTGCTCCTTGAGGGCGCTCATTTCGAGGACCATTGTCTCCGTCCCTGCATGGACCCCGAAACGGATGGCCCGCTCCTCCAGCTTTTTGGCGAAGCCCACATTGCCGAGACTCTTCGTCCCCTGGGCCAACATTTTGGCGCTCAGTTTGGCGAGACCGCTCAAATTTCCATCCTCTATACTCCCGCTCTTCTGGAAGACCAGCTGGACCGCCGCTATGGGTAGAGAGTTGTCCCGCTCAAAGATAATAGGAACCCGAATGGTGTCGATGGTGAGATATTCTAAAGTTGCGCTCATGAAGATCCCCTCCAGTAGTAGTATGAGAGCCACTATTCTCCTCATCTGAAAACCTCCAGAATTTCATAGGCTGTATTCCGCTTGGCAGGGATCTCCCCTACATCTCTGATGAGCCGTATCATCTCCTCTTGGTTCATCTGGTTGGTCACCCCAGCGGCCCGGACCACATTCTCCTCCATCATTGTCGATCCGAGATCGTTGGCACCGAAGAGGAGGGCCAGCTGACCGATATAACTCCCCTGGGTGACCCATGATGATTGGATATTCTTGAAATTGTCGAGAAAGAGGCGGCTCACAGCGAGGAGGCGGAGATAGCGGTTGGGGGTGGTCTTCTGGGTGACGATCCCTTTCCGCTGGAGGGCTGTATTCTTCGGTTGGAAACTCCACATAATGAAGGCCCTGAATCCCCCTGTCTCATCTTGGAGATCCCTGATCCGTTGCCAGTGTTCGACAATCTCCTCATCGCTCTCTACAGTGCCGTACATCATTGTAGCCGTTGTCTTCATGCCGATCTCGTGGGCGGCCCTGTGGATGTCGAGCCACTCTTGGGAGGAGAGCTTCCTTGGACTGATGATGGAGCGGACCCGATCGCTGAGAATTTCGGCCCCTGCTCCTGGGATGGAGGAGAGCCCCTTCGCCTGGAGTCTCTTGAGGACCTGGTGGTAGGAGAGGTTACTCACCTTCGCTATGTAGCTGATCTCAACGGCGCTGAAGCCGTGGATCGTAATCTGGGGGTACTTTTTATGGATATGGTTTACCAGCTCTTCGTAGTAGTCGATCTTCAGTTTTGGGTGGACCCCCCCCTGAAAGAGGATCTGGGTCCCTCCAATCTCGATGAGCTCCTCGATCTTCCGGTCGATCTCCTCAAAGGAGAGGAGATAGGCCTCCGGATCGTTCGGTTTCCGATAGAAGGCGCAGAAGTCGCAATTGACCCAGCAGATATTGGTATAGTTGATGTTCCGATCGACGATAAAGGTGGTGATCCGTTTTGGATGGAGTTCCCTCTTTCTCTGGAGGGCCATTCTCCCCAGTTCCCGAAGGTCGCCGTCCCGAATGAGATGGAGGGCTTCACTCTTGCTCAACCGCATTCCGGACCCTTTCCGAAGGGTTTGGGGAGCCGACCTCCCCGTCGAGGTTGACGGAGATCGGTTGGGCCCCTCCATTGTGGGACCGCCCTTTTGGGCTGTGGCCCTCACTCTTCCCTCTCTTCACTGTTCCTCTTCTCCTTGGATCTGGCTATGGCATCCAGAACTCCGTTGACAAACTTGGGGGCCTGATCTCCTCCCAACTCCTTGGCCAACTCTACGGCCTCGTTGATGGCGATGGCCCTGTCCAGGTCTGTAAAGAGGAGTTCATAGGTTCCCAGTCTGAGAATGGCCCTCTCCACATGGCCGAGCCGATCCATCTCCCAACTCTCCAGATGGCTCTCAATCTCTCTATCTATCTCCGGAAGGTGATCTATAGTCCCTGTGAAGAGCTGGAGGGCAAATTCCCGCTGTCTGTTGCGTATCTTCTTCTCTTCCAGTATCTCCTCGGCAAACTTTCTGATCTCGGGATTTCCCAGATCGTAGGCGTAGAGGAGTCCGACAACCGCTTCCCGTGCCTGGTGTCGTGTAGCCATTAGAAATTCCTATAGAGATCGATGAGTTCTATGAGACCGACCATGGCTTCAAATCCTTTGTTCCCGGCCTTGCTTCCCGCCCGCTCGATGGCCTGTTCCAATGTGTCTGTGGTGAGGACTCCGAAGGTTACGGGTTTGTGGTATTTGAGGGTGGTATTGGCAATTCCCTTAGTCGCCTCTGCCGCCACATAGTCGAAATGGGGGGTCGATCCTCTGATGATGGCTCCGAGACAACAGACACCATCGTACTCCCCTTGGGCTAGAACCCTGTCGAGGACGAAGGGGATCTCGAAGGCTCCGGGGACGAGAATGAGATGGAGGTTATTCTCCTCTCCTCCATGTCTGAGGAAGGCGTCCCGAGCCCCTTCTACGAGGCGATCGGTGATGATATGGTTGAAACGGCTGGCAACAATGGCTATTCGCTCACTCCCTCGGAGTGTCAGTTTCCCCTGAATAACCTCCATCTCTCAGACTCCTCCTCTTGCTCTCTCTATGGCGAAGATCTTCTCCACAATCTCTTTGAGTTGCTGGGGAACGATCATATTGGGTCCGTCGCTCAAGGCGTTATCCGGATCGTGGTGGGTTTCAAAGAAGAAACCGTCCACTCCAACGGCGGCGGCGGCGAGGGCCAGGGGTTCTACAAATTCCCTGTTGCCGCCGCTCCTCCCCCCTTCTCCTCCGGGTCTCTGAACCGAGTGGGTTGCATCGAAGATAACGGGGGCAAAGCGACCCATGATGGGGAGAGAGCGGTAGTCAACCACAAGGTCTCCGTAGCCAAAGAAAGTTCCCCTCTCTGTAAGCCAGACCCCCTCCTCCCGACTCGTCTCATAGTCGGCAAACTCTCTCCCCTTGGTCTTCAAAACCTTGAGGAGACTGTAGCGCATATCGGCAGGGCTCATAAATTGGCCCTTCTTAATGTTGATCCCCTTGCCGCTCTTGGCGACTGCCACCAGGAGATCTGTCTGGCGGCAGAGGAAGGCCGGGATCTGAATGACATCTGCCACCTGGGCCACAGCCTGGACCTGGTAGGTCTCATGGACATCTGTCAGAATTTTATAACCGAAGAGCTCCTTGATGTCGGCCAGCATCTGGAGTCCCTTTTCCAATCCGGGACCCCGGTAGCTCTCAAGGCTGGTCCTGTTGGCCTTGTCAAAACTCGCTTTGAAGTAGAAGTCGATCTCCTCGCTCTTCTGAAACTCTCTCAGCTCACCGGCGATAATCTCCAGTTGCTCCTTGGATTCAATGACACACGGTCCGGCTATGAGAATCATCGGAATACCCTCTTTCCCATCTCTCTCCGACTTCCGGAGGAGGTGAAATTCAATTCTACCATCTCTCTACTCTCCTCTTCCTTTCCTCTATCCCTCTGGAGAGGGGTCTCACTTTCTCGCTACCAGAACCCCTCCAAGAGTTATGGAGATTATACCCAAAAATTGGATCCAGCTGGGGAGGGGATCTCCAAGAAAGAGGGTTCCGAAGAGGATGGAGAAGAGGATATTGGTATAACTGGCGGCCCCTGCCACACCTGCCTTTGTGGCTCCGTAGGCTTTGGTCATGAAGATCTGGGCCAGAGTGGCCAGTATCCCCATGGCCACGATGAAGAGCCACTCCTCTCCCTGGGGGAATATGAAGGGGGCGAAGAGGAGATCGATGTGGGGAGTTTGGAGGTGGGAGGCCATCCCCATGAGGATGAGGGGCCCCAGAGTCCCTATTCCCATGAAGGAGAGGACAATTGCCCGGGTATCGTAATACCTCTTGAGCTCCCGTACACTGGTGTAGGCGAGGGCGGCGATCATACCGCTCAGGAGTCCCATGAGATCGTAGCGGTCGAAGGGGGTTCGGAAGGGATCGGTGATGAGGAGCATACCGACAAATCCCAATCCAATGGCCAGCCACTGCCTTCCGGTAAGGAGTTCACGGAGGAAGAGGAAGGCAAAGATGGCGGTCCAGATGGGGGAGGTTTTGGAGTAGGTCATCGCCTCTCCCAGGGGAATATGAGCAATGGTGTAGAAGAAGAGGAGGAGGGCGAGGAAACCTGCAAATCCCCTGAAGAGGAGGAGCCACACTCTCCCTCCCTCCTGGCGAGGGGGGCTCTTCCAGAGGGAGAGGGTGATAATGAAGACTCCAAAGATATTGCGGAAGAAGACCACCTCCACGGGAGGGAGTCTCTGGCCTAGAAGTTTGGCAAAGACCCCCATACCGGCAAAGAGGAGAGAGGCGAAAACCATATAGAGGACTCCCCTATCGATGGTTCTCACTCATAGATCTCTTTTCTCACCAGTTTTCCCCGGATGTCACCGAACATGATGACATCTTTGAGGAGGGCCCTCTTGGCTATCCCGTCCTCGTCCAGAACCACATAGAGCCTCCCCTCCTTGCTGGCGAAAATTTTCTGGTGGATGACGACGATGAGGTAGAGCCCATCGACCTTGAGGAGCTTCTTGAGCCTCTTCAGCTCCTCTCCCTCGGGAATGATAATATCGACGGCTCCGCTCTTTCGATCGCCACCAACGGCGTAGAACCGCTGGCTCCCGTCTAAAGAGGGGAGCTCTTTTCGGAGGTTGAAGTAGAGGGTGAGGAGATCGTCGGGGGCGTAGTAGGGGAGCTCGCTACGGCCTACCGCCACCAGTTTTCCATGTTTATAGTTCCGCTTCTCGATCTTGACCTTTTTACGGTAGTGGTCAAAGGTGAATTTCTTGACACTCTCCTTGTTCTTGTTCCTCCTGATCTTGATGAAGAGATAGGGGACAAACCGCCCATTGACCACCCTCCCGATACTCTCATACCTCTCTATTCTCCCTCCGCTCAGTGTACTTGCGAGCCCTGTCGCCCTTCCCTCAATGGTAATCCTGTAATCTGTCTCATTGTACTCCATTGTCGCCTTGGCCGTTCCTACCCGTCCAAAGATGCCGTAACTGACTTTGTAATCGGCCTCTATCCCCTTTCCAAAAAGGGGGGTGAGGAGGAGTACTATAAAAAGTGTGAGAAGACGCATAATACCCTCTTTAGCTTTGAGTTGCTACAATTGTAACAAAACTTTTTAAGGAGAGAGATGGGTCCCATCTTTCTAGTGCTTCTCCTCGCCTTTCAACTCCTTGCAGGGGCCGACCTCAACAGGACCATTGTGGAAGAGCAGAACGCCACATTCTACAAGGGGCTCCTCAAGGAGTTGAACAGTTCAGCCCCAGACTATACCCTCCAGAAGACCCTCATTGCCAAGATCGTATCGACCCTCCAGGAGGAGGAGAAGCTCCTGACCCAGAAGGAGCTCAAGACCACCGATCCCCAGAGATTTACCGATACATTCCTGAAGATAGCCGACCTCCTCTATCGGAGCTCCCAGCTTCAAGAAGAGAATGGACGGCTCCAGGATCAGCTGGAAGAGATAGAGAGTGAACTTGAGGAGAGCAGTCCCAAGGGGAGTGACTCTCTCACCCTTAATCTGGAGTATGCCTACTACTACAAAGAGCGGGAGCGGAACAACCGCTTCATCACCTCTGTCCACAGCTCCTACCCCCACTGGATAGATACCCTCCTGAACAATCTCGATTCCATCAAGTTCGCCCCCGATCGGAAGAGGTTGAAGAGGTTGCTCCACCAGTTGGAACGCCTGGACAAGGAGATCCATAGGTATGAGATAGAGCGGGAACGGTACAAGATCCTCAACAGCGAGAAGAGGTTGGAGCGGATTCAGAAGCTCCTGGAGACTCTGGAGAAGAGGAAGAGGGAGCTCCTCCGGAAAGTTCTGGCCATTCGGTTGCAGGAGTTCTTCCTGGCCCTCCAGAAACGGGATAGGGATATTCTGAAGCTCAAGGGGGAGATCCTCTCCTTCCTCAAAGAGGAGGGGGTCGATGAGAGGTTCCGAGAGGGGCTGGAACTCCTGATGGATAGGGCGATCACCCAGAGATTGGGGAGGCGGTACGCCCTCCTCTTGAGTATCAAAGATGAGGTGATCACCTTCTTGAACAGCAACTCCCTCCTCGGCATTCCCCTCTATAAGTTTGCCGAAGGGTTCGGTATCTTCCTCCTCTTCCTCCTCTTCCGAAAGCTCTTTACCCTCATCATTCTCCGCTCCCTCCACCATTTGACCAAGAAGACGAGGACCACCTTCGATGATGAGCTCTTCAGTATGCTAGAGGGACCCCTCAAATTCACCTTTCTCATCATCGGTCTCTACTTCGCCTTCAAAGTGGCCGGTGTCGAGAACCTGACGACCCAGAGGATTATCAAGAGTCTCATCATCTTCGTCATCTTCTGGTTCTTCTACAATCTGGTAGGGATTCTGGACGACACCATCTATAGATTTGCCCGGAAGTTCGGGAAGGAGCTCTATCGGGAGATCGGGGCCTTCTTCGTCAAGACTCTCAAGATATTCATCTTCGCCATCGGTCTCGTCTCCATTCTCCAGACCTGGGATATTAATGTAAGTGCCTTCCTCGCCTCCTTGGGATTGGGTGGTCTCGCCTTCGCCCTTGCCGCTAAGGATAGTGCCGCCAATCTCTTTGGAGGCCTCTCCATTCTGGCGGACAGAGCCCTCAAGATCGACGATTGGGTCAAGGTGGGAGATGTGGAGGGGACGGTAGAGGAGATAGGACTTCGGACAACGAAGGTGAGGACATTTGAAAAGTCTCTGGTCACAGTTCCCAACCAGTACATAGCCAACAATCCCATCGAGAACTTCTCCCGCAGAAATGTCCGACGAATTAAGATGAGGATCGGACTTGTCTATTCTACCACCCATAGCCAGATGGAAGCTATTCTCCGAGATCTCCGGAATATGTTAAAATCCCACCCAGGTATCGCCCAGAACGCCACCCAGCTTGTCTATTTCGATGAGTTTGGAGCCAGCGAGCTCAGTATCTTCATCTACTGTTTCACCAATACGGCCAAGTGGGAGCGGTACTTGGCGATTCGGGAAGATGTCAATCTGAAGATTATGGAGATCGTCCAGCGCCACGGAAGCGATTTTGCCTTCCCCAGTGAGTCGGTCTATATTGAGAAGGTGCCGGAAGTAGTATGGAAAAGATCGTGATTGTCGGAAAGCCCAATGTGGGGAAGAGTTCCCTCTTCAACCGTATCGTGAAGGAGAGGGATGCCATTATCAGCGATGTAGCGGGGACCACTCGGGATCTGAAGAGGCGGATAGTCTCCATCGGAGAGAAGGAGGCGGAACTCATCGATACGGGGGGATTGGAGGAGAGAGACGAGTTCTTCGCCAAGATCAGAGAGCGCTCCCTCCAGGCCGCCCGGGAGGGGGATATTATCCTCTACATGGTCGATGGGAAGGGGCTCCCCGATGAGGAGGATCGAAGGGAGTTCTGGAAGCTCCAGAAGTTGGGAAAGAGGGTGGCCCTGGTCATCAATAAGATCGACAGCGAGAGAGATGAGGAGCGGGTGTGGGAGTTCTACGGTTTTGGGGCCGATCCCATCTTCCCTATCTCGGTGAGCCACAATAGAGGGGTGAGAAAACTGCTGGAGTGGATTGAGGAGCAGTTGGAGGATCGGGGAGTAGTCACTCTGGAGGAGAGCCAGGAGCTGGATCTGGAGAGCTTTCTGGAGAGAGTAGAAGAGGGGGAGGAGAGGGAAGAGGGACCCCAGGAGATCAGAGTCGCCATTCTGGGACGGGTCAATGTGGGGAAGAGCTCCCTCCTCAACGCCCTCCTCAAGGAGGAGCGCTCCCTTGTGAGCGAGAGGGCTGGGACGACGATGGATACCGTCGATGAGAGTACCCTCTACGGAGATCGGGTCATCACCTTTGTCGATACCGCTGGAATTCGGAGAAGGGGGAAGATAGTCGGGCTGGAGCGGTACGCTCTGGAGAGGACGGAGAGGGCTCTGGAGCGGGCCGATATAGCCCTCCTCGTTCTGGACAGCAGTCAGGGGGTGACGGAGCAGGATGAACGGATTGGGGGGTTGATAGAGAAGTATAAGCTGGGAGTGATCATCGTCCTCAACAAGTGGGACATCGCCGAGAAGAGTTACGAGGAGGCGGTCAGGGAGGTCCGAGACCGCTTTAAATATCTCTCCTTCGCCCCTATCATTACCCTCAGTGCCAAGACCAGGAAGCGGGTGGACCGCCTCTACGATCTCATTCTCAAGGTCCACCGCAATTACACCCAGTGGATTCCAACTTCCCAGCTCAATAGAGTGATCCAGGAGGCCCAATGGCGCCATCCCATTCCCGCCTATCACGGGAAGCCTGTCAAAATACTCTACGGAGTCCAGTATGAGAGTGGACCGCCCCGAATAGCCCTCATTATGAACCGCCCCGAGGGGCTCCATTTCAGCTATAAGAGGTATCTGACCAACCAGTTGAGGGAGAATTTCGATCTGGAAGGGACACCTGTCCTTCTGACTCCCCGCCGTCGGGGGGAACGAGAAGAGGAGGAGAGAGATGAGAGTAGTTAGCGGTATGCGTCCAACGGGGAGACTCCATCTAGGCCACTATGTGGGAGTTCTCAAAGGGTGGCTGGAGCTCCAGGAGAGGGAGGAGGTCCTCTTCTTTGTGGCCGATTGGCACGCCCTCTCTACCAGTTATGAAGATGGGCTCGATCTCCGGGAGCTCTCGGTGGAGCTGGTGAAGGATTGGATTGGGGCGGGGGTCGATCCGGAGAGGAGCACCCTCTTTGTTCAGAGTGAGGTCAAGGAGCATGCCGAGCTCTATCTGCTCCTCAATATGATCACCCCCCTTGGATGGCTGGAGAGGAACCCAACCTACAAGGATCTCCTGGAGCAGATGGGGAAAAAGGAGATCCATACGGCGGGATTTCTCACCTATCCGGTCCTCCAGACTGCCGATATTGTCCTCTACGACGCCGATGCCGTTCCGATAGGAGAGGATCAGAGGCCCCACCTGGAGATAGCCCGGGAGATTGTCCGCCGTTTCCACCACCTCTACGATAGGAGGGAGAAGCCGATCTTCAAGGAGCCCCAGGAGATTTTGAGTCAGACTCCGAGGCTCTTGGGACTGGATGGACGGAAGATGAGTAAGAGCTACGGCAACGCCATCTATCTCACCGATAGTCCCGATGAGGTCTGGAGGAAGCTCCGGGGGGCCAAAACCGATCCCCAGCGGGTGAGGAGAACGGATCCTGGTAATCCGGAGGTCTGTCTGATCTATGACTACCACAAGGTTTTCAGCGATCCCGAAGTTGTCCAGAAGGTGGAGGAGGGGTGTCGGACAGCCTCCATCGGTTGTGTCGAGTGTAAAAGGTGGTGTCAGGAGGGGATCGAGAGGGTCTTGGAGCCCATACGGACCCGGAGGGCTGAGCTGAAAGAAGAGGCTGTCCGGGAGATTGTGGCTGAAGGGAGTCGACGGGCCCAGGG
The DNA here is from genome assembly GCA_013153715.1 of Campylobacterota bacterium. Classification (GTDB taxonomy): domain Bacteria; phylum Campylobacterota; class Campylobacteria; order Campylobacterales; family Nitratiruptoraceae; genus Nitratiruptor. The sequence goes on along the minus strand of JAADDW010000001.1, from coordinate 6,460 downwards.
TATGGCGAAGAGAAAGATGGAAGAGGTCAACAGAGCTGTCTTCGGAGCGGAGCGGTGAAGCGGTATATCGGTGAGAGGAAGCGGTTACGAATCTATATTGACAGCGACGACCGCTTCGATGGGAGACCCCTCTGGGAAGAGATTGTGAAGCGGGGAAAGGAGTATGGATTGGCAGGGGCGACGGTCTATAAAGGGGTTGCCGGTATGGGAGCCCACAGCGAGCTCCGGAGCTTCACCGTCTGGAGTCTGAGCCAGAAACTCCCCCTCATTGTGGAGATCATCGATTCCGAGAGCAAGGTCCGGGGCTTCCTGGCCCAGCTGGATACCATTCTGACAGAGGGATTGGTCACCTTGGAGGATATTGAGGTGATCGCCTACAAACACCCCAAGTTCCAGTGATGCACCTCTCTACCCTTTTCGCCGTCGGAATGGGGGGATTTCTGGGGGCCCTCGGTAGGTTTCTCCTGGCGACCTCCGTCCAGAAAGTGACAGGTTCCCTCTTTCCGTGGGGGACATTAACGGTCAATGTGGTGGGGAGCTTTGCGATAGGGGTTCTCTTTGTCTATTTTGAACAGACTGTCCAGCCCCATCTCAAAGGGTTTCTGGTGACAGGCTTCCTCGGTGCCTTGACAACATTCAGTACCTTCAGTCTGGAGACTGTTCTCATGGTGGGTGAGGGGGCCTATCTCAGAGCTCTGCTCAATGTTCTCCTCAATCTCTTTTTCAGCCTAGGTGCCACGATAGGTGGTATAATAGTAGCACACCGATTATGGGGGGTATAGAAATGTACAAAATCGAGATGGATAAACTCTGTAGCTGTGCCAAGCGGGATGAGAGTCTCCAGGAGAGGTGGCTCTCCAAAGAGTATGAGAGTAGGGAGAGTGCCGAATTGGAGGGGTTGCGGCTGGCCAACCATGCCAACGCCAACTGGTGTAAGAAACACCGTTTCTTCGCCTATGAAGAGGAGGGAGAGAGTATTGTCAGGATAGCCGTCGAACTCAGTTGTCCCAAAGAGATCTGATGTTCACCCTCCCTCCCATTACCGAAGCTCCAGAGGGTGGAGAGCGGAAGGCCGGATTTGAGATAGAATATACAGGTCTCCGCCCCAGAGATGCGGCGGCTCTGGTCATAGAGCTCTTCGGAGGAGAGCTCAAGGAGATAGATGAGTATGAGGTGCGGATAGAGGGGAGTCGGTTGGGGAATTTCAGTATCTATATCGACTCCGTCTATCTGAGGGCCTCCAACAGGAACTATCTCTTCAGAGATGCCGATCTCCTGAAGGAGCTGATCTACTCCCTCAGTGAACTTGTCGTTCCCTATGAGATCGTCACTCCTCCCATTCCCTTCAGTCAACTCGATGAGGTGGAACAGCTCCGGCAGAAGTTGAAGGAGCACGGAGCCCTGGGAACCAGGGCCTCTATCCTCTACGCCTTCGGTATGCATATCAATATCCAGACCTACACCTATGAGGCCGAAGGGCTCCGGGATCTCTTGAGGGCCTTCGTTCTCATGCAGGAGTGGATCAAGGAGGTTATCGATGTCGATCTGACCCGTAAATTGAGCTGGTTCATAGAGCCCTTTGATGATGAGTATATCGAGCTTATCTGTCGGCGGGAGTACAATCCGACTCTGGCGGAGCTGATCGACGACTACCTCCTCTACAATCCCACCCGAAACAGGGCCCTCGATATGCTCCCCCTCTTCACCTTCCTTGATCCCAAGGTGAAGGAGCGGCTTCCGGAGCAGAAGATCTCCCCCCGCCCGGCCTTCCACTACCGTCTTCCCAACTCCCGAATCGATGAGGAGGAGTGGTCGGTGGCCAAGGAGTTCAATATCTGGACCCTTGTGGAGAAGGGGGCCCTCAATAGAGAGGCTCTGAGGGAGTTGGCCGATGACTATCTGGAGTTCATGGCCAGCCCCTACTGGTTCATCAGGGAGCTCTGGATAGAGAGGGTCGATGAGTGGGTAAAAGAGTTGTAGTCACAGGTTCCAAGAGGGGGAGCAGGACGGCCTGGCTCTTCCTCAAGCTGATCCTCTCCTTCTACAAGGTGCGCCCCCTCTTTGTCCATGAGGACTCCAGGAGCCCCACAGAGTTTGATGCCCTCATTATCAGCGGAGGGATCGATATTTGTCCCTCCCTCTATAACGGAGAGGAGAGGGGAATTCCCTGTAACCCGAAACGGGATGAGAAGGAGATGGAGCTCCTCGATAGGGCGGTTCGGCAAGGTCTCCCTGTCCTCGGTATATGTAGGGGGATGCAGTTGATCAATGTCTATTTTGGGGGGACCCTCCACCCCGATATTACCGACCTCGACCTCAACAGACCCCACCCAAACTCCCCCTTTCCCGTTAATAGGATTTCGATCCTTCCCCTCACCAAATTGAGGGCGATCCTCCAGACCTCCCAGATCAAGGTGAACGCCCTCCACCACCAGGCGATCGCCTCCATAGCCAAACCTTTGAGAACAAGTGCCGTCGATGAGAATGCCATCATTCAGGGTATCGAACATCTGGACCGCTTCATCATCGGCGTCCAGTGGCACCCCGAGTATCTCCCTTATTCTCCTATCCAGAGACGCCTCTTTAAATCTCTTATAAATGAGATTTGATTATAATTGTCAATTAAAATCTCTGTAAGGATTGATATGGTCGATCTCAAGGCTCTTGAGAGGAACTTTGAAGAGATCTCCGCCAGATTGAGAACCAAAGGGGTAGAAGAGGAGGTTCTCACCCAGCTTAAGGAGCTCTTCGAGAAGTATAAGAGGGAGAAGAGGGTCTTGGAGGAGCTCCAGGCCACCCAGAACCGCCTCTCCAAACTCTTTGGCCAGTATAGACGGGAGGGGAGGGATACGGCGGAGCTCCAGAAGGAGTTGGAAGGGAACAAAGGGGCCATAGGGAGACAACAGCAGGTAGTGAGGCAGTTGGAGGGGCAGTTAAGGACCATGGCCCTCCAAATTCCAAACCCCCCCGATCCCGATGTCCCCGTGGGGAGAGATGAAGGGGACAATGTGGTCCTCAAGAGGGTCCTCGAACCGCCCCAGTTCGATTTCACCCCCAGGGAGCACTGGGAGTTGGGGGAGAGGGCAGGTTGGCTCGACTTGGAGAGGGGGGTCAAGCTGGCCAAGAGCCGTTTCAGCGTTCTCAAGGGTGAGGGTGCCAGGTTGGAGAGGGCCCTCATCAATTTCATGCTGGACCACAACCGCTCTTGGGGTTTCGAGGAGGTCTGGGTCCCCTTCCTCGCCAACAGCGCCACCCTTCTGGGGACGGGACAGCTTCCCAAATTTGAAGAGGATCTCTTCAAGGTCTGTGATGAGGATCTCTATCTCATTCCGACAGCCGAAGTTCCCCTGACCAATCTCTATCGGGACGAGATTGTTGGAGATCTCCAAGAACCTATTAAATTGACAGCCTACACCCCCTGCTTCCGCAGGGAGGCTGGAAGTGGGGGACGGGACATTCGGGGGATGATTCGACAGCACCAGTTTGACAAGGTGGAGCTGGTGGCTATCACCCGCCCTGAGGAGAGCGATAAGATGTTGGAGGAGATGGTGGAGTGTGCCAGCCAACTCTTGACCAAGTTGGGGCTCCCCCACCGCCATGTGATGCTCTGCACAGGGGATCTCGGTTTCAGTGCCGCCAAGACCATCGATATAGAGGTCTGGCTCCCCGGTCAGGGGCGGTACAGGGAGATCAGCTCCATCTCCAACACCAGAGATTTTCAGGCGAGACGGGCCAAGATACGGTACAAGGAGGGAAAGAAGAACCGCCTCGTCCATACCCTCAACGGTTCCAGCCTCGCCGTGGGGCGGACCCTGGTGGCCATTATGGAGAACTACCAACGGGCAGACGGGAGTCTTGAGATACCGAAAATTTTAGAGAGCTATATGTAGATGGGCGGACGGTTTCACAAAGAGCTCCTGGACCTTGCCTTCCGAAATCTCAAGATCTCCCTTTTCGGGCTTCTCGCCAATGCCACCATTGTCTTCTTCATCTATGAGAAATTTGTCCCCAATAAAGGGCTCCTGCTCCTCTGGTTTATTGCCATGCTGACTATAACGGCGGCTCGGTTCTACTACTTTCGGGAGTACCAACGCCACCCAGAGAGGCGGAGTCTAGAGGAGTGGAGCCAGATCTTCCTCTGGCTCCTCATTATTTCGACAATCCTCTGGAGTGTCGCCTCCCTCTTCACCATCTATATCGACGATCTGGCTCCCCTGGCCCTCCTGGCCGCCATCTATGCAGGTGTGGCCGCTGGAGGGGTTCTCAGCCTTGCCGCCTATTTGAGGGCCGCCATCATTTTCCTCACCCTCCCCTTGGGAACCTATATACTGGTCCTCCTCTTCAAGGGAACGACCCATACCTACCATCTCGCCTTTCTCCTCACATTCTACTATCTCCTCCTCTTCGTTGTGGCGAGACGGCTCCACCAGCAGTTCCTGGAGCTCTTCCTCGCCAACCAGAAGTATCTCCTGGAGAAGAATATTGCCCAGCACACCCAGAAATGTCTGAAGGCGGTCTTCGACAACTCACCTGTCGGTATCTTTTTCTACGACAAGAATTACAAGCTCCTCGATGCCAATAGGAGCTTTTTTGAGATTACGGAGTTGAGTCCCGATCTGGAACGGGTTCCCAGGGAGCTTATTAATCCCCACTCCTTCCAGAGAAGTGAGGAGCGGCTTTTGGAGTTCAACGATCGCTACCTCAAGCTCCTCTCCTCCCCCATCATCAGGGATGGGGAGTTGGTAGGGGCTGTGGGGATCATCAGCGACATCACCAAGGAGCAGAAGCTCCTGGAGCAGACAGAGTATCAGGCCCACTACGACCACCTCACCAATATACCCAACCGCTATACCCTCTTTGAACACCTCAAGGACCACCTCAAGAAGTTGGAGGAGAAGAGGGAGCGCTTTGCCGTTCTCTTCGTCGATCTGGACGACTTCAAAAATATCAACGATTCCCTGGGCCACCATGTGGGGGATCAGATCCTCGTAGAGATCTCTAACCGACTGAAGAAGGCCATCAGGAAGAGCGACTTCATAGCCCGTCTCGGGGGAGATGAGTTTGTCATTGTCCTCCCCAATCTCGATCCCGACCTCCAAGAGAGTGCCACTATTATCCACAGGGTAACCCAGAAGCTCCATAGGGAGATCTCCAAACCGATACGGATCGACAATCTGACCCTGCGGCTCACAAGTAGTATCGGTGTTGTCTTTGTCGAGGACCACTCTATCACCCCCTATGACATTGTCAAGTTTGCCGATATAGCGATGTACCATGCCAAGAGGTCGGGGAAAAATAACACCCAGTTCTTCCAGAAGGAGATGGATCTCTGGATCAAGAAGCGGTTGGAGATTGAGAGTGCCCTCAAAAATGCTGTGAAGAATAGGGAGCTGGCCCTCCACTACCAACCTATCGTAGATTGCCGGAGCGATAGGACCGTGGGTCTGGAGGCCCTCCTCCGCTGGAATAATCCGAAGTTTAGAGATGTGGGGGTCGAGGAGTTTATCCATATTGCCGAGGAGTCGGGGGCGATACTGGAGATCGGAAAGTGGACAATCAAGAGGGCCCTCAGGGATTTTAAACGGCTCAGGAGCCGTTACCCCCTCAAGAAGATCGCCATAAATATCTCCATCACCCAGTTCAACGCTCCGGACTTCGTTGAAACCCTGACCCGATTGGTGGGGCAGGAGAAGGTCCCCTTTACCGCCATCGAGTTGGAAATTACCGAATCGATCTTCATCAACAACAAAGAGAATGCCAAGAGGATCATGAATGAGCTCAGGGATCTAGGCTTCTCCTTGGCGATAGACGATTTTGGGACAGGGTACTCCTCCCTCTCCTATCTCAAATATCTCCCCTTCACCACCCTCAAGATCGATAGGAGCTTCATCCAAGATATTCCGGATGATCCAGATGATGTGGCCATCGTCGATACCATCATCTCCATAGCCAAAAAGTTCGGACTGGAGACTGTAGCAGAGGGAATTGAACGGGACGATCAGAGGGAGTTTGTTAAAAAGTTGGGATGTACCTACTATCAAGGTTACCTTAAATCTAAACCGCTACAATATAAGCAGATAGAGGCTCTCCTCATGAAGGAAAGAGAATGAAGATCAACCGTTACCTCATCCAGGCTATCCGAGATATGGTGACCCTCGATACGGTCCGTTTAGCCCTCTCTACAGGGATCCCTCTGGCCCTCCTCTGGATCGGAATTGGATGGCTCCTCTGGGACCCTATGGTGGCGTTGACAACCCATCTCATCAACTGGCTCCCCTTCTCCATTGTGAGGGCCAATGGGGCCTTTATTATCACCTTCTTCATCTGGTTCGCCGCCGTCCTCATCAGTTACGCTGTAGCCATAGGGCTCTTCAGCGGCTTTATCATGGCGAAGAAGGAGGAGAGCCGCTTCGAGACCATCAACTTTACCCTCATCTTTGTCCTCTCCCTCCTCTGGGCT
>JAADDW010000031.1 GCA_013153715.1 Campylobacterota bacterium | reverse complement strand
CGGGATCTCGACCTTGGCCGGAAGGGGGCGGTTTCCATCATCCAGGGTGAGGACCGTGATGGTATAACTCTTGCCGGCCTCCACATGGATTATGGAGGGATCGACAACCAGCTTGGCTACCCTCCTCTTCTCCTCCTCTTTGGGGAAGATGAGTTTCACCTCCTGGGAGACCCCTCCACTCTCCACCCTGAAGGTGTAGACCGTGCCGGAGAGACTCTTCAGATCTTCAGGGGCCCTATAGGTAAAGGTGGCCCTTCCATTCTCATCGGTGTAGAGGGTATGGTTATCGATCTCCCCGTAGAGGACCCCTTCCCTATCTACCAGAACGGGGACTTGGACTTTAGCCGAAATAGGACGGTTCCCGCTATCCAGGGTGATGACGGTAATAGTATAGCTCTCTCCAGGCCGTACATCGATGACGGGAGGCTCTACAACTATTCGGGCCACCCTCCTCTCCTCTTTCTGGACCACCTCAACCTCCCGGGAGTTCTCCAACTTGATATAGACCCCCTCCTTATTGAGAACGGCCCGAATACCGACCCGGGTCTTTCCTACCTCCTTTCCCTTGAGAACGACGGCCCCTGAACTCCCATTGAGATCGAGGGGGGCCACCTCAACTATACTCCTCTGTTCCGAATAGGGCTCTACCCGGACCAACTCCTCCCTCTCCACCTCCCGTTCTCCATCGCCGATAATGCGGTAGAGAAGGATCTCCTCACCACCCTCTTCCAGGGAACCTTTCCCATCTTTGAATGTCAGCTCAATCCGGTGGCTCCCCAGGACTCTACCGACATCGATGGGACTCTTGAGGAGTGCCGAGAGCTCCTTCTCCTCCTCCTTTTTGAGTCCATCTTCAAATGTGGTCTCAATGAGATACCGGCCCTGGAAGGCGAGGCTCTCCAGGTTGTAGCAGGGTCTCCGAAACTCAATCTGAAATCGGAGAGAGGGGGTGTTGGTAATATCGATCGGTTCATGGTTCCGCCTCCCCTCAACCAGAGAATCCCGTATGGGACAGCTCTCCCCATCTGCTGTACGGGGAGTGAAGGAGAAGGAGACCAGGGAGATCTTTCTGGTAACCCCTTCCAGGGTGGGACCGCTCTCCACACTGATAGGGATAACTCCCCGAACCCCGTACTCGCTGACCATCTGGAAGGAGAGGGTTCCCCCCCCAACTCCGACCCGTGAAGAGGAGCCGCCACAGCCGATACCGAAGAGAACTATGAGAGTGAGAATGATCCACCTGATGGATAGAAACAATAGGCCTCCCTTTACACTATGATTAGTCTCGATCATAACTTAAATAAAGTAAAAAAATAATTGGGATAAACAAGAAGTTAAGGGAGACAAGTAAAGGCTAATCTTTATCACAGTTGAGGTTTTCATTTCGCTCCTCCACTCTCTGGGAAGGGACTCCTCCAGATAGAGGTCTGGGAAGAGAGGGTATCGGGATGGGCTTCCCTTTCCCCCAGAGTTCCGCTACAATAGGGGGATCGCCTTGCGAAAGGGAGTCTCAATGGGGAAGAGATTCAAGAGATTGATACCGATGTACCTCCTTCTCCTCTTCTTGGTGGCCTCCATCCTCTTCATCTTCCTCGCCCCCCTCTACATGGTGAAGAGAGTCAATGAAGATGCCCAGAAGCCCAAGGGGGAGAGGGAGCTCATCTACCGCCCCTAACCTACCGCCTCTTCTGGCACTGGGGGCAGAGGCCGTAGAGGTTGAGTTGGTGGGTGATGAGGACAAACCCCTCCCTCCTGGCTATCTCCTCTTGGAGAGCCTCCAGCTCCTCGTTGTAGAACTCCACAATCTTACCGCACCGTATACAGATCATATGGTCGTGGTGGCCCCCCCGATTGAGTTCGTACCGTTTCCCCTCACTGCCGAAGGAGATGGAGTTCACTATATTCTCCTGCTCCAGGAAGGCCAGGGTCCGATAGACTGTGGCCAAACCGATGGTGCTCTTCTCCCGCTTCAACTGGTTGTAGATCTCTTCAGGGGTCAGGTGTCTCCGGGCGTGGAAGAGGAGGGTGAGTATCTCCTCCCTCTGCTGGGAGTGTTTCAGTCCCCGCTCCTTCACCCTCCGTTTGAGCTCCTCTATATACTCCCTCAACCCTCTCTCTCTCTCACTCTTCATCATGGAGCAGACCTTTCCCCCTCTCAATCTCTTCACTACTCCCGTTATTATACAAGAAATCAAGAAATATAGTACAATATCACTCATCGAGAGGAGTGTCCATGCGATCCCATCCCATATCTTTACTCTTCTTGGTAACCCTTTTGGGGGCCCGGGAGCATACAGCCATAGTCCAGCCTCTCCAGATCTACACCTACAGGGCCGCCGCCTCCGGTCTTGTCACAGAGAGCCGTGACGATCTGGAGGGGAGGAGGCTCTCCGGAGAGCGGGTCCTCACCATCGATAGCAGGGTGGATCGGGAGAGCCTCAAGAGGTTGAGGGAGAAGGTGGAGCTCCTCAAGAGGAGGATAGCCGTCGAGGAGCGGATTCTCAAGGAGCTCCAGAGGATCGCCGACATTAGATTGAGGGAGTACCGACGGATCGAGGGGCTCAAGACCAAACCCCCCAGTGAGAAGGATCGCCGCCTCGCCGCCTACCTGTCGGCCAAAGAGCGGGTGGAGGGGGAACGGAGCAAGATTCTCTCCCTCCAGCTCCAGATAAAGGATCTGAAACTCTCCCTGGCCCAGGTAGAGGATCGGATAGCCAAAAAGGAGCTGAGGGTCTGGGGCTATCTCTACAGACTCTACCCGAGGAAGGGAGATTTTGTGGCCCTGGGAGCCCCCCTGGCAGATGTGGCCGACATATCGAGGGCTCGGGTTATCCTCTACCTGACCAGAGAGGAGGTGGAGGAGATCGGGAGGAGAGAGATCTATATAGATGGGAAGGCTAGCAATCTCAAATTTTCCAAACTGATCTCCATTCCCGACGGAAAACATAAGGGGGAGTATCGGGCCGAATTGATCCTCCCCCCTCCCAAGATATTTGGAAAGCTGATCAGAATTGAGTTGAGACCAGTTGAGAGAAAGGAGGGAAGTAGCGCCTCGGGAGGCGTGAAGAAGAGATGAAGACAGCCTGTCCTCTAGACTGTTACGATGGATGCAGTGTGATCTACAGAGAGGGCCGCCTCTTGGGGGATCGGGACCACCCGGCCACCCGTGGCTTCCTCTGCTCCAAGCTGAACCACTACTCCGACTATCCCCAGTTGGAGAGGGCCTTCTACAGGGGGAGACCGATCTCCTTGGATGAAGCTGTAGAGATTCTCTCCCAACGGCTCCGGGAGAGCGACTCTATCCTCCACTTTCGGGGGAGTGGTAATGTGGGAAAGATGCAGGGAGTAACCGATCTCCTCTTCGCCCGCCTCGGGGCCACCTTGACCAAGGGGAGCCTCTGTGATGGGGCGGGGCAGTTAGGAATTCAGCGGGGGAGGAGGAGAAATCTGGTCCTCCCTCTCGAACAGATAGAGAAGAGTGAGCTGGTCATCATCTGGGGGCGAAATGTGAGCTATACCAACTCCCACCTCCTCCCCCTCCTCCACGGTAAAACCTTGGTGGTCATCGATCCGGTCAAGACAGATATTGCTCTCCGAGCCCAGATGCACCTCCAGATCAATCCCCGGACAGACCTGGAGCTGGCCACAATGTTGGCCCGCTTCATCTATATGCAGAATGGGGAGGATGAGCCCTTCATCGAGGAGCGGACAGAGAATTACGACTCCTTTGTCGATCTTATCAAAGAGTATAGAATGGTTCCGACAGTGGAGAGGATAGGGGTCGATATTCTCGATATAGCCACTCTGGCCGAGCTGATGCAACAGATGGCGACAGTTATTCTGGTGGGCAACGGAGTCCAGAAGTATAGCCACGGGACGGAGGTGGTCCACATGATCGACTCCCTGGCGGCCATGTTGGGACTCTTTGGAAAGGAGGGGTCCGGAGTCAGCTTCCTCGGAGATACCTCCCTGGGGCTGGAGGATCCCTTCCGGGTCGATGCTCGGAGGGTCTCCAAGGCTTCGGTGGACTTTGGGGAGTACGATCTCACCTTTATTCAAGCCTCCAACCCTGTGGTCACCATGCCCCAGAGCCAGAAGGTCATTGACGGCCTCCAGAAGAGCTTCACCGTGGTCTTCGGACTCTACGAAGATGAGACGGCCCAGCTGGCCGACCTCGTCATACCTGCCAAGAATTTCCTCCAGAAGAGGGATATTCGCTTCAGCTACGGACATGAGTATGTCCAGCTCATGCCGAAGATAGAGGAGAATAGGAGGGCCCTCAGCGAGTATGAGCTGACAGAGAGGCTCTTCGAGAAGTTTGGCTTTGACGGCTTGAAGGGGGAGGAGGAGTATATTGAAGAGTTCCGGAGACAGCTCATACAAGATGGGGAGTACTACAAGATTCCGACCTACCAGGAGATCCCCTACAGCCAAGGGTTTGGAGGGGAACCCTTCTCCTTTATTGACGAGGTGGAAGATGAGGTGGAGGAGGGGGAAGAGGGGCTCTACCTTATAACACCCAAGGCCCAGAAGGCTATTAACTCCCAGTTCCAGAGGGACCCCTATCTCTATGTCCCTGTAGTCCTCGGTCTGGCCGATGGAGATCGGGTGGTGGTCAAGAGCGAGTATGGGGAGGTGGAGATGGAGGTACGGGTGAGCGAGAGGCTCCGGGACAATGTGGTCCTCGCCTACAGCGGGAGCAGAATTAACTATGTCACCCCTGGCCGGGAAGATAACTATGGGAATAATGCCATCTTCCAGGAGGTACGGGTGAGGGTCGAGCCGCTCTGAGAGAAAGGAGAGAGATGGAACTCATAGAGAGGGATAGAGAGTTTCTCCTCCACACCTACAGCCGTACCCCCATCAACTTTGTTCGGGGAGAGGGGGCACGGCTCTACGACGAGAGGGGGAGGGAGTTTATCGACTTTACCAGCGGTATAGGGGTGGTCAGCGTAGGCCACGGCAATAGGAGATTGGCAGAGGCTATCTGCGATCAGGCCCGGAAAATTATCCATATCTCCAACCTCTACCTCATAGAGCCCCAAGCCCTTCTGGCCCAGAGGTTGGTGGAGTTGAGTGGCTACGATATGAGGCTCTTCTTTGCTAACAGCGGTGCCGAGGCCAATGAGGGGGCCATCAAGATAGCCCGAAAGTATGGAGAGGTAGATGGAGAGGTGAAGCGGTACAAGATCATCACCTTGAAGCACTCCTTCCACGGCCGGACCATTACGGCCCTTAAGGCGACGGGACAGGAGGCGATGCACACCTACTTTGGCCCCTTTCCCGACGGATTTGTCTATGCCCAATCCCTCTCCCAGATCCCAGACCTCATCGACGAGAGGAGTGTCGGAGTCATGATCGAGCTGATCCAGGGGGAGGGGGGGGTCGAACCTATGGATCGCCAGGAGGTTCGGGAGTTGGCTACCTACTTGAAGGAGCGGGATATTCTCCTCATAGTCGATGAGGTCCAGACCGGGATCTACAGGACAGGGGAGCTCCTCGCCAGTAATCTCTACGGCATCGAGCCCGATATTGTCACCCTGGCCAAAGGGTTGGGGGGAGGGGTCCCCATCGGAGCTATCATGACACGGCTCAAGGAGATCTTCTCCCCCGGGGACCACGGGAGCACATTTGGGGGGAACTACCTCTCAACCAGGGCCGCCCTGGAGGTTCTGGAGATTCTAGAGGAGCTCAAGGAGAGTGGAGAGCTCCAGGAGAGAATAGAGATTTTTCGGGAGGGGTTGGAAGAGGTGGCCAGAGAGTACGGGACCCTCTTTGAGAGGGAGGTTGGAATAGGGTTTATGGGGGGGCTCCGGGCCCGGAACGGCTCCATCCAGGAGAGGGTGATCCGGGAAGCCCTGGAAGAGGGGCTCCTCCTCCTCAAGGCCGGACGGAATACGGTCCGCTTCCTCCCTCCCCTCACAGTGACGGAGGAGGAGCTCCGTGAAGGGTTTCACCGGTTGAGGAAGGCTCTCCAGAGGGTCTCCCCCACCCTGGATGAGGGAGGGGAGCCAAGGGGTGGGCCTTCCAGTCGGTGATGTCGCCATTGGGGAGAGAGCCTTGAGAGGAGCGGTAGAGTGGAAGGGAGGAAGTAGCACCCTTCCCCCTCTGTTCAGAGGGGAGGTCTGGGTGCGAAAAAGTGGGAGATGAGAGCCCTCTCCCTCCTCCTCACCCTCACCCTCTCCCTGACAGCTGGAGAGATATTGAGCACCCTCCAGGAGAGGGAGCTCTCCCTGGAGGCCCAGAAGGCGGAGAGGGAGGCGGACAAGTTGGCCACAAGCTGGATCAACCCCATTAGAGCCAGCTATCTCTACCAGAAGGGGGACCAATTTCCCAACCAGCACCTGGAGAGCTTCACAATCTCCCTCAACCAGCCGATCTTCAAGAGCTTCGGGATCTGGGAGGCTATCAAATATGCCCGGGCCAAGAGGGGAGAGTCTCTGGCGGGGGTCGAGCTCCACAGGAATAGTCTCATGGCCCAGCTCTACCTCCTCGCCTTCCAGTTGAAACGGTTGAAACTCCAGAGGGAGAGGGAAAATCTGGCCCTCAAAAATGCCCGTATCGACCTCCTCGTCAAGAGGGAGGAGTATCTGAAGGGGGAGCTGGATAGTACCTTTCTGGACAACGCCATCCTCAAGAAGAATAGGATCTCCCTCTCCCTCCTCTCCATCGAAGATGGAATTGTGGAACGGGAGGAGGCCATTAGAGATCTCACCGATCTAGAGCCAGAGGAGATCGAGCTCCCCCACCTGACCCTCATGGATCGGGAACTCTTCCTCAAGGGCCATCTGGAGCTGGCCCAGGCGAGGGCGGCCAAAAAGGGGAGGAGACATCTCAAGAGGATGGCTGTGAGCCGCCATCTCCCCTCCCTCTCCCTCCTCTATAGCTACAACTACCAGAAGGTCCAGGGGAGTCAGTTCTCCCCCAACTTCAGTTACAGCGACCACTTCTCCACCTACGGAATTTCTATTACCATGCCCCTCTGGGACATCAACACCCGTAAAAATATTGAACTGGCCCAGCTGGACTACCTGAAGGCCGACCTCCTCCTAGCCCAGAGGAGGAGATCCCTCTCCAATCTCTACTCCAAGGTGGAACGGGAGCTCAAGGTTGTGGAGAGGAAGATGGAGCTGACCAGGGAGGATATAGAGCTCTACCGCTCCCTCTTGGAGGAGACCAGGGAGCTCTACGAGGCGGGGGAGAAGACCATCTACGACCTCAAGACAATGGAGAACTCCCTCAAGCAGAGGGAGATAGATCTCCAGATCTTCCAGGTAGATCGACAGCTCCTCCTCCTCCAACTCTATAAAGGGTTGAAGAATGCGTTTTAGCCAATTTATGGAGGGGTGGCTCTACGGCGAAGGGGGGTACTACTCCCAGTTCAGGGAGATTGGAAAGGGGGGAGATTTCTATACAGCTGTAACGGCTTCCAAACTCTTTGGAGGCTCCATCGCCCGCTACATCTACAGATTGATAGGGGAGGGGCTCCTCTCCCCCCAGACCTCTATTGTGGAGATAGGGGCCCACAGAGGCTATCTGCTGGCAGATATTGTCCAATTCCTCTACACCTTTGACCCCTCCCTGATAGAGAGCCTCTCCTTCGCCATTGTGGAACCCTTCCCGGCCCTCCAGAGGGAGCAGAGGGACTACTTCTCCACCTCCTTCGGCGATGCCGTAGAGCTCCGCCACTACTCCTCCCTCGATGAGGTGGCCCTGGAGGAGGGGTTTGTCGTAGCCAACGAGCTCTTTGACGCCTTCCCCTGCGAGCTGGTCTATAAGGGGAAGATGGGGTATGTCGAGGATTTCCAGATCACATTCGGTCCCATGGATCGGAGGATCGGAGCCCTCGCCGACCGCTTCGGAATAGAGAAGGGGGAGGTGGCCCTCGGCTACGGGGAGTTTGCCTCCAAACTCTGGAGGGCCTTCAAGAGGGTCCGCTTCCTCACCTTCGATTACGGCGATCTGGTGGCGAGAAATGATTTTTCCATCAGAATATACAGCCGCCACCAGGTCTATCCCCTCTTCCAGGAGGGGCTCGATCTCAAATCCCTCTATGGGAGGAGCGATATGACCTACGACCTCAACTTCACCCATCTCATAGAGGCATTTGAGAAGGAGGGGTTTCGGAAGGTGGCCTACCGAACCCAGCTGGCCGCCCTTGTGGAGTTTGGGATAACCGACCTCCTCCAGGAGATTGAGAGGAGGGCCGGTTTCGACCTCTACAGAGAGGAGGTGGGGAGAGCCAAGATCCTCCTCCACCCCTCCCTCATGGGGGAGAGGTTCAAGATGGTGGAGTTCCTCAAAGATTAGAGTCTCGCCTCATATCTGCGGAGCATCCAGAGGCGGCGGAGGGCCTTGCGGCGGGCCTTGATCTTCTGCTCCTTGCGGATCTCTGTAGGTGGTTTGTAGAACCGTCTCGCTCTGGCCTCTGTCACAATGAGGTTCCGGTCCACCTGTCTCTTGAACTTCCGATAAGCCTCCTCAAAGCTCTCATTGGGTCCAACGAGAATTCCGGGCATTGTAAACTCCTTTAAAATGTGGTACTATGCGACAAAAAGGTCGAACATGAGGACAATCGCCGCCGTTATTATACTATGTTCTCTCCTCCTTGGGGATAGTTCCAATGGGTGGACCCCTCTCCACGAGGCTATCTATAGGGAGGATCTGGAGGAGATTGAACGGCTGATAGGAGAGGGAGCCGATATAGATGCCCCCACCAAGGCGGGGATCACCCCCCTCATTATGGCTACCAAGATGCGGAACCTCTCTATTGTCCGCTCCCTTGTGGCCCATGGGGCCGATCCCAACGACCAGGACAACAACGGAATGACCCCTCTCCACTACGCCGTTGGCCAGAACAGGTTGGAGATCGTTAGGTTTCTGATCACCCACGGGAGCGACATCAATATGAAGAACAGGTACGGCGTAACCCCTCTCCACCAGGCGGCCTACAGCAACAACCTCCAGATTGTGGATCTCCTCCTGAAGATGGGGGCCGACCCCGATCTGAAAAATGGAGTGGGTCTCACCCCGTGCCAGCTGGCCTATCTCAAGGGGAACTACCTGCTGGCAGACTATATGGAACCCTTTGGAAAGGAGTCCTGCAGTGAGAGTCACCATTAATGGAGAGGAACGGAGAGTTCCCGACGGAGCCACAATAGCCGACATCTTGAGGAGCCTCAAGGTCGAGGAGCAGGTTATGGCCGTGGCCGTCAACGGGGAGATTGTGAAGCGGGAGGAGTGGGAGAGCTACCGTCCCAAGGAAGGGGATAGGATAGAGTTCCTCACCTTCGTCGGGGGAGGGTAAGCGAGCTCCAATACGGCTACAGCAATGGCGAAACCGCCATCGTGGGCGATGGAGAGGGAGGAGGAGAGGAGAGGAAATCTCTCTGCCGCCCCTCCCAGGAGGGTAAAGGAGGGGGCCCCCCTCCCATCTTTGGAGATCTCTATCTCATGGAACCTGAGGAGCTCTCCAATCCCCGAACCGAGGGCCTTGGAGATAGCCTCCTTGGCCGCCCAGAGACCGGCGGCGTTCTGGGGGGTCCGGACCATTTCGATCTCCCTAGGGAGAAGATAGCGTTCCAATCCCCGTCTTCCGAAGCGCTCTATGAACCTCTCTATACGGCCTATGGCCACAATATCTACCCCTATCTGCACGGCCCCTCTTTCTGTAGATCTCTTTATTCTCATAGGAGATTCTATCAAATCCCTCTACCTCACCTACATAGTCGGAGAAGCTGAGGAAGAGGTACCCCCCCTCTTTCAGGAGTTTGGAGAAGATCTCCATAGCCTCCCTCCTCTTGGGGGGGTCGAGATAGATCATGAGATTGCGGCAGAAGATGAAGTCGTACTGCCTCCCCTCCAACTCAAAGAGGTTCCCCACCTGAAAGTGAATTCTCCTCTTCAATCTCTGGTCCACCCAGTACCACTTTCCGTCAAAGTGGAAGTAGCGGGCCAAGATTTGGGGAGGGATATGGACCATCTGGTGGGGAGGGTAGCACCCGCAACGGGCCCTCTTGATCGCCTTGGGATTAATATCAATAGCCTCTATTCTATACCCCTCTATCCCCCTGTGTTCCAGTGTCGTCGCTATGGAGTAGGGCTCCTCTCCATTGGCACAGGGGAGAGAGAGGATGCGGGGCCTCTCAATTCCCTCCTCTCCAATGAGTCTGAGGAGAATTTCAAAATGTTTGGCCTCCCGGTAGAAATAGCTCTGGGAGATCATGAAGTAGGAGAGGAGGTCGTGGAAGGAGTTGGGTTCCAGAAGTCTCCTGTAGAACTCGTCACAGCTCCCGATTTTGAGTTCCTGGCAGGCTGTAGAGAGTCTACTGTCCAGGAGGTGCCACTTCCCCTCGAAGGTCACTCCGACCCGCTCGTAGATCAGATGGGCGATCTGCTCCAGACATGGCTCCATGAGACCCCTTTCTCTCTCTCATCTCATGTTTTGTAGTGGGAGAGCTCCGCCTTCAGCCTGTCGATCTGCTTGTGGAGGAACTCTGTCGCCGTCGCTATCTCCTCGACACTCCTGGCGTTGAGGGAGGAGAGCTGATTGATCTTATCCACATCGTTGATAATCTGCTCCCCCTGCCGAATAATCTCCTTGAGTTGCTGGGAGGAGGAGAGATTCTCCTGGACGGTCCTGTTCATAATGGCTGTCACCCGATCCACATCCTCCCCTATTATACTGGCTTCTTTGGAGAGTTCGGTAATCTGGGTGGCATTGTTGAGGATCTGTTCGTTGATCTGCTCAATTGTGGAGATGAGGGCCGATACAATATCCCCAATGTGGACAACATGGCGTTTACTCTTCTCTGCCAGGGCCCGTATCTCCTCGGCAACGACGGCAAATCCCTTTCCATGCTCCCCGGCCCGAGCCGCCTCAATGGCGGCATTGAGGGCCAAAAGGTTGGTCTGGTTGGAGATGTCCTCTATGAGCTGGAGCACCTTTCGGGTCTCGTTGGTGGCGTTGATTAACCGTTTGAGCTCCTTGACGATCCGCTCCTCCTCCTTGGCGCTCTTCTGGACAGTTGTGATGAGGGAGGTCAACTTCTTGTGGGAGTTCTGGAGGAGCTCGTTGGAGGTGACAATCTCCTTCTGGGACCGCTCCATGCTCTGGATAGAGGTATCCAAGGGGATCTTGATCTGGAAGGCGTTCTTCGCCGTATTGGAGACAAAGTAGGCCTCCTCCTCCATATTCTTCCCGATCTGGAGAGATGTGGTATAGAGCTCCTTGGCCGTCTTGGAGTTCTTGGCCACAGCCTCCTTGGCCATGTTGATCACCCGCTCTGCAAAGTCGATAAGTTTATTGACGCTCCTGGCAATCTGGCCGAGCTCATCGTCCCGCTCAATCGTGACCCGCTTGTTGAAATCCTTGGTCTGGACAATTTCTGAGAGGGCTCTGTTGATCTTGTCGATAGGCTCATTGATATTCTTCTCTATGATCCAGTAACCGACGACCAGAGCTGTCACTATACCGATGAGGCTCAATCCAATTGTGAGGTAGAAAATCAGTTTTCCCCTCTCTATCGACTCCTGGATCTGGTGGATAATCTCCTTGGCTATGTAGTTCTCCACCTGTTTGAGCTTATTGATCTTTCCGGTGATCTGCTCAAACCAGTATCCCGGATCGATGTTGAACCCTCCCTCTCTCCCAATTCTGATGGCGATCTCCTCCATCCGCTTCACCTCATCGACATCGCTCCCCCGGACGGTCTTATGGTAGTAGTCGATGAACTTCTTGGGAGCCGCCACCTCGAAGGCCTTGAGAAAGGCCTCCTGTTGGCTGACGAGACGGATAAATTTGACAAAGAACCCTTCGAGGAAGCTGTTTCGGGCGAAGGTGTTGGAGAGGACGGCCCGCTCAATTCCGGCCCTCTCCTTGGCCAGCATGAAATCGGCATAGGCTATAAGTTCCCGAGAGATAAGGGCGTCCTGACTCTTCTTGGCAAGCTCTGCGATGGTGTCGATGATGTAGGCGTTGAGGGCCGAGAAGAAGGCGATGGCCTCCTTGGTCGGTATCTGCTGGGCCATAATCTGACGGCGGAGGGTGGAGAGGAGGGAGAGCCTCTTTCTGATATGGTCTATCCTCTTCTTTATATCTCCGTCGATGGAGTTGTAGTGCTTCGTCTCGATGAAGTGGAGGAGTTTGGCCACCTGCTTATCTGTGAGCTTCTGTTGCTCTCCGATCTCCCGGGCAAACTTCTCCCCTCCACTCCCTAGATAGCCTGCTGTCCTCCCCCGCTCCTTCTGGAGTTCATGGACCACATTGGAGAGCCGAATACTGAGGAGGATCTCATCTTTGAGCTTTCGGTTCTGGGTATAGGAGTTGTAGCTCTCCTTGAGGACGATGTAGGAGAGACTGGCGATGTAGAAGATGAAGAAGAGGATGAGAGCAATCTGTTTCGATTTGACGCTCTGCCACATCGGCGACCTTTTTGCTTTATGGTAAAATTGTGAGAAAAGGTGGATAGATGATCGACCTGGACAACCGGACCCCGTTTGACATACCGTATGACATTATCGAACAAATCTCCAAAAAATTAACAGAGAGAACCATCGAGCTCCTAGTCGTTGACAGTGAGACCATCCGGAGACTAAACAGAGAGTTCCGGGGAATCGATAATAGTACAGATGTCCTCAGCTTCCCCCTTGCCGAAACTCCGGGGGCCCCCTTGGGGAGTGTCGTCATCAATGTGGATCGGGTCAGAGAGGGGGCCCTGGAATATGGACATTCGGAGAGGGAGGAGTTTCTCCTCCTCTTCATCCACGGTCTCCTCCACCTTCTGGGTTACGACCACGAGAGGGATCAAGGGGAGATGCGGAGGAGGGAGGAGGAGCTCATAGAGGAGTTCAATCTTCCCAAGAGTCTCATTGTAAGGAACGAGCCCTGATGGATTACCTCATCTTCATTCTCTCCATGGCCGCCCTCATCAAGGGGGCAGATATGATCATTGAGGAGAGCGAAAAGATCGCCTTCCACTTCGGTATTAGTGAATTTGTGATAGGAGCTACCCTCATCGCCCTTGGGACCAGCCTTCCGGAGATGGCCGCCAGCATAGCCGCCAGTATAGATGGGAAGAGCGACCTGGCTGTCTCCAATGTGATCGGGAGTGTCACCCTCAATATCACCCTCGTCCTCGGTCTTGTCTTTCTCCTGGCAAAGGGGATCCATCCGAGGCGGGACATCTTCTCCAAAGATAGCGCCTGGGCACTCTTCCCCATCCTCGTCTTCCTCCTGGTGGCCTATGACGGCGTGATCTCCAGGGGAGAGGGGATCGTCTTCCTGATCCTCATGGGGGGGTACCTCCTCTTCCTCTCCCAGGAGCCGACTATCGTTGCGGGGGAGGTAGATGAGGAGATTGTGGAGGGAGAGCTCAACTGGAGAGTGACAGCCCCCCTCCTCCTTGTCGGCTTCCTCCTGGTCATCTACGGAGCCGACTTCGCTATTGAGAGTGCCTCCAATATAGCCAGGAGCCTCGGAGTTCGGGAGTGGATTATTGGGCTCTTCCTGGTCGCCTTCGGGACCAGCCTCCCAGAGCTGGTGGTCAGTATTCAGGCGGCCCTCAACAGGAAGGCCGATATGAGCATAGGGAATATTATCGGCTCCAATGTGGCCAACTTCAGTGTGGTCCTCGGTTCTGCCGCCACGGTCCGTCCCCTCCCTGTCGATCTGGCCCAGAACGGTTTCGATATTCTTGTGGCCCTCGTCGCCTCCATCATGTTGGTCTTCATCACAGCCAACAAACTCTACAATAGATCGGCCGGTATCGCCCTCCTAGCTACCTTGACGATCTTCGCTTTGAACCATCTACCTTGATATAGCCGAGCTCAATGAGTTTGTCGTAGATTTTGGAGACAATGGGGCCTGCCGCCGACCCCCCGTGGCCCCCATGTTCGACAAGGACCGTCACAATATATTTGGGGTGGAGATAGGGGCCGTAGGTTGTCAGCCAGGCGTGGGAGCGGTTGAAGTACTCCATCTCCTCCTCCTTCATCCGCTCCTTCTCCTCCTGGGGAATACCGATGACCTGGGCCGTTCCGGTCTTTCCTGCAATGGTGACCGGTGTCCGAATGTGGTAGGTTGCCGTCCCCTTGGGGGCGTTACAGACATCGTACATCGCCTCCCGGATGAGGGGGAGCATCTCCTTCTGTTTCTGGGAGAGGACATCCTTGGAGGGAAACTCCCCTATATTTTTGGCAAAGTGGGGGGTGGGGAGTCTCCCTGTAGCCAGGAGGGCCGTATAGTTGGCCAGCTGGATAGGGGTGACCAGATCGTACCCTTGGCCGATGGCACAGACAACAGTCTCCCCGATGTACCAGGGCATTCTGTAGTGCTTGGCCTTCCACTCCTTATCCGGAACGACTCCAATAAACTCATTGGGGAGGTCGATGCCGCTCTTCTTCCCAAACCCCATGGTCTTGAGCATCTGGGCAATTCGACCGATCCCTACCCGGAGGCTCCCCTCGTAGAAATAGACATCACAACTCTCCCTAATGGCCTTCCTCAGCTTCACCTCTCCATGGCCATATTTGCTCCAGCACCGAAATTTCCGTTTCCCAATCTGGATATAGCCTCCACAGTAGAAGGAGGTGGAGGGGGTGACAAGTCCGCTGTCTAGAAAGGAGAGGGCCACCCCCATTTTGATGGTGGAGCCTGGAGGGTAGAGGCCGTTGACCAACTTATTGGTGAAGGGGCGGTTGAGGTCGGTAATGATCTCCTGCCACTGCTTCTTGGTAATTCCGTTGACAAAGATGTTGAGGTCGTACTCCGGAAAGCTCCCAGCCGCCAGAATCTCCCCATCGACCCCCATAACGATGGCCGCCCCCGCCTTCCCCTCGAAGAGCTTGTGGATATATTTCTGGAGCCGTATGTCGAGGGTGAGGGTGAGATTTCTGTTCTGGATGGGGTTCTTCTGCTCCAGGACCTCAATCTCCTCGTTGTAGGCTGTCACCTTGATCTTCTTGTAGCCCAGCTCCCCCTGGAGATAGCTGTTGTAGTACCTCTCCAGACCGCTCTTCCCGATAATTCCGACAGCTTTGGCCACCCGATCCCTGGCGGCCTCCTTCCTATTTGTTCGGGAGACATAACCGATAACATGGGAGGCCAGATCCCGGTAGGGGTAGTACCTCTTGAAGGTGGGTTCTATCTTTATATCCCTCTCCATGGCCAGCCCCGTATAGCGGTCCAGCATCTCATCGTAGTCAATATAGGGGATGACCTCAATATAGTCATGGTTGTAGTAGGAATCCTGTCTCCTGTACCGCTTGAGGAGCTTGGTCACATTCTGGTCCGGAAAGTAGCTGACAATCCGTTCCATAACGGAGCGGAGATACTCCCTATTCCCTGAGAGGTGGGGGGTCACCTTGATTTTGAAGCCGACATAGTTGACCGCCAGGGGGACCCCATTTCTGTCATATATCTCCCCCCTCGTCGGCAGAATACGCTCCCGCTTGATCATATTCTGTTTAGCCAGGGCCTCGTAGTACTCATTGGACTTGATCGTCAAGTAATAGACCTTGGAGAGGAGGAGGAGCCAGACCGAGATGAAGATGAAGATGATGAACTTAAAGCGCATAGAGTATCACAAGGTCCAGAATGGTATAGAGGAGGAAGAAATTGGGGTCTATGGGGAGATCGATACTGAAGATCTGTCTGTAGAAGAGCATGACCCCCATCAGAATCAGGTAGAAGAGGGCGACGGAGAGCCCCATAATACAGAGCCTGCAGGCCAGGTAGCGGAAGAGCTGTCTGACGGCGAGATGGTAGAGGAGGAGGGTGGCCAAGAGGGTCATAAAGGGGAGGGAGTGGTCGATCTCATAGATGTAGAAATAGAGGATGGTCACCGTCCTCTCCCACGGCTTGGGACAGAGGGATCTCCAGGCCAGGAGACCGAGGAGGGGGGGGAGGAAGATGTAGATGGTGGTCAGAGGCTCGTAGATGAAGAGGAGGAGAGCGAGGGCTCCGATCCTCTTCAGAGTGTGCGCATCATCGCCACTTCGTCGCAGACAGGAAAATGTTTGCATCTTATACAGTCCTGCCATATCTTCTGTTCTGGAATGGCCCTCTTCTCAATCTCATGGAATCCCAGCCTCTCGAAAAACTCCCTGCTGTAGGTGAGTGCCAGAACACTCTGGACCCCCAACTCCCTCCCTTCTCGGAGGGCCTCTTGGACCAGGGCCCGTCCCACCCCTTCTCCCCGCCACTCCCTCCCCACAATGAGACTCCTGATCTCGGCGAGGGTGGCGGTATGGATGTGGAGGGCCAGATAGCCGATGATACCATTATCGGTCCGGGCCACAATATATGAACGGATATTGGTGGCCACCTCATCATCTCTCCTGGGGAGAATGACTCCCCTCTCCACCTCTTCCGCTACCAGCCTCTGCATCTCTGGAATATCTGTGAGTTTAGGCTTCTGATAGACTATCCGGGCCAAAGATATGCTCCATGATCTGCCTCTTGACCTGGTGGATGCCCCTCCCCTTGGGGGCGGAGACCAGGAGGGCACCGGGGTGGTTTCGCTCCAGAGCCGCCTTCTCCTTCTGTTTCAGTTTGTCGGCCTTGGTGAAGATGGTGAGGACCAGCTGATCCCCCCTCTTTATGGAGTTGAGGAACTCCTCTGTCACCCTGTCGATCTCCATATCGGGGTGGCGGGCATCCCTCAAGTGGACGAAGACCCGAATGGCCTCCCTCTTCTTGAGAAAGTCGGTGAGGTTTCTCTGCCACTCCTCCTTCATCTTCTTACTGCTCTTGGCGTAACCGTAGCCTGGAAGATCGACGAAACGGAGGGGGTACCTCTTCTCACCGACCTTATAGACCAGGTCGAAGAAGTTGATGAGTTTGGTCTTCCCCGGAGTGGCGGAGCTCTTGGCCAGGTTTTTCCGCCCCACTAGGGCGTTGAGGAGGGTACTCTTCCCCACATTGCTCCGTCCCAGGAAGACCACCTCACTCAGATTGGGAGGGGGAGCGTGACGGATTGTTGGAGCACTGGTGAGGAAGCGGGCCTCTACCGCTCTGATCTCCCCCATCACTCGGTATCGATCTTGAAGATGAGCTCTACAGGTCTCTGCTCGCTCCCCTCGACCTGGAGGTTGCCGCTCCTCAGATCGAGGACAACCTTGTTGGCCGAAATCTTCCGCTGATCGGGATACTGGGTGATATGGACACTCTTCCTCAAGAGATACTCTTTCTTGAAGGGGTAATAGACCAGCTCCTGGGCCGACCCCTCATACCGCTTTCCCTTGTGGGAGATCTTAAACCGCACATTGCCGACCACAACAAATTTGATGGGCTTCTTCTCTTTATTGAAGTAGATATAGGCCTTCTCGGCCCGAATGGTATCGTCTCCCTGTCTGAAGGTGACCCCCCCGAGGAATTTGGTAACCAGCTTCTTCTGATCGGCCTCCAGCCGTTTCGCCTTGATCTGGACCTCTCCTCCCCAGAGGGTCCAGACAAAGAGGAGTAGGAGTATGAACCATCTCATCTGATTAGAGCCTTTGCGTTGATGTCGTACCCTACTATTTTACCACTTCTTCTCAAATAGAACAACTTGGACCCACTCACATTGAGTTCCGGGCTCTCAAACCAGAAATGGGTAGGGGTATAGATGATCTCCTTGTCCACCACATAGTTGGCCCTATCGGTGTAGAACCGATAGGTGGGAGAGCGGTAGGCCACACTCCCCTTCAACTTCACTATACGGCTCCTGTAGATCCCCTTGTCGGCCCGGAGCCTCTCACTCTTTCCGACGAGATAGATTTTGGGGGCCACAATATAGACCCGTCTGTGCTGATAGGCCCCATATTTTCCGTCCAGCATGAGGGTTGTCCCGTTGGTCTCCAACTCCTTGAAGGTGAAATTCTGGAACCGAAGGGTGGGGATATTCTCCCTGAGGGAGATGAGCTCATAGGGTTTGAAGAGGATGAGCCACCCCAAGATGAAGAGAATGAGGAAGAGGTAGAAGAGGTGGAGTCTCACCCTACCCTCCAGAAATTGAGGTACTCCTCCAGAAGCCCCTCCCTCTGGAGAAGGTATTCGATCATCTCCCTCACAGCCCCCTCCCCTCCCCGTTTGGAGAGGACCACATCGACCACATCGGAGATGTGGGGGGAGCCGTCCAAGGGCATGAAGGAGAGCCCCACCTCCTTGAGGAGGCGGTAGTCGTTGAGGTCATCTCCTATGGCGGCCACCTGTTCCATGGAGAGGCCCACGGTGTGGACCAGTTCCCGGAGCTGGATCTCCTTCCGCTTCACCCCCTGGAAGAGGTAGTCTATCCCCAGCTCTTCGGCCCGACGGGCGACGGCGGGGGGGTTCCGCCCC
>JAADDW010000014.1 GCA_013153715.1 Campylobacterota bacterium | reverse complement strand
GACGGTGACCCCTCTCATCAGAGGAGCCCTCAAGCTGGTGGGGCTCTAAGATGGCCTCGGGCCACCCGTGGGAGATCTCCCCCTTCCAACGGGCCCTCTATACCTTTATCGTCATGGTGGGGGCCTTCATGGCCATTCTCGATACAACCGTCGTCGATGTCATCGTCCCCAAACTGACGGGACCCTTGGCGACCGATATGTACGGGGTCCAGTGGATCATCACGAGCTATATGGTTGCGGCGGCCATAGGCCTCCTCCTCTGTGAGTACCTCATCAAGAATTTCGGTTCCAAGGCGGTCTATCTGGCCGGTGTCGCCCTTTTCTCCTTGGCCTCCTTGGCCTGCGGCCTCTCCAGCTCTCTGGAGCAGATTATAGCCGCCCGCATTGTCCAGGGGTTGGGTGAGGCCCTCATCATGGTCACCAGCCATGTCATGGTC
Organism: Campylobacterota bacterium; assembly: GCA_013153715.1. Taxonomy (GTDB): domain Bacteria; phylum Campylobacterota; class Campylobacteria; order Campylobacterales; family Nitratiruptoraceae; genus Nitratiruptor. Next base: position 126,281 of record JAADDW010000014.1, on the reverse strand, counting down.
TTCAGCTACTTCCCCCCCGAACGGAAGGGGCTCGCCATGGGGATCTTCGCCCTCGGAGTCAGTTTTGCCCCCGCCCTAGGTCCCACTGTCGGAGGCTATCTGACAGAGTACTACAACTGGAGGATGGTCTTTTTCATCAATGTCCCTATCGGTCTGATTCTGGTCATTGCGGGGCTCCTCTACCTCCCTCGGGAGGAGGAGAGGGAACGGATCTCCCTCAACTTCCTCTCCCTCTTCCTCCTCTCTCTGGCCACCGTCGCCCTCCTGGTCATGCTCTCCAAAGGCCAACAGTACGGCTGGTTCAACTCGGTGGAGATAGGGTTCCTCCTCTACCTCTCCCTGGTAGGCTATCTCCTCTACGGCCTGGTGGAGCTCCACTCGGAGAGGAGATTGATCGACTTCTCCCTCTTCAGGAGGAGCGATTTCACCAATGGGATCCTCATCTACTTCTTCATCCTCGGTTTCTCCATGTACCAATACTTCTACCTCCTTCCGGTCTACTACGAACATATCAAGGGGTTGCCGACCCTCCAGGCCGGAATAGCTGTCTTCGCCTTCGCCCTCTTCATCGGAATATTCTCCCCTGTCGCCGGTCTCCTCAGCGATCGGATGGGGGCCAAGCCGACAATCGCCATAGCCACCCTCATCTACCTCTTCACCGCCCTCTTCCTCCTGCCGAGGCTCAACTACTATACCCCCCTCTCCCAGGCCATTCTCCTCACAATCCCCTTCGGTATCGGTATGGGGATGTTCTTCGCCCCTGTCACCGTCCTCCTCCTGAAGAGTGCCCCTCCCGAGAGGAGCGAGCTGGCCATTGTCCTCATGGATTATGTCCGTTTTGTCGGCGGGAGTTTTGGGACAGCTCTGGCTACCAACAACATGGAGTACTTCAAAAATCTCCATTTTGATAGAATGGTGGAGATCCAGAACAGGGAGTACCTCCAATGGTTTCTGGAGAGGGTGGAACGGTTGCTGGAGCTTCCCAGGGAGGTTGTGGAGGAGGTCTTCCGCCGTTATGAGCTCTTCATGAGTTATAACTACGGCTTCTCCAATACATTTTTCCACGCCGCCCTCTGGGCCCTCCTCGGAACCCTCTTTGTCATCGCCCTCTTTTTGGGAAAGGAGCGGAATGAGAATAGTGGCTCTCCATAGTTTTCTTCTGGTCGCCCTCCTTCTGGGTGGGGAGTTGAGGAGCCTCTTGGACCACCTGGAGAAGAGCCCTCTCCTGACTGCCAAAAGGTTGGAGGTGAAGGGACGGGAGGAGCTTCTCAAGGCGGCTCGGGGGAAGAACTCTCCCAAGGTCCAGCTCTCCCTGGAGGCCCTCCAACTCATGGAGGAGCCCACCATCTCCCTCCACCTTCCCCAGGGGAGGCTCACCCTTCCCATGGGAGAGGAGAGGACTCTCCGGAGTGAACTCTCCCTCTCCTACCCCATTTTCACAGGGTACGCCATTACCCACCTCATCGAGAAGAGGGAGTTGGAGAAGATCAGAGCGGAGCTGGAGGAGAGAGATCTCCTGCGGCGGCTTTCGAGAAAGGTGGCCCTCCTCTATGGAGACCTCTACAAGGTGGTCAAGGGGATAGAGGCCCTGGAGAGGGCTCTGGAGGCGGTAGAGGCGAGTTACAGAAAGGGCCAAGGGTTCTACAGGGAGGGGTTGATCCCTTTGAGCGATCTCTACGCCTTGGAGGCCAAGAGGTATGAGATAGAGGCCCAGCTGGAGGAGAGGAGGGCAGATAGGAAGCGGATAGAGGCCCTTTTGGAGGCCCTTACAGGGTACCGTCCCCGCTCTGTCGCTCTGGAGGAGTTGGAGCTCCCATCCCAGATTGATCTCCTCCAGCGGGAGGATATTCTGGCCCTCCGGAAGGCCCTCCAAATCGATGGGGAAGAGGTAGCCCTGGCCCGATCCCGACTCCTCCCTACCATCGGATTTCGGGCGGCCCTTAGGCGGTTTGGAGACGATCTCCGCCTCCAGGGAGACGGCTACAGGAGCGGAGATGAGAGCTATATCGGCCTCTCCCTCCGTTACACTCTCTATGACGGCGGGGAGAGGAGGGCCCAGGTAGAGGCGGCCCGGTACCGCTATCTGGCCCGTAAACACTTTCTTCGGGACTACATCAAAAGGGCGGAGGCGGAGCTGGAAGGGGAGCTGGCTGTCCTGAAGGCTTTGGAGGCCCGATTGGAGGCGGCCTCCAAAAGGGTTGAGGCGGCGGAGAGTTACTACAAACTCTCCCTGGGGCGGTATGAAAACCAGCTGATCAGTGGAGATGAGTTGAGCCGCTCTATCGCCTCCCTGGCAGAAGCTCGGGGGAGGAGGGCGGCTGTGGAGGCGGAGATTTTCAAGGAGAAGGTGACCATTCTCCTCCTCATCTCTCTCAGAGAGTTTCAAAGGAGTCTGCAATGAGAGTCGCTCTCTCGCTTGGAAGTGGTGGTGCCCGGGGATATGCCCATATCGGCGTTATCGAGGAGCTCCTGGCCAACGGTTTGGAAATTGTCTCCATCAGCGGCTCCTCTATGGGGGCCCTCATTGGTGGCCTCTTCGCCGCCGGTGGCCTGGAGCGGTACAAGGAGTGGGTTCTGGAGCTGGACGCCTTCGATGTGGCCCGGCTCCTCGACCTCAGCTTCGACAAGAAGGGATTTATCAGAGGGGAGAAGATCTTCAAGAAGCTAGAGGAGATTGTGGGACGCCAGCGGATAGAGGAGCTCCCCATCAGGTACACTGCTGTAGCTACAGAGGTCCGGAAGAATAGGGAGGTCTGGTTTCAGGAGGGAGATCTCCTCCTGGCCATTAGGGCCTCCATCGCCATCCCCTCCTTCTTCACCCCTGTCGAATATGGGGGGATGCTCCTGGTAGATGGAGGGGTCCTCAACCCCCTTCCTGTGGCTCCGGTTATGAGTGACCACGCCGATAAGATCATCGCCGTCAATCTCTATGGGGACAAGCCGAAGCCGGAGATCGAGGTTCCGGAGGAGGAGCGGGGGAAGATCGACCGCTTCGAGGAGATGAAGAGGGCGATCAAGGAGGAGTTCCAGAAGTTGATGGATGACGAGGAGGACTACTCCATGTTTGACATTATCAACATGAGCTTTGACGCCATGCAGGATACCTTGATCCGGTACAGATTGGCCGGCTATCCGCCTGATCTCCTCATCGAGATCTCCAAGGAGGTCTGCGGGACCTACGACTTTCACAGGGCCTACGAGGTCATCGAGGCGGGGCGGGCCGCCGCCAGGGAGGGGCTGGAGAGGTTATGAGGCCAGGAGTTTCCCGAGAATTCCGGTGGTGAGCTCCCTGCCGGTCAGGACATAGTGGAGCTCGTAGTAGTTGTTGATGATATACTCGAAGTCGGTCTTGGCCTCCTCGTCACAGGCCACCAGGAGGGAGGCGTTGGCCTTGATCTCCAGATCGTCGGGGGGGAGGAGGACCCGCTCCCTCCTGTACTCATCTCGGTACTCGTAGAGGAGGAATATAATTCTGTTCTTCTCCCGCCAGTTGGCCCGGGACCGCTTCAGAACTTCCAAGGTGATCTTCCTTCCCTTGATAAGTTCGTTGTAGAGGGCGTAGGCCTCCTCCTCGTCGATCTGAATCTCGAAGAGGAGGGGATTTTTCCCTATTACGGAGCGGAGACGGCCTACGAGGTTCATAGCCCAGATGTTGTCCTTCTTATGGATGAGGCGGATAAATTTGTTGGCCAGGGGGTGGGCGATGAAGTTGTAGGTGTAGGTGGCCAATATCTGCTCCAGAATGTAGATTTTGTCGATCCGTGCCGATTTGAAGATCGATATATCCTCCAGAGAGTTCTCCCGAGCTATGGTGTAGATGGTCGGATTGAGCTTCTTGGCCGTCGAGAGAATGGTCAGATTGATCATATCATCTTTAGTGGCCGCTATGATGCAACTGGCCTCTTTGATCCCGGCCTTGAGGAGCATCTGAATATCTTCGGCATCCCCATAGATGGCGCTCTGTTTCTTCTTCTTGTAGTCGCTGGACTTTATATCGATGGAGATATACTCGATCCCGGCCCTCTCCAGGGCTCGGGCCAGGGCGTGGCCCATGCGACCGTAGCCGCAGATAATATATTTCCCCTTGGGGAGAAACTCCCGCTTCCGAATTCTGAGGACATGGCCGAAGACCCACATCTCCAGGAGCCAGATGTAGGGGGCTGTGATCTCGAAGTAGAGCCGATCGGAGATGATCTTGAAGGGGTCCTCGATATGGCGGATCCCAATGTTCCTCAGATGTTCTGTATTCTCCTTGGTGGTCGATTTGACAATGACATCGACCCGCTTGTTGAGGAGTTTGCACATGAGGGCGATTTTGGCATTCTTAATATCATCTTCAAAGAGGACCACAACCGCTTTACAGTTCTTCTGGTGGATCCCCGCCAGTTTCAGGGTGGCCGGCTTGGTTGTGTCGCCGCTGATGGCCGGCACCTCGGGAATGTAATTCTCTAGCTCTATGGCTTCGATTTTGGCCTCATCCTTATCGACCACGACGATTCTGATCCCCTCCCGATTGAGTTTGTTGATGATCTCCTTGGTCACATTGTTGAAGCCGAGGACGATGATGAAGGGCTCCGTGATCTTCTCCACTTTAGATCGGAAGCGGGCCACAGCCAGCTCCCTAGCCAGCTTCTTATCCTGGACCAGGGCGACAATTGTTCCGATGCCGTAGAACCAGCCGATGACGGTGAGGAAGATGGTGAAATTGACCCAGAGCCGCTGGGGATAGGTGAATTCATAGGGGATCTCCCCGAAACCGATGGTCGTGGCCATGTAGCTGACGAAGTAGAAGGCGTCGAAGAAGGTGAAGTGGTAGATATTCCCATCTCCATCTCGGCCAGGGATGAGCATGAGACCTGTGATGGAGATGGCGAAGGTGATGATGATGACGAGGATCGGTATCCGCATTCGGTGGATAATGATCCATGCGCTGTTGGAACTCTCCATGGCTCTCTATCTCTTGGATTTGAGGGTGTCACCGATGAAGAGGAGGACCGAGACCACATTGGCCAGGAGGGCTCCCCCGCTCATGGAGATGATGACCACCGTCGATTCCAGGTCCAGCCCACCGAAGACATAGGAGGCGAGGGCCCAGACACTGGCGGCCCCGATGAGCTGAATATCGGCGACGAGGCTGGTGGCCAGGAGGACGGAGCCCAGCTGGGTCTTGTCCCCCAGTTTGAGGATTGTGGCGATGAGGTTGACAATGATGGCGGCAAAGAGCTCCCATTTGCTGTGGTGCTCTATGCTGGAGGGGTCTCCGTAGAAGAAGCCGAAGTTAGTGGTCATGGCCAGAATGAAGAAAAAGCCGCTGATAACCTTCTGGAAGTTCACAGAATCTCCTTTTTATCCCAGGGCCTCTCTGAGGTCCTCGATGAGATCCTCCACCGCTTCAAGGCCGATGGAGAGTCTGATGAGCCCCTCGCTGACTCCGGCCGCTTCCAGCTCCTGGGGGCTCAACTGCTGGTGGGTCGTCGATGCCGGGTGGGTGATAATCGACTTGCTGTCACCGATATTGACGACCCTGCTGAAGAGTCTGACGCTGTCTGCGATCCGTTTCGCCTCCTCGAACCCCTCGACCTCGAAGCTCAGGAGTCCACTGGCTCCCCCCTTCAGGTAGCGTCGAGCGTTGTCGAAGTTGGGATCTCCGGGGAGGAGGGGGTAGTTGACACCCTTGACCTTGGGGTGTTCCGAGAGCCACTGGGCGATTTTGAGGGCGCTCTCGCTGTGGCGGCGGATCCGGAGGGGGAGGTGCTCCAGCCCCTGAATGAAGAGCCAGGAGTTAAAGGGGCTCGGGGCGGCCCCCATATCTCGGAGGAGGGAGAGTCGGCCACGGAGGGTGAAGGGGGGATGGCCGCTCTCACTGTAGATGAGGCCGTGGTAGCTGGGATCTGGCTGGTTGAAATGGGGATAGCGGTCGGGGTCTAGAAGCTTCTTCCGGGCGCTCTCTCCCTCTACAATGATCCCCCCCAGGGCCAGACCCTGCCCCGTTGTATATTTGCTGGTGCTGTGGACCACAATATCGACCCCCAATTCGATGGGGTTGCAGAGGATCGGAGTGGCTACGGTGTTATCGACGATAGAGAGAATTCCGGCCCTGTTGGCCACCTCTACAAGTCGGGCAAAGTCGGGGACATCGATACTCGGATTGGTGATGCTCTCGAAGAAGATCCCCTTGGTCCTCTCGTCGATGAGCCCCTCAGCCTCCTCCGGCCTGTGGACATCGAAGAAGCGAGCCTCGATCCCCAGCCGCTTCAGGGTATGGGTCAGGAGGGTAACGGTTCCGCCGTAGAGCTGGTGGGCGGCTACAATGTTATCCCCCGCTCCACAGAGGTTGAGGACCGAGTAGGTGATGGCGGCCATACCGCTGGCTGTGGCCAGGGCTGTCACCCCCCCTTCCAGGGCGGCAAACCGTCTCTCAAGGACCTCGGTTGTCGGATTTCCGATGCGGGTGTAGATATTCCCCGTCTCCTGGAGGGAGAAGAGATTGGCCGCATGTTCGGCGCTGTCGAAGGCGTAGGCTGTCGTCATGTAGATGGGGACGGCCATGGTCTTCTGGCTATCCCTCTCATATCCGCCATGGATGGCTAGGGTCTCTCGCTCCATCTCCTCTCCTAAATGTGGTAGTTGGGGGCCTCTTTGGTGATGGTCACATCGTGGACATGGGATTCCTTCAGTCCGGCGCTGGTGATCTCCACAAATTCGGCCCTCTCCTGGAATGTCGGAATATCCTTGGCTCCCAGATAACCCATGGAGCTCCGGAGCCCCCCTATGAGCTGGTGGACCACATGGGCCACCTTCCCCCGATAGGGGACCATTCCCTCGATCCCCTCGGGGACCAGTTTGTCGGCGGCGGTTCCCTCCTGGAAGTAGCGGTCTGTACTCCCTTTGGTCATAGCGCCGATACTCCCCATACCCCGATAGGTCTTGTACTGCCGTCCCTGGTACATGACCACCTCTCCGGGACTCTCCTCTGTTCCGGCCAGGAGGCTCCCCACCATGACACTACTGGCGCCGACGGCCAGGGCCTTAGCCAGATCGCCTGAATATTTGATCCCTCCATCTGCGATAATGGGAACCCCGTACTCCTTGGCCGTCTGGGCACACTCGTCGATGGCGCTGATCTGGGGAACTCCGACACCTGCAACAATTCTCGTAGTGCAGATACTTCCGGGGCCGATACCGACCTTGACCCCATCGGCCCCCGCCTCGATGAGGTCCCTCGTTGCCTCGGCTGTCGCCACATTGCCGGCGATCACATCGATCTCCAGCTCATCTTTAATTCTCTTGAGGGTATCGATAATCCCCTGGGAGTGGCCGTGGGCGGAATCGAGGACCAGGAGATCGACTCCGGCCTCCACCAGAGCCCGGGCCCTCTCTATCTGTCCGACACCGATGGCGGCCCCGACCCGGAGTCTCCCAAAGCGGTCTTTGTTGGCGTTGGGATACTCGATCTTCTTCTTGATGTCCTTGATGGTGACCAACCCCTTGAGTCTCCCCTCCCCATCGATAATGGGGAGCTTCTCAATCTTGTACTCGTTCATCTTCTCGGCGGCCTCTTCCAAGGTGATCCCCGGCTTGGCCGTCACTAGGGGCATTTTGGTCATCACATCTCCTACCCGCTTGGAGAAGTCCTTCTCGAAGCGGAGATCCCTATTGGTCAGAATTCCGAGGAGCCGCATCTCCCCATCGACAACAGGGACACCACTGATTCGGTATTCGCTCATGATCTTCTCAGCCTCTTCAATGGTGGCGTCCGGGCCGATGTAGATGGGATCTATGATAATTCCGCTCTCGCTCTTCTTGACCCTCTTGATCTCCTGGACCTGGGAGGCAATATCCATATTTTTGTGGATGATCCCTATCCCTCCGAGGCGGGCCATGGCGATGGCGGTCCTATGTTCTGTCACCGTATCCATGGCGGCAGAGACCAGGGGGATATTGAGGGGGACCCGTTTCGTCAGCATCGTTCTAATATCGACCTCTTTGGGGAGCACCGTCGAATGTTTGGGGACAAGGAGGACATCTTCAAAGGTGAGTGCCCGTTTCCGTATTCTCATATTAACTCCTTATTCCTCGTTGGAGGGAGATGGCTCCGTCGAAGAGGGTCTGTTCATCAAAGAGGTTTCCGATGAGCTGGAGGCCGACAGGGAGCCCTCCCGCCTGGTGGACGGGGAGGGAGATGGCCGGAAGACCGGCCAGGTTGACCCCTATGGTGTAGAGATCGCTCAGATACATCTCCAAGGGGCTCTTCTTGCTCCCAAACTCAAATGCCACATCGGGGGCGACGGGGGAGAGGATGAGGTCCACCTCCTGGAAGATCCTCTTGTACTCCTCCTGAATGAGGTGGCGGGCCTTCTGGGCCTTTATGTAGTAGGCGTCGTAGTAGCCGCTGGAGAGGACGAAGGTGCCCAGGAGGATTCTCCTCTTCACCTCATCTCCGAAACCGGCACTCCGGGTCTTGATATACATCTCCCGAAGGGTCTCGGCCTCCACCCTCTTGCCGTAACGGACTCCGTCGTAGCGGCTCAGGTTGGTTGAAGCTTCGGCCATGGCGGTAATGTAGTAGGCCGCAATTTTGTATTTGGCCTCCATCATCTGGACTTCGACAATCTTGTGTCCCTCCCTCTGGAGGGCGGCTATGGCCTTCTCATACCCTTCCTGAACGGCTCTACTGGCCTCTCTGATATAGTTGGGGACGGTGGCGATAGTCAATTTCCTCTCTGGATTGGGGACAATTTTGGGAGAGTCGATGGGGGCCGAGGTGCTATCTTTGGGGTCGTAGCCTGCCAAGATGTTGTAGAGGAGGATGGCATCCTCCACATCTTGGGTCATGGGACCTATCTGGTCGAGACTGCTCCCGTAGGCTGTGAGGCCGTATCTGCTCACCCTTCCGTAACTGGGTTTCATGCCGACGATACCGCAGAAGGCGGCGGGCTGGCGGATGGAGCCTCCCGTATCGCTTCCGAGGGCGGCTATAGCTATCCCTTCGGCTACGACGGCGGCACTCCCCCCACTACTTCCCCCTGGAACCCTGGAGGGGTCGTGGGGGTTCAAGGTCTTCCCGTAACAGCTGGTCTCTGTAGAACTCCCCATGGCGAACTCGTCCATGTTGGTCCGTCCGAGGGGGGAGAGACCGGCTTCCTGGAGTTTCTGGATCACCGTGGCGTCGTAGGGGGCAATATAGCCCTGGAGAATTTGGGAACCGCAGGTGATCTCCCACCCTTTGACATTGATATTATCCTTGATGGCTATGGGAACTCCCTCTCCCCTCTGGTCCAGGGAGATATAGCCGTTGAGCTTGGATTCCCGAGCCTTGGCTATGAGATCTTTTCTCAACTCTCTCACCTCCTCCTTGGGGAGGGTGAGGGCCTCTCTCAATGTGATCACCCTTTACTCCTTTTGACATAGACTATTCCAATGGCCGTTAAGAGAATGAAGAAGATGATGGCCCCCACAATGGCCTCTGGGGGGACAGGTTTAGTGAAGTCCACCGATAACCTCCTGGCAACGGGGACAGAGCTCCCCTTCTTCTGGGGCCTTGTATTTCCAGCAACGGGGACACTTGTGGAGGGGTGCCCTCTTGATGGTGAAGGAATCCTTCTGGACCTGGAAAGTGCCCAGCTCCTCTCCCTTCCACTCCTCGGCTACGCCGCTCACGATGAACCAGTCCTCCCTCTCTGTCTCTGGGAGCTGGAGGACCTGCTGGCTGTCGGTTTCGATGACAAGCTCCAGGGAGGATTTGATCCTCTTCTCCTTCTTCAGCTCATCGATGATCTCATTCAACTTCTTCCTCGCCTCCACCATATACTCTTCGTCAAAGTCGCTCTCGATCTCGGGGAGCCTCTCGATCTCGAAGTCGAAGATGGTCTCCCGATCTCCCTTGAGAATGGGGGGGGCGTGTTCCACAATCTCATCGGCTGTGTAGGTGAGGACAGGGGCGATGAGACCCAGCAGGGAGCGGGCGATGAGGGCCATGGCGCTCTGGCTCCCCCTTCGGTGGGGGTCGGAGATGGAGTCGCAGTAGAGCCGATCTTTACAGAGGTCGAGGTAGATGCCGCTGAAATCGTTGACGATGAAATTGTTGAGGAGGTTGAACCCCTTGGAGAACTCGTAGAGTCTGAAGTAGCTCTCCACCTCGTCAAAGACCCTCTTGGCCTTGGCCAGGATCCAGCGGTCGAGGACTCCGAAGGAATCGGTAATTGTGTCGAGGTCGTTGATAGTGGCCAGCATGAAGCGGAAGGTATTCCTCAACTTCCTATACTGCTCGGCACTCTGGCGGAGGATATTTTCGCTGATCCTCAAATCTCCCTGATAGTCGCTGAGGGCGACCCAGAGCCTGAGGACCTCTCCCCCAAACCGATCCATCACCTCCTGGGGGTTCACCACATTCCCCTTGGATTTGCTCATCTTCTCCCCATGCTCATCGACGGTGAAGCCGTGGGTGAGGATTGTCTCAAAGGGGGCCCTCTTCTCTATGGCTGTACTGACAATGAGGGAGCTCTGGAACCACCCTCTATGTTGGTCGCTCCCCTCCAGGTAGAGGTCTGCCGGAAACCGACCGGCGTCGTAGCGGCCACTTTTGAGGACGGCGTACCATGTGGAGCCGCTGTCAAACCAGACATCGAGAATATCTTCGACTTTCTCCAACTCCTCCGGCTTATAACCGCTTCCAGGGTGGAGGAGATCCTTGATCTCCATGGTGTACCAGGCATCACTTCCGAACCGCTGGAAGATGGCGGCCACAAAGTTGAGGACCTTCTCGTCGAAGATCACCTCTCCGCTCTCCTTGTGGCGGAAGAAGGCGATGGGGACACCCCAGACCCGCTGTCTCGAAATGCACCAGTCCGGCCGGTTTTCGATCATGGCCCGGAGCCTGTTCTTTCCCCATTGGGGATAAAATCGGGTCTTCTCCACCTCCTCCAGAGCCAGCTCTCGGAGGGTCTTCTGGAGCCCTTTGGGAGCTCTATCGATGGCGATAAACCACTGCTTCGTCGCCCTGAAGATCACGGGTTCATGGGTCCGCCAGCAGTGGGGGTAGGAGTGGGTGATCTCCCCCTTTTTGAGGAGGGCATCTCCCAGAAGGTCGCAGATCTTCTCATTGGCCTCGAAGACATTGACCCCGAGGAACTCCTCCGGAAGGAGCCCCTCTGTGACGATGGTCTCATCGTACCTCCCCTCCTCATCTACGGGCATGAGGGTCTCCAATCCATACTGGAGGCCGATATGGTAGTCCTCCTCTCCGTGGCCCGGAGCGGTATGGACCGCTCCCGTCCCGCTCTCTGTCGTCACATGGTCACCGAGAATGATCTGGCTGGGCCGTCCGTTGAGGGGGTTGATGGCATAGAGATTTTCCAGACTTTTAGGATCGATCTTCTTGACGATCCCCCCGTGGACCACCCCCTCCTCCCTCAGTTTCTCGTAGAGGTCTGCCGCCACAATAAATCCATCTTCTGTGAGGAGATAGTCCAGAGAGGGGTTGAGGGCGATGGCTGTATTGGCAGGGAGGGTCCATGGGGTGGTGGTCCAGATGACGATGGCACTCTCCCTCCCCACCTTTTCGACCGCCTCCCTATCCAGTTGGAAGGCGACATAGATGGAGGGGGAACTTCTCTCCTGATAGATGACCTCGGCCTCTGCCAAGGCTGTCTGGGCCGCCCAGCTCCAGTAGACAGGTTTGGACCGCTCTACGAGGAGTCCCGCCTTGGCAATTTCACAGAGGGCCCTGTAGATGTCGGCCTCAAAGGGGTACTCCATTGTGAGGTAGGGGTGATCCCAATCGGCTACCACACCGAGATTTTTAAACTCCTCCCGCTGGATCTCCATGAATTTCTGGGCGTGCTCCCTGCAGAGCTCCCTGATCTTCACCTTGGGGATCTCATCCTTGCGGCTCCCCAGCCTCTTCTCCACCTGTTGTTCGATGGGAAGCCCGTGGCAGTCCCAGCCCGGAGTGAACCGGACAGCCTTTCCATCGAAGTAGTGGAATTTGACAATAATATCCTTCAAAATTTTGTTGAGGGCGTGGCCAATATGGATATGGCCGTTGGCGTAGGGAGGGCCGTCGTGGAGGGTGAAGAGCTCCCTCCCCTTTCGGTTCTCCTTCATCTTCTCATAGACCCCCTCCTTGAACCATCGGGCGTACCGCCGAGGTTCGTTTTGGGGGAGGTTCCCCCTCATGGGGAAGGTTGTCTTCGGTAACAGTAGGGTCTCTTTGTAGTCCATCTATTCCCTCTCCTCCTTTTTAAGGGATATTTTAGTAGAAAAGTGGTTAGGGATTTCTGAATTTGTTATAATCTATCAATCCAATTGGAGGGGGATTATGGGGAACGGTCTCATAATGGTTGGGCGGGAGTTTGCCATCAACAGGGGCTTTGTTGACTATGTGGAGCGGGAGGCGGTGAAGCGGCTCTCCTCCCTGGAGAGGATCCTCTTCCTGGAGGAGCGGGATAAGGAGGTTCTGGTGGAGATCACCAGGGCCCAGAAGGAGTTGGAACGGCTCCTCGTCGTCGCCTCTCCCAGCTCCTATTCTACCATCTCCAAAGTTGTGGCCACCCTCTTCGACGACCACCTCGTCCTGAGAGATGGGGAGCTGGTCCCTTCCAAAGCCCACCAGTTTGGGAGGGGCTCCTTCCTCATAGGGAATGTCAACCTGGTCAGAGGTGTCGTCGGCCAGAGACTTCCAGAACTCTTTCTCTCTGTCGATAGGGAGGAGGTCTCCCTCTTCGCCATCGATCTCCCCCTGGAGCAGTTTGAACGGGGGGCTCTCCCTCTGGCCCGGGAGAGTGGAATTGAATATAGGGTGACCTGGCTGACCCAGGAGCTCATGGAGGTCCGGGCCGTAGAGGGGCGCTACGGAGATCTGTCAAAATTTGTCCATGAGATTAAGGGGCTCTTTCCCGACACTCTCATTGTGGCCCACAACCTCTTTGAATATATTATCGAAGGGCTCTTTAGAGTGGGAAAGAGCCTTGTCTTCGCCGAAAGTTGCACAGGGGGGCTCCTCTCCTCCATGCTCACCTCCATTCCCGGTTCCTCCCGCGTCTTCAAGGGGGGATTTGTCACCTACGCCAATGAGATGAAGGAGGAGTGGCTGGGGGTGAAGAGGGAGACCCTCCTCTCCCATGGGGCTGTCAGCGAGGAGACGGTGAGGGAGATGGTGGCGGGGGCCTTGGCCAGGTCGGGGGCCGATTATGCCGTGGCCATCAGCGGTATCGCCGGGCCGGGGGGAGGGACTCCGACCAAGCCTGTTGGAACCGTTGTCATCGGCTCTTCCTCCAGAGAGGGGCGGGAGATTGTGAGGACCCTCCACTTCCAGGGAGATCGGAACTATATCCAGTATCAGGCCGCCCTCTACGGTGTGAAACTCCTCCTGGAGGTGGGGCGGAGAGAACTTTTTTGACCGGGTATTGACAAAGGAGATTTTTTTGCATATAATTTCACTCACAAACGGAAGCGAGAGCTTCCAGGGAGACCCGTTAGCTCAGTCGGTAGAGCATCTGCCTTTTAAGCAGGTGGTCGCTGGTTCGAATCCAGCACGGGTCACCATTTTCTACCAGACCCCTTCATCTAGTGGCCAAGGATGCCACCCTTTCACGGTGGTCACAGGGGTTCAAATCCCCTAGGGGTCGCCACTTGATGATGGTCGGTTAGCTCAGTTGGTAGAGCGCTTGCCTTACAAGCAAGTGGTCAGTGGTTCGAGTCCACTACCGACCACCACGGAGCCGTAGTTCAGTTGGTTAGAATGCCGGCCTGTCACGCCGGAGGTCGCGGGTTCGAGTCCCGTCGGCTCCGCCACGATCCACTTCCAATCTACCCCCTTTCTGCAACCCCTTCGCAACGCCCCTAAGCTATAATCCATCCAAAAACTCGATGGAAGGTTGCATGTCCCTATCTCAACTCTACACCAAAGCGAGAGCCTTTCAACTGACCTGCGAAGAGCTGGAGTTCATTATCTTCTACAGTAAAAAGTTGGGAATTGAGACAGAGCGGGTCCTGGTCAATAAGGAGCTCTTCCAACGGCTGGTCCAGAGTTATATGGAGGGGAGTCTGAAACCTGACGAGCAGATGGTGGAGGGGCTCCGATACAAATTGGGCTTTGTCAATCCTGTAGAGGCTACATTCCGTTCCACCTCCGATCTCCACAGGGGGCTCAGGGCCCTCTTCTCCCTGGATCGGGACCGCTCCTCCCCCATTGAGTTGGAGCGGAACAGGCCGGATTACCTCCTCTGGCGGGTCCTCTCCCACCGCAATATGGATCTCCTCCGGGAGGGGGTCGAAGGGACCATCTTCTTGGAGGATCGGTACAAGAGGGAGTATAGGTTCCGTACCCGTATCCTCAACGAGTTGAGGCAGAACCTCATTCTCATCAGAACCCCCCATGCCCAGGAGATAGAGCTCCTCCAGAGTCGGCGGTATCCCCGGGTCGCCGTGGGAGGAGAGGCCTCCGTGAGACTCCTGGGAAGGGAGGGGAGGGAGGAGGCCGTTCGCTACCGCCTCTGTAACATCTCCAAGGGGGGATTAAAGCTCTGTGCCCTCGACAGTGTGGGGGAGGGGCTCCTCAGCCACCACGATAGACTTGTGGTGGAGTTCGGTATCGACGGAACTCCTGTGAAGGGGGTGGCCAAAGTGGTTTACAGCGGCCCCGACGGCTATTACGGAGTCATGTTTGAGGAGCTCGATGCCCGGAGCCTCAGGGCGATAGAGGGCTATATCGCTAGGCGGTTGGATCCCCTCTAGTCTCCTTATTTGGGAAGGAGGAGGATCTGTCGGAGCTCTCCAGAAATTCTAGGGGGAGGTGTGGCTCTGGAATTGTGCTCAAGTTTGCTAAAATAGTTTGACAGATTCCCCATTGATCGGATGGCGGGACGGGGGAAGCCTATTGTTGAGAAAGGGAGAACAGTGAGTAGGATAGAGAGCTTGCAGAAGAGGGTAAGGGAGTTGAAGGGGGAGTTGAGTGTCACCATTGTGGCCCACTACTACCAAAAAGATGAGGTCTTCGAGGTAGCCGACATTACGGGCGACAGCCTGGAGTTGGCCAAGAGGGCCAAGGAGAGTGGGAGCGACTGGATTCTCTTCTGCGGAGTCGGCTTTATGGGGCAGAGCGTCAAAATTCTGGCTCCAGAGAAGAGGGTGGCCATGCCGAAGATCGCCTGTTGCGCCATGGCCCGCATGATAGATAGTAGCTACTTCGACCAGTCTGTCCAGTATATGGTGGACCACGGAATTCCCAAGGAGGATATTCTCCCCATCACCTACATCAACTCCGGTGCCGAGGTGAAGGCCAAGGTGGGGGAGATGGGGGGAACGGTCTGTACCAGCTCCAGCGCCGTTAAAATTATTGAGAAGGCTCTGGAGAGCGGTAAAAAAATTCTCTTTGTACCCGATAAATGTCTGGGGCAGAATGTGGCCCGTATGATGGGTTTACGCTCCTGTGTCATCGGAGAGGGGGAGTGTGACCCCAGGGAGGCCGATATTGTCTGTTATAACGGCTTCTGCAGTGTCCATCAGCTCTTTGAACTCAAAGATATAGAGTTTTTCAGGAGGCGCTACCCAGGGATCAAGATAGCGGTCCATCCGGAGTGTAAACCCGAAGTCTGTGAGGCGGCGGACTTTGTCGGCTCCACCAGCCAGATCATCAACTATGTCCGCTCCCTGGACCCTGAAGAGAAGGTGGCTGTCGGAACCGAATACAATCTGGTCCACCGCCTCCGGGAGAAGAACACCTATGTTCTCTCCTCGACGAAGCCCGAGTGTCCCACAATGAATGAGACCCGTCTCGAAGACCTTGTGGAGACATTGGAGGCCATTAGGGATGGCCGTCCCCTCAACGAGATTCTGGTAGATGAGGAGACGGTCAAATGGGCTCGGGTTGCCCTGGAGAGAATGTTTGAGTATATAGGGCAGTGAGATGGTTATAGAGGATTTTGCCAAGGCGGTCCTTGCCGAGGATATTGGGAGGGGGGATCTCTTCGAGAGGGTCTTCACCGAGAGGAAGAGGGCGGCTGGGAAGATTGTAGCCCGATCGGAAGGGGTTATGGCCGGTATCCCCTATGCCGATGCCATCGCCCAACTCCTCAATATTGAGATTCTCTGGGAGGTAGAGGATGGGGAGAGGCTGGAACCCAATCGGAGAATAGCCAGGCTCTATGGAGAGGCCGTGGCTCTCCTCAAGGGGGAGCGCTCCATCCTCAATACCATTCTCCACGCTTCGTCCATAGCCACCATGGCCAGGGCCTTTGTGGAGGCCAGCGGGGGAGAGGTGAAGGTCCTCGATACCAGGAAGACGAGACCCCTCCTCAGGGAGTTTGAGAAGTACGGAGCCCGGGTAGGGGGTGTCGTCAACCATAGGATGGGATTGGACGACTGTCTCATGTTGAAGGATACCCATCTCGCCGTCCTCGACGATGAGTTCGAGGAGTTCATGGAGCGGGCCCGGAGACTCATTCCCTTTACGGCGAAGATAGAGGTCGAGTGTGGTTCGGTCGAGATGGCGGAACGGGCCATGGAGGCCGGAGCCGATATTATCATGTGTGACAATATGGAACTTCCGGAGATTAGGAAGGTTGTGGAGATTCGGAACGGGAGATTTCCCTCTGTCCTCATAGAGGCCAGCGGAAATGTGACCCTAGAGACTATCAGAGCCTACGGGGAGATCGGTGTCGATGCCGTCAGCAGTGGGAGTATCACCCATCAGGCCAGATGGTTAGATATTTCCATGAAGATCGATGGCTGAGATGGAAGATCTCTATCGGAAGGTGTGGGAGATGGTGGAGGAGGCCGATTCCCTCCTTCTGGCCACCCATATCAACCCAGATGCAGATACTATTGGGAGTGCCCTGGCCCTCTACCACCTTCTGAAGGGGCAGGGGAAGTCTGTCACCCTCTACAATCGGGACCCCCTTCCCTACAATCTCGATTTTCTCCCAGGGAGTGAGAAGATTGGGAGGAAGATCCCCGACTCCTTTGATCTCCTCATTACTCTAGATGCCGCCAGCTGGGATCGGTTGGGCCTCGATCCTGTGGAGCAACCCATTATCAATATTGACCACCATATCTCCAACACCCTCTACGGCACCCTCAACATTGTGGACCCAGGGGCCGCCGCCACCGCCCAGGTCCTCTACAACCTCATCAAGAGTAGGGGACTCTCCCTCCCTCGGGAGGGGGCTGTTCCACTCTATACGGCCCTGGTCGATGACTCAGGCTTCTTCCGATATGAGCGGGTCGATGGGGAGCTCTTCCAGATGGCCGCCCAGCTCTGCCAGTGGGGTGCCGATCCCCACTCTGTCGCCAAAAATTTGACTATGCGGGAGCCCCTGGCCAAGTTGAGACTGACAGAGATGGTCCTGGCCACCCTCCGCCTCCACCTCTACGGCAAGGTGGGGATAATTACCATGACCCAGGAGATGTTGAAGAGGAGTGGAGCCACCAAGGAGATGGGAGATGGGGTCCTCGATATGGTCCGCTCCCTGGCTACTGTCCAGGTAGCCCTCCTCTTTCGGGAGGAGGAAGATGGCCGTATCAAGGTCTCCCTCCGTTCTAAGGACTCTGTCGATGTGGGAAAGATAGCCTCAGAATTTGGAGGGGGTGGGCATAAAAATTCGGCCGGTTTTACCGATGGTAAAGATCTCAATTGGATTGAGAGAGAGCTACTCCAGAGGTTAGAGAAGGAGATTGTCGTTGAGGAATAGGAGCAAAGGAATTTATATAGCTTTGGCGCTACTCGGTCTCGCAGGTTTCGGGGGGTACTCTATCTATACTTCGACAGCCTTTGAGAGGGAAGCTCCCATCGTGGAGGTGGCAGACGAGATCTACTGGAACTTGAAGGAGCCCATCAGAGTCTCCCTTCGGGACAATACGGGGATCAAATCCTACAAGATCACAATTTTCAACGGCTCCAAAGAGAAGATTATCGATATGCAGAAGCTGGAGCAACCCAAGAGGGAGCTCAACCTCTCCATTGCTGTCCCTGTCGACATGGAGTTTCCCAAGGGGAGGGCGGAGCTCCTCATTGAGGTTCAGGATAAGAGCTATTGGAACTACTTTCTCGGCAACAAGAGCCTCAAGAGGAGCAAGATCTATATCGACACCAAGAAGCCGGACCTCTATGTTGTCAATAACTCCTACGCCATCACCAAAGGGGGGAGTGCTCTGGTTATCTTCCACTGCCGCGATGAGAATCTCAAAGATTTCTATATCAGGACCAACTTCGGCATTCGGTTCAGGGCGGCCCCCTTCTACAAGGATGGATACTATGTTGCCCTGGTGGCGTGGCCCATTACCCAGTCCAAGTTCAAGGCGACCATTGTGGCCCTCGATAAGGCGGGGAACAGGGCCAAGGCCCATATCCCCTTCTACCTGAAAAACCGCCGCTACAGGACCAGCAAGATAGAGTTGAAAGATAGCTTCCTGGACGGGAAGGTGGCCGAACTGGCCGAAGACTATCCCGAAACGAGGAGTATGGATCGGATTGAGCGGTTCAAATTTGTCAACGAGAAGCTCCGTATGATGAATGAGCAACTGATCCATACCATAGCCCAGAAGGTCCCCCAGGAGAGGGTGACCCAGTTCAAAATCAAGGCCTTCTACCCCTTGAAGAATGGGGCCAAGGTAGCCGATTTCGGGGACCATCGGTACTACTACTATCGGGGGAGATTGGTGAGTGAAGCCTACCACATGGGGCTCGATCTGGCCAGTACCAAGATGGCCGATATTATCGCCTCCAATCCCGGCAAGGTTGTCTTCTCCGACTACAATGGGATCTATGGCAACATGCCGATGATCTCCCACGGCCTCGGACTCTACACACTCTACGCCCACTGCTCCAGTGTCTTTGTCCGGAAGGGGGATAGTGTCTCCCGGGGCAAGAGGATAGCCAAGACGGGGAGGACAGGATTGGTTCTCGGAGACCATCTCCACTTCGGCGTCGTGGTCCAAGGAGTTGAGGTCCGTCCCGAAGAGTGGATGGACAGACGGTGGATTAAGCTCAATATCGAAGACATTATCGAAGATGCGAAAAAGCTGATAGACAGCAAGTAGTTTTTTTGGTAAAATGAGCTTAAAGGAAAGACCATGAGAGAACGAACGATAGCGAAAAGTGTAGAATTTATAGGTATTGGGCTCCACAAGGGACTTCCTGTCCGCATGCGCCTCGAACCTGCCGAAGAGAGGAGTGGGATCGTATTCTACAGGAGAGATAGAAACCGCTATATCAAGGTCAGACCCCAGAGCGTCGTCGATACCCGAATGGCGACGGTTATCGGAGAGGGAGGGGTCACCGTCTCGACCATAGAGCACTTTATGAGTACCCTCTACAGCTACGGAATTGACAATCTGTTGGTCATTCTGGACAGCGATGAGGTACCGGTCATGGATGGGAGCGCCATCGCCTACTCCATGCTCCTCGATGAGGCCGGAATTCAGGAACAGAGGGTGAGTAAGCGGGTCCTCAAGATCAGAGATCGGGTCCGAGTCCAGGAGGGGGAGAAGTATGTGGAGCTCCTCCCCAGCAAGGAGATGATCTTCGACTTCACCATCGATTTCGACCACCCAGCCATCGGGAGGGAACACTACCGCTTCAACTTCACGAAACAGGCTTTCCTCAAGGAGATCGCCAAGGCCAGGACCTTCGGCTTCCTCAAGGAGGTCCAGTATCTGAGGAGTATGGGGCTGGCCAAGGGGGGATCCCTGGACAACGCTATTGTCCTGGATGATTACGGCATCCTCAATCCAGAGGGGCTCCGGTACCCCGATGAGTTTGTCCGCCATAAGATTCTGGACGCCATCGGAGACTTGGCCCTCCTCGGTATGCCCATTATGGGAGAGTATCGGGCCTTTGCCGGGAGCCACGCCCTCAACCATAGACTGACCCTGGAGCTCTTGAAAGAGGGGGCCTACGACATTGTAGAACTCGACAGGGATTCGACAGAGGAACAGAGAGCTATCGCCTATGCCTTCGCAACAGGTTGATCTCGTCGTCGTCGCTCTCTCTCCCCCCCTCCTGGTCGGAATTTACAGGGAGGGGAGATTGGTGGAGAAGAGGGAGGTGGAGGGGAAGCTGAGCGAGGTCCTTCCGGAGCTCTTCAGGGAGATTATGGACCGCTTCGAGATTAAACGGATCTTCTTTGCCCGGGGGCCGGGGAGTTTTATGTCCATCAAGCTCCTCTACCTCTTTCTCAAGACCCTCCAGATCACCAAGGGGGTCGAGCTCTACGGGTGCGACGGTTTCACCTTCAACCAGAATCGCCCTATCAAGGCTGTTGGAAAGCTCTATTTCGTCCGAGAGGGTGGTATAATTGTGACCAAGAGGATTGAAGGGGAGGTGGAGCAGGGTTTCCAGCTTCCAGAGGAGCTGGACTCCCTCCGTTGCTCCCGTGACGAGACGGCTCCCCTCTATGTGATTCCAGCAGTCTAAGGAAGAGCGTGTATATCAGTGTACCAGCAACCAGCGCCAATCTCGGTCCGGGCTTTGACACACTGGGGGTAGCCCTCTCTCTGAGAAATAGCGTCCGCATCAAGAGGAGCAAGTTCTTCAGTATCTCCATTCGGGGAGAGGGGGCCGACAATGTCCGCCTCAAGGGGAATAACCTCTTCGTCTCCATCTTCAATGAGCACTATAGGAGGTTGACGGGGCGCCAGGATAAATTCCGTTTCACCTTCTACAACCATATCCCCCTCTCCCGGGGATTGGGGAGTAGCTCGGCTGTCATTGTCAGCGCCATTGCCGCCGCCTACACAGCCGCAGGGATCGGTATTTCCCGGGAGGGGCTCCTCAATAGGGCTCTGGTCTATGAACCCCATCCGGACAATATCACCCCCGCCGTTATGGGCGGTTTCAATGTGGCCACCATCGACGGGGGGAGGATCTACAGCATCAAGAAGGAGATGCCCAAGGGGCTCAAGGCGGTGGTAGTTATCCCGGACCGTCCCATCTCGACGGCCCACTCCAGGAAGCGGCTCCCCAAAAGGTACACGACCCAGGATGTGGTCTATAATCTCTCCCGGAGCTCCCTCCTGACGGCGGCCATCTTCAGCGAGAGGTGGGAGATGTTGAGGGTGGCCTCCAAGGATAGGATGCACCAGGATATAAGGATGGAGGGGATGCCCGAACTCTTCCAGCTCCAGAAGATGGCCCTCCAGCACGGAGCCCTCATAAGCACCTTGAGCGGGAGCGGATCCACCTTTTTCAATATGGTCTATGAAAGGGACGCCTTCCATCTGGAACATCTCCTCCAGAACCGCTTCCCCAACTTTCGGGTCCTCACCCTTGATTTCGATAACCGGGGGCTCATCATCGAAGAGTAGTTTGGGAAGCGCTCTTTTTTTTGATATAATTAGCCCCAATGTCAAAGCCAGTGAGAATGTGTATTTATTGTAGAAAGCGGTTTGATCAAGGGGAGCTCCATCGATTCCACTGTCGCCAGAGGGAGATTGTGCCATTTGACGGGAGAGGAAGGAGCTTCTATATTTGCGACTCCTGCATAGGGCAAGAGAGACTCTCCAAAAGCCTCGCTCGCATCTGTAAGATTGACCCATCCTCGGCTTTGAAAATGTTAAAGGAGATACTCAAGTATGGATAAAGTGAGAATCCATGAAATCGCCAGTGAACTTGGTCTCAAAAGCAGAGATGTCTTGGAAAAGGCAAAGGCTTTGGGACTGGAGGTCAAAGCCCCTTCCAGCAGTGTGACTCTGGAGGAGGCCGAGAGATTGACCCAATTCATTATGAGCGGCGTTGCACCCAAAAAGGAGGGGGAGAAGAGGGAGAAGAGGACTCCCAAAGTTGTCAAGGGGAGAGGGAAGGAGCAGAAGGTCTCCCAGCCCTCCCGTGAGACCCACCCCCCCAAAAAGGGTGGTGTTGATCAGGAACAGAAAGCCGAGGAGAAGAGGAGGGGAGAGGAGAGTGAGAAGAGCGAGAAGAGGCGGGAAGAGAAGAGGCGAGAGGAGCCCAAGAAGAGGAGAGAGGAGGGAGAGGAGAAGAAGGGGGCTGAAGAGCCGAGGAGCCTCCTCAGGAGACGGCGGGGGTTGGTCATCGTCAAGAAGAAGCGTGCCACTCTCTCCCAGGAGGCCCAGAAGCCTAAAGAGGAGACCCCCAGCCAGGTTGGGAAGGAGGAGAAACCCCTAGAGCTCAAGAGGAAGAGTAAGAAGGGCAAGAAGGCTCCAGCGGCTCCTAAACGGGAGGGGCAGAAGATAGAGATTGAGACCGGAATAGCCAGTTTCAGCGATGAGATTGAGGAGCAGGTTGTCGTCCTCCCCGACTTCAGTGAGGAGCTCAATAAGGTCGATGAGGAGAATAGGGAGGAGCGGGTCAAGCGGGAGACAACCCAGAAGGTGAAGGTGGCCCGGAAGAGCTTCTCCATTGAGCAACAGGGGATTAGTCGGAGCAAGAAGAAGAAACGGCGGAAAAAGGAGAGCAAGAGGGAGGAGGAGATCAAGGTCATTGAGATTCCAGAGGAGGTTCGGGTCTATGAGTTTGCCGAGAAGGCCGGTAAGAGTGTGGGAGAGGTCATCAAGGTCCTCTTCAATCTCGGCATGATGGTGACCAAAAACGATTTTCTGGACCGGGAGACCTTGGAAATTCTCGGGGAGGAGTTTGGCCTGGAGATCAAGGTCAAAAATCTCCTGGAGGAGCTGGACTATGTGAGGGTCTATGATGAGGTGGAGGACGACTATCTGGAGGAGCGCCCCCCTGTCATCACCATCATGGGCCATGTGGACCACGGGAAGACCTCCCTCCTCGACAAGATCAGGAGCTCCAAGATAGCGGAACGGGAGGCTGGGGGAATTACCCAGCATATCGGGGCCTACATGGTGGAGAAGGATGGGAAACGGATTACCTTCATCGATACTCCGGGCCACGAAGCCTTTACGGAGATGAGGGCTCGGGGGGCCCAGGCCACAGATATAGCCATTATCGTTGTGGCGGCTGACGACGGGGTGAAACCCCAGACCGTAGAGGCCCTCAACCATGCCAAGACTGCCGGAGTTCCCATCATTGTAGCCATCAACAAGATCGACAAGCCTGAGGCCAACCCCGATCTGGTCAAGTCTCAGATGGCAGAGCTCGGGATTACCCCTGCCGAGTGGGGAGGGGAGTATGAGTTTGTCCCTGTGAGTGCCAAGACTGGTGAAGGGATCGACGATCTCCTGGATACCATTCTCCTCCAGGCGGAGATCATGGAGCTCAAGGCCAATCCCAA
The DNA here is from genome assembly GCA_013153715.1 of Campylobacterota bacterium. Lineage (GTDB taxonomy): Bacteria > Campylobacterota > Campylobacteria > Campylobacterales > Nitratiruptoraceae > Nitratiruptor. The sequence continues at coordinate 103,086 of JAADDW010000014.1, read as the reverse complement.
GAGGCGGGCCAAGGCCATTGTTATCGAGAGCTCCCTGGAGAAGGGGAGGGGACCGACAGCTACCCTCATTGTCAAGAACGGGACCCTGCGGGTGGGGGACCATGTGGTCTGTGGCGTCGCCTACGGACGGGTTCGGGCTATCATCGACGACCTGGGTAAGCAGGTGAAGGAGAGGACCCCCAGTGAGCCCGGAATGGTTATCGGTCTGGATAAGGTCCCTCCGGCCGGGGAGATACTCATTGCCGTAGAGAGTGCCGACGAGGCTCGACTCTATGCCGAGAGGAGGGCGGAGTACGAGCGGCAGAAGGAGTTGAGCAGGACGACCAAGGTGGCCTCCCTCGAAGAGTTGAGCCAGCTGGTCAAAGAGGGACAGCTCAAGAAGCTTCCGGTCATTATCAAAGCCGATACCCAGGGAAGTCTGGAGGCGATCAAGGGGAGCTTGGAGAAGCTGAAAAACGAGGAGGTCAAGGTAGAGATCATCCATGCCGGAGTGGGAGCGATCAACGAGAGCGATGTCACCTTGGCCAACGCCAGCGACAACGCCATTATCCTCGGTTTCAATGTTCGACCGACGGGGGCGGTCAAGGAGAAGGCCAAACAGTTGGGGGTCACCATCAAAACCTACTCGGTCATCTACGACCTCATCGAAGAGGTCAAATCCCTCCTCAGCGGAATGCTCTCACCCATTATCAGAGAGGAGGTTATCGGCCAAGCGGAAGTTCGGGAGACCTTCAATGTCCCCAAAGTTGGAACCGTTGCCGGCTGTATGGTGATCGACGGAGTGATCCAGCGGAACGCCCTCGCCCGGGTCATTCGAGACGGGGTTGTCATCTACGACAGCACCATCAGCTCTCTCAAGCGGTTTAAAGATGATGTACGGGAGGTCTCCAAGGGGTATGAGTGCGGTATGATGATTGAGAATTTCAATGACATCAAGGTCGGTGATGTAATCGAGGCCTATAAGAAGGTGGAAGAGGCCGCAACACTATAGGAGTGGAGATGGCAAAGGCACCGGGATTGAAGGAGAAGAGGGCGGCCTCCCTCTTGAGGGAGTTGATCAGTGAAGCCCTCGGGACGCTCAATGATGAGTTACTCCAGGGGTTGACCGTAACCGATGTCGATGTGAAGAGGGGGCTCTACGACGCCGTCGTTTACATAGATGAATCTATCTATACCGAGGAGGAGAAGAGGGAGATTCTCCGCCACCTGAAGCGGGCCGCCCCCGTTCTCCAGGGCTACTGTCTGGAGGCTAGCGGCTGGTTCAAATGTCCCAAATTTCACTTTAAATTTGACGATCGGCTGAAGAAGCAACAGGAGATAGAGGAGCTCTTTGCAAAGATAAGGGAAGAGAATGGCTCTGGAAGATGAGATCAGGCGGATTGTGGAGTCTTGCGGTCTCCAGCTCTACGATATAGAGACGGTAAGTGAGAGGGGGAAGAGAATCTATCGGGTAACCATCAAGTCGGAAGATGGGGTCGATCTGGATCAGTGTGCCCAGATCTCCAATCTCATCTCCCCCCTCCTCGATGTCGATCCTCCCATCTCGGGAGAGTACAATCTGGAGGTGAGCTCCCCAGGAGTCGAGCGGAAGCTGAAGAAGCCCTCCCATTTCCAGAAGTCGGTGGGAGAGAAGGTGAGGGTGACCAAAGTTGGGGGAGAGGTTGTCGCAGGGGAGCTCAAAGGGGCCGACGGGAGCGGAATTCTCATTACCGATAGAGATGGTGGAGAGGAGAGGATCGCCTACGATGAGATACAGAGCGCCCGCACTTACTTTGAATGGTAAACTTCGACCGTTTCTATATGGAGGCCGCCCTCGATGAGGGGTGGAAATACCAACTCCTCACCTATCCCAATCCGGCAGTGGGGGCCTCTATTGTCAAGGGGGGACGGCTCCTCAGTATTGCCGCCCACCAGGAGGCCGGAGGGCCCCACGCCGAGGTCCTGGCCATTCGGGACGCCTACCATCTCCTGACAGGCGATGATCAGATTCTCTCCATCAGAGATCCCCTCCACCTCCATAACTACCTGACCACCCACTCCCACACCCTCTTTCATGACGCTACCCTCTATGTCACCCTTGAACCCTGTTTCCACTACGGCAAGACCCCTCCCTGCTCCCTCCTCATCAAGGAGTTGGGTTTTCGGAGGGTGGTCATAGGGACTCTCGATCCCACCCCCAAGGCCGGTGGGGGAGCCCACTATCTGGCCCAAAAGGGGGTTGAGGTGGAGATAGGGGTCTGTGAAGAGGAGGCCCGAGCCCTCATAGAGCCCTTTGTCAGATGGACCAGCTCCCGCTTCGTCTTCTTCAAGCTGGCCCAGCATCTCAACGGAGTCATTACGGGGGGGCAGATCTCCTCCTACCCATCTCGGGAGTTGGTCCACAAGATAAGGGATAAGGTGGACCTCCTGGTTGTGGGGGGAGGGACGGTCCGTATCGACAGGCCTATCCTCGATGCCCGATTGGTGGGGGGGAGAGCCCCCAATATTCTGATCTACTCCAGAAGGGGGAAGTTCAATAGGAAGATCCCCCTCTTCAATGTGCCGGGGAGAGAGGTCTCCATTGAGAGCTCCCTGGAGTCCATTAAGGAGCACCGTTTTATTATGATCGAGGGGGGGGAGGGGATGCTCCATGAGAGCCGCTGGCTTGTGGATTGGTACCTCTGGTTTCTGGCTCCAACTCTGAGGAGGGAGGAGAACTATCGGATCGACAAGAAGATCACCTTCCTCAAGAGTGTAGCCATCGGTCCAGATCTACTTATATGGAGTCGCAATGGATAGCAGACAGAGAAAGATTGTATCGATGTTCGATGAGATCGCCAAGAGCTACGATCTCGCCAATAGAATTCTCAGCTTCGGGACCGATGTGGTCTGGCGGAAGAGGGCGTGCCAGAGGGCCCTGGACCACTACGGGAGGTCTTCTGTCGATCGGATTGTCGATGTGGCCTGTGGGACGGGAGATATGCTCCTCCACTGGGAGCGGGAGGCCAGGAGGAAGGGGGTTGATGTAAGGGAGTTTATCGGTATCGACCCTTCCGAGGAGATGTTGAAGATCGCCCGTACCAAACTTCCCCATTTCACATTTATCAAGGCCTACGCCCAGGAGATCCCCTTGGAGAGCGGGAGTAGCGACCTGGTGAGTATCACCTATGGAATTCGGAATGTGGTAGAGAGGGTGGAGGCCCTCCGGGAATTCCATCGGATCCTGAAACCAGGTGGAATCGTCGTCATCCTCGAATTTACCAAACGGAATGGCCGGAGTTGGCTGGATCCTGTGGTAGAATTGTATATGAAACGGATTCTACCGATTATTGGAGGATTGGTCTCGGGAAAGAGGGAGGCCTATGAGTATCTTCCCAACTCCATAGACTCCTTCCTGACGACCGACCAGCTTGTAGAGGAACTCCGGGAGAGCGGCTTCAGACCCCTTGAGGTTCGGAGCTTCTCATGGGGGATCTCGACGATGTTCATAGCAGAGAGAGATGGGGAAAAACTTTCGTAAACTCAATATCAAACTCATTATCATCTTCCTTATCCCCGCCTTCGGTATGCTCTACTTCGCCAGTAGCTATGTCTATGAGAAGTACAAGGAGTACCGAAAGAGTATCTATCTGGATAGGGCGATTGAGTATATCAGTACAAACGCCTTTCTCATCAAACAGCTCCAGAAGGAGCGGGGATTGACCCTTGTGGCCACCCTGGGGGATCCCGGCTTCCAGAGGGCCCTCATCAGCCAGCGGGAGCTGAGCGATGGGGCGATCAAGAGGTATGAGGCCATCATTGTCAAGGTGGGTCCCCTCTTCGATTCCCAACTTGTCAAGGAGATACTCCGCCAGCTCCGGGAACTGCCGACGATAAGGAAGGAGTTCAATGACGAGGAGCGGTGGTACAGGATCTATCGGTACTACAGCGACATTATCCGCAAACTGATAGAGAGTAGTCTCTCCCTGGAGCGGGAGTATATCAACGACCAATTTTTTGCCACTATTGTCTCCTTCAACGCCCTTTTGGAGCTGGCCGAGAGTGCGGGGAAGGAGAGGGCTCTCATCACCTACCTCATCAGTCTCCAACGGGATCGGGAGAGGGTCCTCATGGAGTTGAAGAAGTTGGAGATCGAGTATGAGGAGAGTAAGAAGCGGTTCCTCAAACATGCTCCTCCCCCTACGATCCTTCTCTACAACAAGGTTGTCCCCAAGGAGGTAGAGGAGGCCTTCGACAAGGTGAAGCGGGAGATCATCTATCGGGAGCGGTTCAACTTCATTCCCCGGAGCCGCTGGTGGCTCCTGGCCACCAAATATATCAATTCGATCTACAGGGTGGAGAATGGTCTCCTCAAGAAGTTGGTCCATCTGAAAAAGAGACTCCGGGAGGAGGCTACCCGACAGCTGGTTCTCAGCCTCATCCTCTGGCTCGGCTCCCTCGTCGCCCTTGGGGGGTTGATGAAGATGATCAAGGAGCTCTTCGTCAAGATCGATCGGCTCCTCTACAAATTGGAGTATGAGAAGGTCTTCTACAAGACCCTCTCCCAGTTCTCGGAACAGATCTTCTTTGCCGAGAATATCAATGCCTTGGTCAATATCTACGCCATCTACCTCTACAAGACCGGCTTTTTCGACTACCTCTTTCTGGTTAACGATCGAAATGAGCCTGTCGTCGCCGAGGGGATCTCCCTCCAGCAGATCAGGGAGGAGATTCTCCACACCATTGAGAAGGGGTTGGCCAAGGTCAAGAAGAAGAGGCGGTACACCACCCTCAATCTCCCCGGGAAGCCCCCCAAGAAGGTACTCCTCCTCCCCATCTTCGATGGAGATCGGCTCCTCTACATTACGGCCCTCTTCCTCAAATCCCGCTCCACTTCGGAAAAGCTCATCCTCGATATAGCCACCAAGATGGATGAGTACTTCCTCTTCACCTACCGCTATCTGGTATCGAAACGGGAGGAACAGAGTCTCAGGAGCGATCTGGAGGTCCTCAGCAGGGCCTTCGACGCCCACGAAGCCATCACCATCACCGACAGCAGTGGGAAGATTATCAAGGTGAACAAGGCCTTTGAGAGGATCACAGGGTATCGGGAAGATGAGGTGGTAGGGCGGAACCCCAATATCCTCAAATCGGGGCGCCACGACAAAGAGTTCTACCAGAAGATGTGGGAGACCATCAAGGAACAGGGGTACTGGAAGGGGGAGATCTACAACAAACGGAAAGATGGGACCATCTATCCTGAGCTCCTCTCCATCAGTGCTATAAAGGATAGCCAGGGGAACATCACCAACTATATCGCCCACTTCTTCGATATTACCGAACTGAAGGAGGCCCAGGACAGTATAGAGTTCAGTGCCAACCACGATCTCCTCACCGAATTTTTCAACAGGAAACGGTTTGTCGAGGAGCTGGAGGAGCTCTACAAGCGGGTCAAGAAGAGTGGGGAGTTCGGAGCCCTTTTCTACATCGATATGGACGATTTCAAATATATCAATGACACCTACGGCCACGATGTGGGAGATCAGGTTCTGATCGCCTTCTCCCAGCGGCTCAGGGAGCTGGCCGGGGAGGGGGATATACTGGCCCGACTGGGGGGAGATGAGTTCGCCCTCCTGGTCCCCTCCCTCGGCAAAGATAGGGAGAGGGCCTTTGAGAAGGCTAACCAGCTGGCCAAGAGGATTCTAGACGCCTTTGCCGAACCGATTACCGTGGAGGATCGAGTCTTCAATATCTCCCTCTCCATCGGGATATACCTCTTCCCCCACAGGGAGACGGAGGCCAAGGAGGTGATCACCAATGCCGATATAGCCATGTACTACGCCAAGCGGAACGGGAAGAACCAGTTTGTCTTCTTCGACGACAAGCTGGACCACGCCTCCAAAGAGTACCTCATTGTGAAAAACGATCTGGAGCAGGCCCTGGAGCAGGGGGAGCTCTTCCTCGTCTATCAGCCCAAGGTTCGGATCAGAGACAATGCCATTATCGGTTTCGAGGGGCTCCTCCGCTGGAACCATCCCACCAAGGGGATCGTCGGTCCGGACCGCTTCCTCTTTGCCGCCAAAGGGAGCCGACTCATCTTCGATATTGGTTGCTTCGTTGTCAAAGAGGCCTGCAAGATGATCAAGAAGTTGGAGTACCGCTACCCCATCAGTATCAACATCTCCGCCGATCAGTTCAATAACAACAACTTCCTCTCCCATACCAAGGAGATCTTGGCTCCGTGGAAGAGCGAGACCCCCTTTCTGGAGTTTGAGATTGTGGAGGATGCCCTGGTCAAGGATTTGGACAAGACCAAGGAGATTATCGCAGAGCTCAAGAAGTTGGGCCTCACCTTCAGTATCGACGACTTCGGGATCGGTTACTCCTCCCTCAGCTATCTGGAACAGCTGGATGTGGAGACATTGAAGATTGACAAGAGCTTCATCCTCAATATCTTCGAGAAGCGGAAGCAGGAGATAGTCCGGCTCATTCTCGAAACGGCCAACATCTTCGACATGCGGTGTATTGCCGAGGGGGTTGAGAACAGCAGAATTCTCGATCTCCTCAAGGAGATGGGGTTCCAGTACTACCAGGGCTACTACTTCAGCCGCCCTGTCTCGGAGGAGGAGGTGATGAAGCTGGTAGAGTATGAGGAGAAGCAGGGCCGCCTGACAGCCTAGAGCTCTGGTGGAAGGGGCCCGATCGGAGCTCCCTGGAGAAGGAGAGGTTCGATGAGGTACAAACTCTTTGTTTACGGAACTCTAAAGCGGGGGCTGGCCAACCACTCCCTCCTCTCCAAGGCCCGCTACCTCGGGAAGAGGTGGACCCGAGAACGCTACCCCCTCGTGGCCCCCAAGAGGTGGTACCCCTACCTCATCGATGCCCCTGGAGAGGGGGAACATGTGGCGGGGGAGCTCTATGAGGTCGATCTCCCGACTCTGAAGATGGTGGACCGCCTCGAAGAGGTGCCCCGCTACTACAGGAGGGAGGTTATTGAGGTGGTCGATGGGGAGGGACGGGTGGAGGAGGCCTTCGCCTACTTCCTCGCCCACTCCATTCCCTACCGCCAGTTTCCCTTTTTACCAGAGTTTCCCCCCAAGGAGGAGTGATGCCAGGAGGGAGGCTGTCTGGTTGGAGAGCTCCTTGATGAGCTCTTCAAATTTGGTAGGCTTCTTCCAGACCGGTCTCTTCACCTTGGAGAGCCGAATGACCTCCTTCTTGGCCAGATCGATTGTCCCCACTCTGTCGATGAGTCCCACCTCCTTGGCTTGGCGGGCCGTAAAGATGTGGGCCTCGGCGAAGCGTTCCCGATCTCTACAATCCAACTTTCTGGCCTGGCAGACCTCTCGGACAAACATCTCATAGGTATCTTCGATCACCTTTTTGATCTCGGCGACCTCATAGGGTTTCCAGCGGCGGAAAGGGGTGCCGACCTCCTTATATTTTCCCGCCTTGACCACCTGGGGTTCTACGCCGATCTTCTTGAGGAGATCCTCGATGATGGGGCTCTCGAAGATGACCCCGATGGAGCCGACGATGGCCCCCGGATTGGCTACAATCTCATTGCTCCAGATGGCGCTGTAGTAGCTCCCGCTGGCCAGGGTCCCGGCGGCATAGACGACGACTGGCTTCTTCCTCCGGAGCCTCTTGATGGCCCGGCTGATCTCGATGGAGGGGGCCACAGCTCCTCCGGGGGAGTCGATGACGAAGAGGACCCCTTTGTAACGGGGTTTCTCAGCCTCCTCAATCTCTTTGAGGACCTTGGCGCTGTCGATAATGGCCCCCCTCAGTGTGACTGTGATGAGGTTGGGTTCTCCAATACCCCCCTGGGGGATTGTAGAGATGAGGAAGAGGAGGAGGAGGAAGATGAGAATTCCCTTGAAGTAGCTCTGGAGAAAGTCTAGTGTCGATGTGAGGGGGAAGAAGAGGGTGGAGAGGAACTCCCGAACTCCTCCCCTCTTTCCTCCCTTCTCCCCTCCGTTATTTCCGTTCGCCATATCTGACCCCTTTCAGGTAGATTGCTTCCGGTCTCTTCGTGTGGAGAATGGTATGGAGATAGATCTCCTCTACCCCTCTGAGATCGGGGGGGAGGGAGACTATCTGGAAGTCGGCCATATATCCGACCTCCAGGGATCCGCTCTCAAATCCTAGCCAGCTGGCCGATCGGGTGGCTCTGACAATGAGGTCCCGGGCCAGCTGAACCGCATTCTCCTCTGGGTGGAGGAAGAGGGCGGCCCGGAGATCTTCGTAGAGGTTGAGGGAGTAGTTGGAGCTCAATCCATCTGTAGCCACCATGTAGTCCAACCCATGGTCCCTGAGCCTTTTGAGGTCTAGGACCCCATTGCCGAGGAGTCTGTTGGAGATGGGGCAGTGGACGATCTGGCTCTCTCCCTGGGCCATGAGTTCCAGCTCTTCGTCGGTAGACCAGATGGCGTGGACAAAGAGGGTTCGGAGTCCGTGGAAGAGCTCCAGAAACTCTCTGCTCCTATTGACAGCCCGGCTCTGTCCCAGAAATTTCTGGAAGAAGGAGCGGAAGGGGCCCCTATCTCCATCGATCCACTCCCTCTCAGCCCGACTCTCCATGAAGTGGGTCGTGACGGGAACCCCCTCCCTCCTGGCTATCTCCAGGGCCTTCTTGGCCAGGACATGGTGGACCGCATAGGGAGAGTGGATCCCTATGCCGTTTCTGAACCGCTGGCTCTCATACTTCTGGGCCCGGTAGTAGCGCTCAATGAAGTCGGCGAAGAGGGGATCTGCGGCGGCGGGATTGGATCCGATGAGCTCGCTGAAGTAGAGGACATTGAGGGGGGAGCGGACGAGGGGCTCCAGGTCGTGGCCGTAGCTACTGATAGCTCCAATGGTGGTGGTTCCGCTTCCGATCACCTCCTCTATCGCCCTTCGGATACACTCCTCATCACACCGGGGAATGAGCTCCTCCCTGTACTCGATGACACTCTCCAGCCAGGGGAGGAACTCTCCATAGCTGAGGGTCGCCCTGTTGGCGCTGAACTCCAGGTGGATATGGGGGTTGCAGAAGCCAGGGAGGAGGACTTTCCCCTCCCAACTGATAACCTCAGCCTCGGGATACTCTCTGGAGAGCTCTTTCCCTATTCCGATAATCCTCTCCTGGAAACAGATCTCATGGTCCAGGAGGACCCGGTCGGGTGTGAGAATGTATGGAACTCTGATAATCTTCATCTCTCCCCTTTATCGACTGCTCCGGACCTGAAGGGTCGCAGAGGTCGGTAACCCGATCCCCCTTGGGGAGTCGGGGTTGTGGTGTTGCAGGCGGTGCTCCGTCTCACGGAGACGGCGTGGAGGGAGGCTCTGTGGCCGTCCAGCTGATGGAGGTCTCTCTGGATCCCTGTCGCTTCCATAGGGGGATTATATCACAAGAAAGGAAGAGGTCGGTTCTCCTCCTCCAAAAGGGGGAAAAGGTGAAAAAATTTGTAAAAAATTGCTATAATCATACCTTAAAATCACAACATAAAAGGGAGGCTTATGAAAGTTATGGTCATTCAGGGACCCAACCTCAACATGTTGGGTATCAGGGAACAGCAGATCTACGGCCCCATGAAGTTGGAGGAGATCCATACCCAGATGAAGGCCTTTGCCGACGCCAACAATATGGAGATCGAGTTTTTCCAGAGCAACTTTGAGGGGGAGATTGTAGACAAGATCCAGGAGTGTTTGGGAGACTCAGATGGAATTATTATTAATGCGGCGGCCCTCACCCATACATCGATAGCCATCAGGGACGCCATTGCGGCCGTCCAGCTTCCGACGATAGAGGTCCACATCAGCAATATCTACAGGAGGGAGGAGTTCCGTCAGAAGAGTCTCATCGCCCCTGTCTGTGCAGGTGTCATTACAGGCTTTGGCCCCTTCAGCTACCATCTGGCCATGGTGGCCATGCGGCAGATCTTCAATGAGATTGAGGCCATCAAAGCCCAGCAACAAACCCAGCAACAGGGTCGGCAAGGTTAGGAAAGAGTGGACTATATCCTCAAAGATGAGAATGCCATCTATTACGAGTGCGGTTTCAGCTGTGACAACGCCATCTTTATAGCCGTAGGGGGGGAGTCGTTCTTTATTACCGATGCCCGGTATACCACTGAGGCCAAGGAGCATGTCAAGGGGGCCGAAGTGGTGGAGGCAAGGGATCTCGTGGCTCAGGCCCGAAGGATTCTGCGGAGGTTGCGGGTTCCGAAGATCGCCTATGACCCCAAGGAGTTTGATTGTAAGAGTCTGACGGGGTTGCGGAAGGGGGTGACGACCCAGTTCCACCCCTCCCCCGACCTCTCGTGGAAGAGACGGGCCATCAAGAGCCCGGAAGAGATAGAGTTGATCCGCCGGTCGGCCCAGCTCAATAGGGAGGCTTTCCACCGGTTTGGAGAGTATCTGGTTCAGGAGGGGGAGGGGAAGAGCGAACGGGAGCTGAGATTTGCGGCCCAGGAGTTTCTGACCCGAAGGGGGCTCTACGACCTCAGCTTCGAACCTATAGTGGCCCTCAACGGGAATGCCGCCAAACCCCACGCCCATCCTTCCTCTCTCAAGCTCTCCCGGGGAGATCTGATTCTCTTCGACGGCGGAATCCGCTATGAGAGGTACTGTTCCGATAGGACCAGAACGGCCCTTTTCGGAGAGGGGTTCCACTGGGGTAAAGATCAATCCTTTTCCGATCCCCTCATCCAGAGGGCCTACGATGTGGTGCGGAGGGCCCAGGAGGCCGCCATCGAAGGGGCGCGGAGCGGTATGGAGGCCCGGGAGATCGACGCCCTTGCCCGGGATATTGTGGAAAGGAGCGAGTTCCGGGGGCGGTTTGTCCACTCCCTGGGACATGGAGTCGGTCTCGATATTCACGAGATGCCCTTTATTAACTCTCGGAACCGACAGATCATTGAAGATGGGATGGTCTTCACCATAGAACCGGGTATCTACATTCCCGGGGCCTTCGGAATTCGTATCGAGGATATGGTCTATATGGATTCTGGCCGGGCAGAGCTACTACCATGAAAGAGCGGCTCTCTTCCTCGTTGGTACTCTATTTCTTTCCAACCTTTCCCCGCCTCTTTGGGAGATGTAGAGGAGGTGCTTTTGCGGTGGTTGGAGTTGGGGGGAACATAGGAGATGTTACTATGGTTTTTCGTAAATTGGCTCTCATGTTGGCGGCCAATCGGAGGGTAGGTCTGGTAGCTACCTCCCCCATACTGAAAAATCCACCCTTTGGCTATCCTGATCAGCCGGACTTCTTCAATGCCATTCTCTTTCTCTGCACCAAACTCTCGCCGAGAGAGCTACTCCACTTTCTGCTGAGGACCGAGCGCCGCTTCGGACGGAGAAGGAGCTTTCCCAATGCTCCCCGTACACTTGATCTCGATATTATCTTCTTTGAGGATCGGAGAGTACAGAGCGACGATTTGATAATCCCCCATCGTTACTGGATGGAGCGAGAGTCTGTTATAATTCCATTAAGATATATGGGAGAGGTTAGATGAGATTTATTACGATTACCAGTGGTAAAGGTGGCGTGGGCAAGAGTACACTAGCCGCAAATATCAGCTATCTGCTCTCTATCTACGGGTACAAGATAGCCCTCTTCGATGCGGATATAGGTCTGGCAAATCAGGATATTATCCTCGGGGTGAAACCGGAGAAGACCATTCTCGATGTTCTCAAGGGAGATGCGGAATTCAGGGATATAGTGATAGAGATTAACAACAATTTCCTCTTTATTCCGGGGGAGAACAGCGAGGAGATTCTCTCCTACAAGAACAGCCAGATACGGGAGCAGTTCTACAAGGGGATGGAGGAGTTCACCGATCTCGACTTTCTCATTATCGATACGGGGGCCGGGATCGACCAGAATGTGAGGACCTTTGTGGAGGCGGCCACCGATACAATTATTGTCACCATGCCCGATCCCCTGGCCATTATGGACGCCTACACACTCATCAAGTATAGTGCCAAACTCCAGGAGGAGATCTATATCATTGTCAACCAGGCCAAGAGTGAGAAGGATGGGGAGGAGGTGGCCAAGAAGATCATCAAGGTGGCCGAAAAACATCTGAAAAATATCCATATCGACTTTCTCGGAACGGTTGAACGGAACAGGACAATAGAGGATGCGACGAGACAGCGGAAGCTGGTGGTTCGGGATTTCAAGAGTTCCATTCCCGCCATCCAGATAGCCAATATTGTGAAGAAATTGACCAACAACCTCACCAAAGACGGCCAGCATATCAAGGATACTCCGACTATGGCGGTATTCTTCAAACGGCTCTTTGACTCCAACTAAAGGGGGCCCTGTGGGTGAGAGGGTCTTGGTGGCTCTGAGTGGAGGTGTGGACAGCAGTTATACCGCCAAACTCTTGAAAGAGGAAGGGTACGATATTGTCGGGGTCTATATGAAGTTCCACCCCAACGAGGAGTACCACAGGAGGAATATTGAGAATATAGAGAAGGTTGCCCGCTACCTCCAGATCCCCTACCATGTCCTGGATCGGACCCAGGAGTTCAGGGAACGGGTTTACCGCCCCTTTGTGGAGGGGTATATCGGGGGATCGACCCCCAACCCCTGCGCCCTCTGTAATCGGGTTATGAAATTCAATGAGCTCATCAACTTCGCCGACCAGCTGGGGATAGAGAGGGTCGCTACCGGCCACTACGCCCGAACAGATGGAACCTTCCTCTACGAGGCCCGGGACAAGGGGAAGGATCAGAGCTACTTCCTCTTCAATCTAAAGCCCCAATTCCTCCCCCGCATCCTCTTCCCCCTGGGGGAACGGCTCAAGGAGGAGATCAAGAGGGAGGCCATGGAGATAGAGCTCCTCCGTTCCATAGCCCAGCAGAAGGAGTCCAGCGAGATCTGCTTCGTGGAGCATAGTTACATCGATCTGCTCAGGGAGCATACCGATGTAGATATGCCCGGAGAGGTGGTCGATACCCGGGGACGGGTCATCGGGGAGCACAAGGGATATATGCACTACACCATCGGGAAGCGAAAGGGGTTCCGGGTCTTCAAGGCCCGCCATCCCCACTATGTCCTGGATATTATCCCCCAGCTCAATAGGATTGTTGTCGGTCCCAAAGAGCAGTTGGAGCGGCGCCGTATCCTTCTGAAGGGGTTGAATATGTTCGTGGAGGAGGAGAAGCTGGAGTGTGAGGTGAAGATCCGGTACCGAACCCACAAGGTCCCGGCCACCGTCCGGATAGATGGGGATGTGGCCGTCGTCCAGGTATTGGAGCCGGTCTACGGAGTGGCCCGGGGACAGGCCTGCGTCTTCTATCAGGGAGAGAGGGTTCTTGGAGGGGGCTGGATTGTGTGATACAATGTGGAAAAAGTTATAGGAGAGATAATGAGAGGTTATAAAATCTTCAGCGGAACTGCCCACCCGACCTTTGCCGAGGAGATGGTTCAATATCTGGGCCTTCCCCTCTCCAAGGCGACAATCTCCCGCTTCAGCGATGGGGAGATCAGCGTCCAGATCGGAGAGAGCGTCCGGGGAAGAGATGTCTTCATTGTCCAGCCTACAGGGGCTCCGGCCAACTCCAATCTCATGGAGCTCCTCATTATGACCGACGCCCTCCGTCGGGCCAGTGCCGCATCTATTACGGCGGTGGTCCCCTACTTCGGCTATGCCCGCCAGGATCGGAAGGCGGCCCCTCGGGTCCCCATCACCGCCAAACTTGTGGCCAATCTCATGGAGAAGGCGGGGATTACTCGGGTCATCACAATGGATCTCCATGCCGGCCAGATTCAGGGCTTCTTCGATATTCCTGTCGATAACCTCTACGGCTCCATCATCTTCAAGGAGTATATCAAGAACAAGAACCTCCCCAACCCCATTATCGCCAGCCCCGATATTGGAGGTGTCGCCCGGGCCCGATATTTTGCCCAGAAGCTGGGATACGATATGGTCATTGTGGATAAGAGGAGGGAGAGGGCCAATGAGTCGGAGGTGATGAATATTATCGGAGAGGTCGAGGGGAGAGATGTGATCCTGGTCGATGATATGATCGACACAGCTGGAACCATTGTCAAAGCGGCTTCGGCCCTCAAGGAGCGGGGAGCCAATTCGGTTATGGCCTGCTGTACCCACCCTGTCCTGAGCGGTCCCGCCTATGAGCGGATTGAGGAGGGGGAGCTGGACGAGCTGGTGGTGACCAACACCCTCCCCCTCAAGAGGGAGTCCCCCAAGATCAAGGTCCTCAGTGTCGCCAACCTCTTTGGTGAAGTGATCAGACGGGTCTATTTCAATGAGAGTGTCAATAGTCTCTTTGTGTGAGGGGTGAGGGGGCGAAGAGAGATGGGATAGACTCCCCTTGACGATGGATGGTATTGGAGTTGTAGTTCTGAGTGGTGTCGTTTTGAAAATAAATTTAGCTATCATAGAAAAGATCAAAAGTTTACGGGAATTGTAAAAATGGAGTACCTTTTCGCCATTGCGCTGGCCATAGCCATAGCGGTTATCACCTATAGCGGTATCAAAGCTTCAGAGATTTAGGAGAGAGATGGAGAACATCCGCAACTTTTCCATCATTGCCCATATCGACCATGGGAAATCAACCTTGGCCGATCGGCTCATTCAGGAGTGTGGGGCCATCGATGAACGGAAGATGAGCGACCAGGTGATGGATACGATGGAGATCGAGCGGGAGCGGGGGATCACCATCAAGGCCCAGAGTGTCCGCTTGACCTACAAGAGGGATGGGAAGGAGTATATTCTCAACCTCATCGACACTCCGGGCCATGTGGACTTTAGCTACGAGGTGAGCCGCTCCCTGGCCTCCAGTGAGGGGGCCCTTCTGGTTGTCGATGCCAGCCAGGGGGTGGAAGCCCAGACCATCGCCAATGTCTATATCGCCTTGGAGAACGATCTGGAGCTCATTCCGGTCATCAACAAGATCGATCTCCCTGCCGCCGATCCGGATCGGGTCAAGGAGGATATTGAGAATACCATCGGCCTCGACTGCACCGACGCCCTGGAGGTCAGTGCCAAGACGGGTCAGGGGATCAGGGAGCTTCTCGATGCCATTGTCGATCGGATCCCGCCGCCCAAAGGGGATCCCGCCGCCCCTACCAAAGCCCTCATTTATGACAGCTGGTTTGATAACTATCTGGGAGCTCTGGCCCTGGTGAGGGTCTTTGATGGGACCATTAGGAAGGGGGAGAAGGTTCTGATTATGGGGACAGGGAAGAGCCACGAGGTTCTGGATCTCATGTATCCCCACCCCATCAATCCCCAGGAGACAGAGGAGCTCAAGACGGGAGAGATCGGAATTGTGGTTCTGGGGCTCAAGAACATTAAAGATGTCCAGGTCGGGGATACGATCACCGACGCCAATAATCCCACCTCAGAGCCCATTGCAGGTTTTGAAGAGGCGAAACCCTTTGTCTTCGCAGGCCTCTATCCGATAGATACCGATCGGTTCGAGGAGCTTCGGGAGGCCCTGGATAAGCTGAAGCTCAACGACGCCGCCATCAGTTATGAACCCGAAACATCGACAGCCCTCGGTTTCGGTTTCAGGGTGGGCTTTCTCGGGCTCCTCCATATGGAGGTTGTGAAGGAGCGGCTGGAGAGGGAGTTTGGATTGGAGCTCATAGCCACAGCCCCCACAGTCACCTACAGGGTCCAGAAGAGGGATGGCTCCATCGTCGAAATTCAGAACCCCAGCCAGCTCCCCCCTCCCCAGGAGATAGAGGCGATCTATGAGCCCTATGTCAGGGCCACTATCATCGTCCCCTCCCAGTTCCTCGGGAATGTGATTCAGCTGGTCAATGAGCGGAGGGGAGTTCAGCAGAAGATGGAGTATATCACCGAGGATCGGGTCCTCCTGGAGTATGAGATCCCGATGAATGAGATTGTTATGGACTTCTATGACAAGCTTAAGACCGTGACCAAGGGGTACGCCAGTTTCGACTACGAACTCAGCGGCTACAGGGAGGGGGATCTGGTCAAGCTGGATATACGGGTGGCTGGAGAGGTTGTGGATGCCCTCTCGGTCATTGTTCCCCGGGAGAAGGCCCAGGCCAAGGGGCGGGACCTGGTGAAGAAGATGAAGGAGCTGGTTCCCCGTCAGCTCTTCGAGGTGGCGATCCAGGCCAGTATCGGAAACAAAATTATCGCCCGGGAGACTGTGAGCGCCTTGAGGAAGAATGTGACGGCCAAATGTTACGGGGGCGATATTACACGGAAGCGGAAGCTCTTGGAGAGACAGAAGGAGGGGAAGAAGCGGATGAAGTCTATCGGGAAGGTCCAGCTCCCCCAGGAGGCCTTCCTCTCTGTCCTCAAAATAGATTAATGGCCCTCCCCCTTCTCCTCCCCCTCCTCCTCTTCCTCGGTTGTACAGTTCGGCTCACCACCCTCCACCTCCCCCTCCCTCCCCTCCCCAGCACCTCCTCCATAGAGTTGAGAATTGAGAACCACCTGGAGACTCCGTGGGTTGTCGGCTATCTGGAGGAGCCCTCCCGAAAGATCACCATCGACCACGATATAGGGGCCTACATCAAGGGGAAGTTTCTCCAGAGGGTGGGGGAAAAGTGTCGGGCCCCCCTCAATATAACCCTCCATATCGATAGGTTTCTCATTGTGGTCAAGGGGAGGAGGGTCTTGGGATATGGAGAGTTTCGGGCCCAATTTCAGAGGAGGGGGCATCTGGCCATCGAGAAGATTGTCGTCAAGCGGAGTATCGACCTTGGACTCGGAAGGTACCAGGAGCGGGTGGAGGAGCTTGTGAGGGAGATCCTCGATGAGGTTGTGGCCCGCATGGAGGAGCGGTGTGCGGTGTTTGGTCTGTGAGGGGTTCAGTTGGCAGATCATCTGCCGCCGCTGTCAGAAAGAGTTTCTGACTCCGACCCTCCTCAAGAGGGAGTTGGAGGAGGGGTTCTGGGTCTATAGCTTCTACAGCTACGGGGAGATAGCCCCCCTCCTCCATACAAAACACAGCTTTATCGGGGCGGAAGTCTATAGGATTATGGCCTCCCGCTCCTTTCGCCTCTTCGGTCGGGAGTTTTCCCTGGAGAGCTATGCCATCCCTATCGATGATCGGATAGGGAGGGAGGGGTATAGCCATACGGCCATTCTCGCCCACGCCCTGGGGCAGGAGGGGGGTATCAAACCTCTCTACAACAGACTTATCCCCAGGAACAGAGTCCACTACAGCGGGAAGAGCAGGGAGTATCGGCTCAGCCATCCGAGGAATTTCATCTACAGGGGGCCCAAGGGGTCTATCATCCTGGTCGATGATATTGTGACGACGGGGACCACCTTGAGGGAGGCCTCCAAGGTCTGTCGGGAGGGGGGCGGAGAGCCCCTCTTCGCCCTCACCCTTGCCGATGCGGCCTTCAGATAGAGAGTCTCTCCCTGTCCAAGAAGGTATCGTCGTGGATGTGGCGGAAGGAGGCCCGAATATATTTGACCGCATCGGGAAATCTCCCCTCTAGCTCCCTGAGAAACTCTTTCATATTCTCCCTTACATAGGGCTCCTTCACATCGAAACGGAGGGCTGGACAGAGTTCATCTCCTACGGCTCTAAAGTTGTTCCTCTTCACGAAGCCCGCCAGCTGTCTCTCCCGAACCTCGATGAGGGGGCGGATCACATAGAGCCCCTTACTGCTCCTGTAGATGGGGGGCATGGAGCGGAGGGCCCCGTTGTAGAGCATATTCATAAAGAAGCTTTCGATGGCATCGTCGAGGTGGTGTCCCAAGGCCACTTTGTTGAAGCCGTGGTCCAGAGCGTAGGTGTAGAGGGCTCCCCGTCTCATACGGGAGAAGAAACTGCAGTAAGAGGAGTTCTGGCGAATCTTCTCCTGGGCGATCTGGAAGATGTCGGTCTCATAGACCTCATGATCTATTCCATACTCCCGGCAGTGGTCTGTTAAGAAGCTGTACTCCTCCCCCATGCCGTAGGAGATGGTAAGGGCTTTGAAGGTGAAATTGTAGGGGGCGACCCGCTCCAGATGTTTGAGGAAGTGGACCAGTGTCAGGGAATCCTTCCCCCCGCTCAGTCCGACCAGGATCCGATCCCCCTCTCCTACCAGTCTAAACTCTACAGTTGTACGGGCCGCCTGTTTCAGGAGTTTTTTGGAGATCTCCGCCCGCTTCATGCCATCCTGTCGAGCATCGCTCTCATGAACTCTCCACTCCTCCGTGAGGAGTCTCGGAGGAAGCTGTCGAAGTCGAAACTGGCCTCCATATCTGCGGCGTCGCTGATGGAACGGAGTATGAAGAAGGGGACGGAGAAGGCGTCACAGACCACGGCTACCGCCGCCCCCTCCATCTCGATGGCGTCGGCTCCGAAGGTTGTGGCGATCCACTCCTTCTTGGCCGGATCGGCGATGAACTGATCCCCTGTGGCCACTGTCCCCTCCTTCAGGTCGATCCCCTTCTCCCGGGCGACCTCATGGGCCAGGAGGAGGAGCTCCCTATCGGCCTCGATGAAGACCTTCCCCTCGGGAACATAGCCGAAGGGGTGGCCGAAGGCGGTAATGTCGAGATCGTGCTGGCAGAGTCTCCGGGCCGCTATGAGGTCCCCTATTTTGAGGGAGGGGTTGAGGGCTCCGGCTACTCCGGTGAAGAGGAGCTTCTCCGCCTTGAAGTGTTGAATGAGGACGCTGGCAGTCAGAGAAGCAAAGACCTTTCCGATCTTGCTGTAGGCCACAACCAGGGGGATCCCCTTGTACTCTCCCTGGTAGTAGATATTCTGGGCGAACTCATAGGAGCGGTACTCACCGATGAAGTCGAGAATGGGCTCTATCTCTTCGGGCATCGCCCCCATGATGGCGATCATGCCACCTCCTTAAGGGCCCTCTCCAGACTCTCCATGTCGTGGACAGCTATTGTCGGAACCTTGGTAATCCTCCTGTTGAGGCCTGTCAGAACCTTTCCCTCTCCAAATTCGATGAAGAGATCGGTCCGATCCTCTACGGCCTTGATAGAGTGTTTGTAGAGGACCGGCTGGACCAGCTGTTTTGGGAGGAGCTGGACCCCCTCCTCCTTGGTCTGGTAGGGGGAGGCTGTCACATTGGAGATGACCGGAGCAGTAAAGGAGTCCCGGAGAAATCTCTCCACCAGCTCCCCCAATTTCCTACTGGCATCGGCCATGAGGGGGCAGTGGCTGGCCACACTCATATTGAGGAGGAGGGCCCTCTTGGCCCCCGCCTCTTTGAATCGACTCTCTGTGGCCATGAGATCCTCCTTGATGCCGGCCACCACAATCTGTCCCTCGCTGTTGTAGTTGGCAGGCCAGACCTGGAGCCCCTCTTCCCGAGCCTTCTGGCAGATCTCCTCCACAACCCGATCCTCCAGGCCGAGGACCACCATCATTCCTCCATCTACCCCTTTGGCTCCCTCCTCCATGAGGGCTCCCCGCCGATGGACCAGCTCTACTCCGTCCCCCATGTCGAGGGCCCCGACGCTGACAAGGGCGGTGAACTCTCCCAAGGAGTGGCCTAGGGCGGCCAGGGGTTGGAGGGAGGAGCCCTTCTGGAAGAGGAGGTGGGCTATGGAGCTGACGAGGAGAATGGCAGGCTGGGTGTAGGGTGTTCTGTCCAGGAGCTCGTTGGGCTCAAAGAGGAGTTGGGCCATATCGACTTTCAGTCGGTCACTGGCCTCTTCAAAGTACTCCCTCACCTCCGGCAGGGCGTCGTAGAAGGACCGCCCCATCCCTACCTTCTGGCTTCCCTGTCCCGGGAAGAGATAGACTACCTGTTTCATCGGTACTCCCCAGTTTCAACTCCCCCTCAGTGGCCGCAACCACAGCTCCCGTCGTCACAATGTTCCTGCTGGACCTGGCCTGTGAGGACCTCCTCCGGAGTTGCATCCCGTTCACTGACCACCTTGACGGTGAACATGAGATCTTTTCCTGCCAGAGGGTGGTTGAAGTCGATGGTCACCTCCTGGTCGTTGAAATCGACAACTGTCACCTGGACGGTCTCTCCGTTCTCTCCCTGGCCGTAGAGGGTCATCCCCTTCTGGAGATCGATCCCTTGAAACTGCTCCCTGGGGAGCTTCTGGACGGCCTCTTGGTTATGGGTTCCGTAGGCCTCCTCTGCAGGGACGAGAATATCGGCCTCCTCTCCGGGGTTCATCTTCTTGATCTCTTTTTCGAGTCCTGGGATGATGTGGTTCTTCCCTGTAATGAACTCCAAGGGCTTGTGGCCCACATTGCTATCGATGATCTCTCCGCTCTTCGCATCTTTGACGGTGTACTCTATTCCGACCACTTTGTTATCTTCTATTGCCATTGAACTACCTTTAGGTGAGATTACGAGGAGATTGTAGCACATTAACCTTTCTAGAACCTTAATTCACCCTTAACTACTGGAGAGATGGAGATTTTTTTGGAGTGGAGATCCAGGGGAGGTCTGGAGGAATCCCCTGGGTTTCAGAGCTTCTTCAGATTCTTCTTCGCTATCTCGGCGGCCTTTGAGTCGGGATAGAGTTTGAGAACAGACTCATAGAACTTTTTGGCCTCCTCCTTGTCTCCCAATCTATCCAAGGAGATGGCGGTATGGAGGAGGAGGGTCGGCATATAGGAGGCGTTCTGATAGAGGGAGGCGCTCTTCTTATAGTGGTCAACGGCACAGGAGTACTCCTTCTGGTAGTAGCAACTCTCCCCTGCGTAGAAGTTGCTGGCCGCAGGTTTGTAGTGTTTGGCCGCAGATGCCAGGAAGAGCTCCCGAGCTTTGGCATACTCCCCTCTCTTGTAGGCCTGCCGCCCCTCTCTGTAGAGTTGGGCACCGCTCTTTCCAGAGGTGACTACTCCACTTCCGCCGTTGAGATGGCTATAGATCCTCTCTATCTCCCTCCGGAACTCTCTCCTAGAGATGTAGGAGGCATCTATCTTATCTATCAAGGCTGTCAGCTTCTTCAAGACCCCTTCAATCTGGTTGTAGTTCTCCTTCTGAACCTCTATGGAGCTGTTGAGATCTCCTCGGAGACGGGTGATCCTCTCTTCCAGATCCCTCTTGTCACTCTTCTCCAAATTGTTGATCCGCTGGTCGAGACCCTCCACCACACTCTTGAGCCCCTCAACGGTCTCGGAGAGGGTGTTGATCTGTTCCTGGAGGGTGAAGAGCTGTTTCTTGATCTCTTTGATGGCTTGGGAGTTCTTGAGGATATGTTTCTCTGTCGGTGTCAGTCCGTAGGGGTTGGGATTATCCAGGTCTCCAGCCTCGAAGACCGAGGGCTCCCCCGCCCCCCAGAGGGTGGCGGCCAGGAAAAGGGTTATGAGAAGTCGGTGCAAGCCCCCTCCTTTTTATGGGATCAGCTCAAATTCGACCCGTCTGTTTTTGGCCCAACACTCTTGGGTATGCTCTGTACAGACAGGGTTACTCTCTCCGTAGCTGATAATAGTGAGTCTCTCCCCTTCGACCCCCCGTGCCACCAGGGCGTCTCGGACACTCTTGGCCCTCTTGAGTCCCAGGGCGTAGTTGTACTCGTCGCTCCCCCACTCGTCACAGTTCCCCTCTACCTTTATTCTGAAGGGTTTGGCTTCAGGTCTGTTGAAGAGCTGGGCATCGTAGTCAACCCGGGGAACCTGGTCCGGCCTGATATTGTACTTATCGAAGTCAAAGTAGATCTTCTTGGCCTCCCTCTCGATCCTCTTCATGAGGGCCATCTTCTGATCCTCGGTGAGCCCCTCTCCCATCTCACTAATACTCTTGAGATCGGACCCCTCTGTCACCTCCTGGGCTTGGGGTTGGCCTGCTGTAGGTTCTTGGGGTTCTACCTCCACACTCTTCTGGCTACACCCGGTGAAGAGGAGGAGGGCTGTCACAACCGATGTTAGAAAGAGAGCTCTTTTCATGGTATATCCTTTTGGAAAAATTAATTCTTCGACCTTCCTATTCTAGCATAACGGACTTTAATTTACCAATCTATCGACTGGATCTTCCCTGTGTAGAGGGGGTAGATATAGCTCTTGTTGTATCGGAGCCGAAGAACCCCAAGACCTGTCTGGTTGGCATACTCCTTGATGAAGAGGAGGGTCTCTCCATCCGGAGCGAATCGGGGGAAGATGTTGACCCCGTTGGCCGTCAATCTCCTTATGTAGTCGCTGGTTGTCGAGATGAGGTAGAGGTTAAATGTATTTCGTCCAAAGGCGTTGTTGGTCTCCCGACTGGAGTAGACCACATAGTTGCCGCTGGTTGTGCAGGAGCTGTTGTTCCGCCCATGATAGACCAGCCTCTCGACGGCCCTGGAATCTACCTCCTTGGCAAAGATGGTAGGATAGCCCAGTCGATCGGAGACGAAGACGATCTTCCTCCCCCCCTCTGTGAAGTTCCCATTGACATCGATCCCCCTGTAGTAGGTGACCCGTTCCAGTCGGCCAGAGGGAAGGTCGTAGAGGTAAATATCGGGTTGCATGCCCGGAGCCATTGTGAGGAGGAGTTGCTTCCCATCTTCGCTGACATCGGAACAGACCAGCATACCGGGGCTGGAGATAATCTTCTTCCTGGTCCCCTGGTAGAGATCGACCCGGTAGAGGGTCGGTTTCTCCCCGCTCATATCTGTATAGTAGAAGGCCCTCTGCTCCTTGGAGGCCCATTTGGGAAAGAGGTTGAGCCCTCCACTCACAATGGTTTTCTGGTAGGTGAGGGTGTAGTCGCTCACAACAATATCGGCCCGCTTCGCCCCTGTATATTTGGAGAAGATGACAAAACTCCTGAGGAAGGAGACATCGGGGAAGTTGAGGACCTTGTTGATGTCGTAAACAATCTTGTGGGCGATGAAGGGGTAGCGTTGGCGGTCGCTGACGGTATAGGATTTCTCGAAGATCCGCCTATTCTGGGCCAAGTCAAAGAGGAAGACCCGGGCCCCCAGTCTCCCCCGATCGTCGTAGAAGAGCTTGTAGCGGAGGAGATACTCCTTGTCCCTGTAGGCGATCTGGTCGATGGCGTCGTCGAAGTTGACCCTCCGCTCCTTATCGTCCACATTGAAGTGGGAGGTGACAGTCAGATCTCCAATGATCAGCTTGAAAAACTTCTTATCGAGACGGCTCTCTACTCCAGTTGTCCCATTTTCGACGGCGATCTTCGGCTCATTCCCCACCTCTTTGACAATCTCCAGGGTCAGGTCCGAGGCCGAAAGCCCCAGGGTCAGCAGTACCAGTAGAAAAACTCTCTTCATCATCCTCTCTTTCAGGCGCAGTTCCCGACACCGGTCCCGATCGGCTCTTCCGGAAGTCTCCTCTCTCTTCCATCTCACCGAGGAACGGCACCCTTGCAGTCGGGAGCGCCCTACTTTCCTCCTTTCTTCTATCGCCTTGATCTCTATCCCTATCCTCTATCAAAATTTTATCATAGAAGTGTATAGGGCCATTTGGGAGAAACAATATCGGTACAAAGGGTAAAAAATTGAGACTACTCTTTGGCTTCAAATCTCACTAGGAAGGTGCGCCTTTTCTTGGGACGGGGAAATTTAATGGTGCGGAGGTAGTTCAGATAGTCTCGGAGCTCCCTGTTGAAGAGCTCATTTTCGGACCACTGGACAACCCTGTAACTGAAGGCGCCGGAGGGATCGATTGTGATCTCCACCTTGCCGCTGGAACCGGCACTCAGTTTCGATGGGGTCCAGTTTTCGTAGAGAATCTTGTAAACCCGCTGGAGGTAGGGGTCGTTCTCGCCGGAGACGGCCTTTATCGATTTGCGGGAGGCGGTATCCAGCTCCTTCAGATTGAGTTTGGAGAGGAGCTTCTTGGCCTGGACCCGCTCCCGCCTGCTCTTCAACCGACTTGGGGTGACTCTAGGCGGTTTGTAGGTGGTCTTCTTGGTTGTGTACCTCTTGGAGTTGAGGGAGGCAAAGAGATCTTTGACGCTGGTTTGGACCGGTTTCGGGGAGGGGGAGCCCCTGGAAGGGGTCTTCTGGGGAGGGGTGGGGGTCGGCTGGCTCCTCTGGGTTGGAGGGTGGGGTGGGGTCTTCTCCTTGGGTTTGGGACTCTCCAGGAGGACATCGATGGTCTGCCCCTTGATCTCCAATCTCTTGGGCTTCTCCCTCCCGACAAAGTGGGTGGCGAGAAGGTAGAGGAGGAAGAGGTAGAGGGCTATGGAGGCCAGAAGGGAGGAGAGTTTCAATCCCAATCTATCCATTGGTGAGGAGAGAGACTTTTGTGAAGCCGGCCTCTTTGACCGTCTTGAGAATGTAGATCACATCTCCGTAGGAGAGGGAGCGGTCGGCGCTAATGTAGATAGGGGAGTCCTTGGAGAGGTTCTCCGTGAGGAGGAGGAAGTTGTCCGGAAAGCTCTGGAAGGGGATCCTCTTCTTCCCTATGAAGATCTCCCTCTTCTTGGTGATCTTGATGTGGAGCTCGCTCCTCTTCTGGTAGGCCTTGGTCTTGGACCCTTGGGGGAGGTTGATCTCCTCCTCATAGACAATGGCGGGGGTGGCCACCATCAGGATAGCGAGAAGGACCAGCATCACATCGACAAGGGGGGTGATATTGAGTTCCGGTTTCTCCTCCCAATCAAACATAGCTCACCTGTACTGGAGTAGAATATCTATCTGCATCTTGAGATAGGAGATGATCTCGTAGGCCTTCCGCTTCAAGATGAGGTGGTAGCTGTAGGCGAAGACCGCAACGAAGATCCCGGCCGCTGTAGCTACCAGAGCCTCTCCGATGGAGGCGCTGATGGTCGAGAGGCTGGCCTTGGTACTCCCGAGGAGGTAGAAGGTCTCCAGAATGGAGACCACTGTGCCGAAGAGGCCGATGAAGGGGGAGGTGGAGGCGGCTATGGAGAGGAAGGTGAGCCCCTTGGTGCTGGCCCGTGTCGCATCGAAGATACAGTAATCTCCGCTCTCCTGGGTCGGCTTGTTCCCTATCATACAGCGGTTCAGATAGGAGTTCATGGCGGCCCTCTTGTTCCCCATGCGGAGACTCTCCAGGGAGCCCTTCTCCCGTCCCAGCCAGAGGGTCAGGGTGATATAGCGGTAGATAAATATCCAGTTGACCAGGATGAAATAGAGGGAGAGGAGAATGAGGATCCCTATTGTGATCCAGTTGCTCTTCTCCAGATAGCTGGTGATGAGGGAGAACTGCTCCATCAGATAATTTTCGCCGCTTTCTCTATCCGTGCCTCTACAGCGGCCAGGGCGGCCTTGTTCTCGCTGGCCTTCTCGATGAGCTCCTTGGCCTCTTCGATCTTCTTGGCAATCTCGCTCTCGCTGGCTCCCTCCAAGGGGATCGCTCCGTCCACGAGGGCTGTCGCCCCCTGTTCTCCCACTTTCACATGGCCCCAGTTGATGACGATAGACTCCTTATTTCCGTCTATCTTCTCGATCTCGATCACCCCCGGTTTCAGGAGGGCGAGGAGGGAGGCGTGGCGGGGGAGAACCCCGAACTCTCCCTCCTCTCCAGGGAAGGTGACACTCTTGACCTCCCCCTGGAAGATGAGCCCCTGGGGAGTGACAATCTCCAATTTCAAACTATCCATCTGGAACCCTTTTAAGATTTGGCTTTCAGCTTCTCAGCCTTCTCAAGGGCCTCCTCAATATTTCCGACCATGTAGAAGGCGGCCTCGGGAATGTCGTCATACTTCCCTTCGAGGAGCCCTTTGAACCCTTCGATGGTCTCCTGGAGGGTCACATACTTACCGGGTGAACCTGTGAAGACCTCGGCGACAAAGAAGGGTTGGGAGAGGAAGCGCTCGATCTTTCGGGCCCTCTCGACGGTGAGTTTGTCCTCTTCGCTCAACTCATCCATACCGAGGATGGCGATGATGTCCTGGAGATCCTTATACTTCTGGAGGACCGCCTGGACACCCCGGGCTACTTGGTAGTGCTCCTCACCGATAATGTTGGGGTCCAACATTCTCGATGTACTGTCCAAGGGATCGACGGCAGGGTAGATCCCCTTCTCGGCAATACGGCGGTTGAGGACCGTTGTAGCGTCCAGGTGGGCGAAGACAGAGGCCGGTGCAGGGTCTGTCAGGTCGTCGGCGGGAACATAGACGGCCTGGACAGAGGTGATGGACCCCTTCTTGGTCGATGTGATCCTCTCCTGGAGCCGTCCCATCTCGCTGGCCAGGGTCGGTTGGTAACCGACGGCAGAGGGGATCCGTCCGAGGAGGGCGGACATCTCGGCTCCAGCCTGGGCGTATCGGAAGATATTGTCGATGAACATGAGGACATCGAGCCCCATCTCATCTCGGAAGTACTCGGCCATTGTGAGCCCCGTCAAGGCGATTCGGTTCCTCGCTCCAGGAGGTTCGTTCATCTGTCCGTAGCAGAGGGCGACCTTGTCGAGAACATTGGACTCCTTCATCTCGAAATAGAGGTCGTTCCCCTCCCGTGTCCGCTCTCCGACTCCTGCGAAGACAGAGTATCCGGAGTGTTTAAAGGCCACATTGTGGATGAGCTCCATGATGATGACGGTCTTTCCGACACCTGCACCTCCGAAGAGACCGACCTTTCCCCCTTTGGCGTAGGGTGCCAGAAGATCGACAACTTTGATCCCTGTCTCGAAGATCTCCTGTTTTGTACTCTGATCCTCAAAGGGAGGAGCGCTCCTGTGGATGGACCAGTAGGTTTTGGCCTCTAGGGGTTCTCCCTCGTCGATGGTCTCTCCGATCACATTGAAGATCCGTCCCAGAACCTCCTCACCGACAGGGACCTTAATGGGGGCTCCCGTAGCCTCTACCTCCATTCCCCGTACAATTCCGTCGGTGAGGTCCATGGCGATGGTACGGACCCGATTGTCTCCCAGGTGGGCGGCCACCTCCAGGACCAGCCTCCTCTTTTTCCCCTCCACATCGAGGGTCATCTCAAGGGCCTCATTGATGGCTGGGAGGTAGTCCTCGAAGTCAACATCGACGACGGGACCCATAACTTGGATCACTTTTCCTATCTTTTTAGACATTCACGCTCCTTTACTTATTTCATTGCTTCCATACCGCTGATGATCTCGATCAGCTCGGTTGTAATAGATTCCTGTCGTGCTTTGTTGTAGCTGATGGTCAGCTTCTCCACCATCTCTTTGGCGTTCTTGGTGGCGGCGTCCATGGCTTGCATTCGGGCGCTGTGCTCCGCCGCCAAGGAGTCGATGAGGGCGTAGTACATGTTGAATTCGATATATTTATTGATCAGGGACTCTAGAACCTTCTCCCCCTCATCTGGTTCCAACTCCATCATGGAGGTAACCTCCACATCTTTGAAGGCGGTGATGTCGATGGGGAGGAGGTCGATCTGCTTCATCTCCTGGGTGATCATATTCTTGTAGCCGTTGTGGACCAGGACCACCTTGTCGCTCTCTCCCTCCAGAAATTCTTGGACGGTGGTCTCTATGAACTGGGCGGCCCGCTTGTAATCTGGGGAGGAGCTGAGGCCGACGACGGCGCTCTCCAGGGGGTAACCCTGGAAGCGGAAGAACTCAATTCCCTTCTTCCCTATGGCCTTGAGGCGGACTTTGCTCCCCCTCTTCTCATAGTCGGCAATAAGGTTTCGGACGGTCTTGATGGTCTGGAAGTTGAAACCGCCACAGAGCCCCTTGTCGGCTGTGATGAAGATGATGTCGACAACTGCGGGGAGCTCGCTCTCCTCAAAGTAGCGCCCCTGTATTCCCCCCACTTTGTATTTTCTGATGGAGGAGGCGATCTCGCTCATAGTCTGGTTAATCGCCTCTTCGTAGCTTCGGCTCCGCTTGGCCAGCTCCTCGGTCCTTCGGAGCTTGGCTGTGGAGACGAGCTTCATGGCACGGGTGGTCTTCTGGGTATTCTTGACCGACCCGATCTTCCTCTTGATCTCTTTTAGATTGGCCATCTTCTATCCTTAATCGGCGCTGAATCCAGCTTTGAACTCTTCGATCGCCTTGTTGAGGAGCTCTTTAATCTCATCGTCGAGAACTTTGCGCTCCCGAATGAGCTCGAAAATTCTCGGATATTTGGCTTCGATGAATGCGTAGAGTTCATACTCAAACTTACTGATAGCGTTGACAGGAATATCGTCGAGGAAGCCGTTGGCCCCTGCGTAGATGATGGTCACCTGTTTCTCGACAGGGAGGGGGCTGTAGGGAGGTTGCTTGAGGATTTCGACCATCCGCATACCCCTCTCCAACTGCTTGCGGCTCGCCTCATCGAGGTCACTAGCAAACTGGGCGAAGGCCTCTAACTCCCTGTACTGGGCCAGGTCGAGTCGGAGTGTCCCTGCAACCTGTTTCATCGCCTTAATCTGTGCCGCACCACCGACACGGGAGACGGAGATACCGACATTGATGGCCGGGCGGATACCTGCGTTGAAGAGGTCTGACTCCAGGAAGATCTGGCCGTCGGTAATGGAGATGACATTGGTCGGAATGTAGGCGGAGACATCGCCCGCTTGGGTCTCGATGATGGGGAGGGCAGTCAGACTCCCTGCTCCCAGTTTGTCGTTGAGTTTGGCCGCCCGCTCCAGGAGTCGGGAGTGGATGTAGAAGACATCTCCGGGATAGGCCTCCCGTCCAGGAGGTCGTCTGAGGATGAGAGACATCTCCCGATAGGCGACGGCATGTTTGCTCAGATCGTCATAGACGATGAGGGCGTGCATTCCGTTGTCTCGGAAGTACTCTCCGATGGTCACCCCTGTATAGGCCGCCAGGAACTGGAGGGCCGCCGGCTCACTGGCTCCGGCGTTGACAACGATGGTGTACTCCATGGCTCCATGTTCTTCCAACTTCTTGACGACCTGGGCTACTGTAGATTGCTTCTGGCCGATGGCTACATAGATACAGGTAACATCCTGCCCCTTCTGGTTGATGATGGTGTCGATGGCGACCGTTGTCTTTCCTGTCTGGCGGTCACCGATAATGAGCTCCCGCTGTCCCCGACCGATGGGTACCAGGGCGTCGATGGCCTTAATCCCTGTCTGGAGGGGTTCGTGGACCGACTTCCGGGCCATAATTCCGGGGGCCTTCTCCTCCACATAGCGGTACTCGGTGGCTTCGATGGGTCCCTTTCCGTCAATGGGCTCTCCGATGGCGTTGATCACTCTCCCCCTCAATCCCTCTCCAACAGGGACTTTGAGGAGCTGACCGAGCCTCTTGACACTGCTCCCCTCTCGGATCCCTTCACCCTTTCCGAGGACGACGACCCCTACATCGCTCTCCTCCAGGTTGAGGGCCATTCCCTTATCTCCGTTGTCGAACTCCAACATCTCTCCGGCCATGGCGTTGTTGAGGCCGTAAACCTTGGCCACTCCGTCGGCGAAGGAGATGACCTTCCCCGTCTCTTCCACATCGATATTGAGTTCGAACTCCTCTATCCTCTCCTTTATGATCGCACTGATCTCGTCCGCTTGCAGTTTCTGCGCCACTGTCACTCCTTTCTACTTATATTGCTTTGAGAATGTTCTCGATGATCTGCTTCTTGATCTTACTTCGGGAGAAATCGATCTCCAGGCCGACGATGTCGATCTCCACCTTGATCCCGTCATACCCCCCGCACTCCTTGAGCTCTATCTCTCCTCCAACCCGTTTCTCTAGCGCCTTTGCGATCTCTCCGATCTCCTCCGGGGTCAGATCGAAATCGGAGTAGAGACACCCTGTGAAGCGGCCTTCCATAATGGCGATCTCCCGCTCCAGTTCCCGGGCCAGGGCGGGGATCATGGGTATCCGCCGTTTCTGGGCGAGGAGCTTGATGAGGTTGACAATCTTCCCGTTCTCCGGTTTCAGGGTCTCCAGGAGGAGCTTGGCCTTCTGCTCCTCTTTGATCTCCGGGGAGAGGAGGACCCCTCTGATCTCGGGATATTTGAAGAGATCACTGATGACCTGGAGAAGTTCAAGGGTCTCCTTGAGCTCCTCCTTTCCCATGCTCTGGCGGAGCGCCTTGATGTACCGTTTCGCTATCAACTCTACCATCAGGCAACCTTTTTGACGATGAGGGTGACAAATTTACTCTTGTCGAGGTTGAGGTCCTTATCCTCAAAGAGTCTCTCCAGAACCTCCTGGGTTATCTGGCGAATTCTCTTACGCCGTTCCAGCTCCCTATTCTCTTGGAAGCTCTTCTCCAGGACCTCCAGCTCCTCTTGGATCTGCTCCTTGATATGTTTGACGATGACCTCTATCTCCTTCTCGGTGATCTGCTGGATCTCCTTGGTGAAGGCTTGGGCCTTTTCCAGCTCCTGCTCCGCCCGCTCCTTCTCCAGCCTCGCCTCCTTCAATTTGGTCTGGACCTCTTCAAGGAGTTTGGCTATCTTCTCGGAGCGGTTCTTGAAGAAGTTTTTGACCGGTTCTGCCACGAGGTAGTAGAGAATGGCGGCGAAGATGAGGAAGTTGACTGTCCTCGGAATGAAGTCGGTTCCCCCTCCCCCTTCGGAGGCCATGGCGGTAGAGGCCAAGAGGGTGATGGAGAGGAGACCCAGTCTGGTCAGCTTTTTTCCTAACACCGTAGCTCCTTTTAGAGTTTGTTTAGCTTGGCTCGGAGAGCCTCTTTGAAGAGAGGAGCTTGGGAGACCAGTTTCTCCCGTATCTCCGCCTCTTCCCGCTCCAATTCCTTGAGGAACTCCTGGTACCGCTTCTCTAACTCCTCCTTCTTGGATTCGATGAGGGCGGCCCCTTCGCTCTTGGCCCGCTCTATCGCCTCCTTCTTCCTGAGATTGGCCTTATGTTTGGCCTCGTTGACGATCTTCTCAGCCTCCTGGAGTATCTCTTGGGCACCGGACTCGTTGGCGGTAGCGTTTTCCATATCCCTCCGAATGGTCTCTTCACGCTCCTCCATGAAGGTGAGGAGGGGCTTGTAGAGCCAGTTGTTGAGGAGATAGACCAGTATGAAGAAGATGACTGCCGTCAGCAGTATGAGACCGAGGTTAATGTCTAGCATGGCGCTCCCTCTCGTAAAATTTTAGAGGATTCTATCACAACCTCTCGTATAAAAAGTTTAAAGCGTATCGATTCTCTCCAAAATTTGGAGGAACTTATCGACATCATTACTATTTGTAAACTCGATGACCACCCGGTTGCCACTCTTCTTGGTCTCGAAGCCGATGGCCTTCAGCCGTTTCGTCAGGGGATCGAGATCCAGCTTGGATCTCCTCTTCATCCGGAGTCTCTCGACATCCCTCACCGTCAGCCGCTCCTTCACAATGGCATCGACAATCTCTCTCTGCTCCTTGGGGTCCAGCCCTGCCAGGACTTTAGCGTGGCCGGTGGTGATCTTCCCCTCTACCAGGGCCTCCTGGGCGTAGTCTGAGAGGTTGAGGAGACGGAGGGTGTTGGTAATATGGGTCCTGCTCTTCTTGACAATGGCGGCCAGTTCCTCATGGGTGATACCGTACTCCTGGATCAACTCTTTGTAGGAGCGGGCCAGCTCCAGGGGGGTCAGATCCTCCCTCTGGATATTCTCGATGAGGGCAAATTCCCGATACTTGCTCCTGTCGATTTTGGCTATGATCGCCTTGATCTTCTTGAGTCCCGCCATCTTTGAGGCCCTCAGCCGCCGCTCTCCGGCTACCAGCATGAAGCCATCTATATCCTCGATGACCACAATGGGTTGGAGGAGGCCGTGGCTCTTGATGGAGGCGGCCAGCTCCTCCAGGGCCTGCTGGTCAAAGTATTTCCTGGGCTGGTAGGGGTTTTTCCTGATGAGGTCGATGTCGATCTCCACAATTTCGTTCTGGGGGATCTCCCGTTCGTAGGCCTGGGCCACCTCCCCGAGAATGTCACTCAATCCCCGACCGAGACTTCTCTTAGCCATGGTCACCCTCAAGAATGATTTTGGCCAGGGAGCGGTAGGCAAGGGAGCCGGCCGAGTTTTTGTCATATTCGATGACCGGTTTTCCAAAACTGGGGGATTCGGCCAGTTTGATATTGCGGGGGATGACGACGAAGGCGTCGTTCTGGCGGTCCTTGAAGAGTTTGTCGTTGAAGTGGTGGGTGAGGTCGGCCAGGACCTGCCGTGAAAGGTTGTTCTGGCGGCTGAACATGGTGGGAAGAAACCCTTTGATCTTCAGATTGGGGTTGATGGTCTTTCGGACCAGCCGAATTGTGTTGAGGAGTTGGGCAAGCCCCTCCAGGGCGAAGAACTCACACTGAATGGGGATGATGACGGAGTGGGCGGCTCCTAGGGCGTTGATTGTCATCGGGCCCAGGGCCGGGGGGGAGTCGATGATGATGAAGTCGTAATCCCTCTCAACCTCTCCAATGGCCTCCTTGAGCATGAGCTCACTCCCCTTGGACTTTCCGTAGAACTCCTTCTCTATGCCGACAAGTCCGATATTGGAGGGGGCGAGGAAGAGGTTGGGGCTCTCAGTTCTCAAGATAATCTCCGAGAGGGGTTTGGAACCCACCATCACATGGTAGATATTGAATTCGTAGTCTGTGCGGCTGTAGCCGAGGCTGGTTGTGGCGTTGGCCTGGGGATCGGCGTCGATGAGGAGTACCGTCCTCCCCTCCTCTGCCAGAGAGGCCGCCAGATTGACGGCTGTCGTCGTCTTTCCCACCCCCCCTTTCTGGTTGGCTATGGCTATGGTCTCTCTCATCTCAAGCTGTAGATCCTTTCCCCATTGATCACTATCCCCCCATCTTCGGCAAGGGAGGCCTCCTTGAGGGAGATCTCCCTCCCGCCGCTGTGGACCCTGAACTCCCTGCTTTTCTCGAATTCTATCTTATATTTACTAAAAATCTCCTTCCATCTCCTTCTCTTCCATAGCTCTTCAAAGTAGCTCTCCAGGAGGTTTTCTGGGTCCACCTCTACATCGACCTTTCCAAAGCCTTGGGGCGCCTCTCTGATGTTGAGACCGATACCGCAGACAAGGGTCTCCCCCACGAGCTGGGTGATGCACCCTCCCACCTTCTTCTCTCCAATGTAGAAGTCGTTGGGCCATTTGAGCCAGATGGAGGAGCCCCTCTCGGCCAGCTTCTCCTTCAGGAGGAAGCTGAAGTAGATAGATGCCGATTGGAAGGGGAGATCGGGGGGGAGGGCCTCCCTTCCGAGGGCGAAGGAGAAGAAGAGGTTTCCCTCCCTGCCGATCCAGCTGTTCCCTCGGCTCCCTATCCCTCCTGTCTGGCGATAGGTGAGGTAGGCCACGGGAGGGGTTACCTCTCCCCTTTTGATCCCTTCTACCAATCTCTTCTGGGTCGAGTCGATCTCCTCAAAGTAGTAGATCTCCAATCTTCAACCTCCTCCCCCGAATGTAGTCGAGGGCCCCCATCTCCCTTTTGGACGGGGGCTGGACCCGTTCCACCCTGACAGCCCCCCTCCGACACCCGACGACGACCCCCTCCTCTCCGATCTCCAGGATCTCCCCCTTTCTGTGGGAACCCTCCCTCTGGACGAGCCCCATCTTCTTGAGTTTGAGGCCGCTCTCCAGTTGGACTCCGGGCCAGATAATGAAGGCCCTGTACCTGTTGTAGAGTCTTTCGGCATCGTCGAAATCTACTATCCCGTCTCCCTTGGTGATCTTCTTGCAGTAGGTGGCATCTGCATCGTGTTGGGGGAGGGGGGAGAGGGAATCGAAATTGTGGAGGACCCGCTCCGTCAGCTCTGCCGCCTGGAGGGCGAGGGTTTCAAAGAGCTCCCGGGCCGTCTCCTCCTCTCCAATGGGGGTGACGGTATAACCCAGTATATCTCCGCTGTCGAGGCGCTCATTCATCAGAATAGCCGTTACTCCGGTGATCTTCTCCCCCTCCAGAAGGGCCTGCTGGATCGGGCTGGCCCCCCGATATTTGGGGAGGAGGGAGGCGTGGAGATTGATGGAGGGGGCGATCTCCAGAATCTCCCGGGGGACAATCTCTCCGTAGGCCGCCACGACAATGAAATCGGGTCGGAGCTCCCTGATGGTCTGGATAACCCCCTCTTCCTTCAGGGTTTCGGGTTGGTAGATCGGAATGGGGAGACCCCTCTTCAGAATATACCTCTTGGTGTCGGGAGGGGTGAGAATCTGTCTCCTCCCCACAGGCCGATCGGGCTGGGTGAAGAGGGCGATGAGGTGGTCCTCTATTCGGGCCATAATACGGGTGGCGTAGGGGGGTGTTCCCATGAAGATGACCCTCATAGCTCCTCTCCTCTAGGTTTAAAGAGGGTTCCTCCAATATGTCTCCCCTCCAGAAGGAAGGCCCGAGCCTCCTGGAGATTGAAGCCGCTGGCGAGGAACATAGGTTTTCCCCGCTCTAGGAGGAATTGGGCCGCCTTGAGCTTTGTCACGATCCCTCCCGTTGCAAAGGAGTTGTTGGGGTTGCACTCCTGATTGAGGAGCTCCTGGGGGATCTGCTCCACCACCTTGAGGAGTTTGGCATCTCTATGCCGTTTCGGGTCTCTGTCGTAGAGCCCATCTATATCGGTCAAGATGGCCAGGAGATCGGCATCGAAGTAGTAGGTGACATGGGCGCTCAACTGGTCGTTATCGCCGAAGACCAGCTCCTCTGTTGCAGTCACATCGTTCTCGTTGATAATGGGGAGGACCCTGTTCTCCAGGAGGACCTCGATGGCATTTTTGGCGTGGGCTGTCCGCCTCCTGCTGTCAAAGTCGTCGGCGCTCAGGAGCATCTGGGCGACGACGACCCCGAACCGCTCAAACTTCTTCTGGTAGCTCCGCATGAGAAGGGGCTGTCCTATGGCGGCGAGGGCCTGTTTATTGGCCACCTCCCCCTTGTCGAGGCGACACTTGGTGTACCCGGCGGCGACAGCTCCAGAGCTTACCAGAATAACCTGGTACCGCTCCTGGAGCTGGCTCAGGAGCTGGACCAGATTCTCCATGCGCTCCCTGGCCAAGGTATTGTTCTCCGTCAGGACTGCACTCCCCACTTTGACCACTATCCGTCTCATCGGCTCAGCTTTACAAGGTCGTAGAGTCCATATTTCAAGGGTTCGATATTGATATGGGCGACGGCGGAGATGGGGAAGATGAAGAAAGGTTTCTCCCTGTCGTACTCCTCCCTCTCCTGGAGGAAGTAGTGGTACCTCTCGTCGAGACCATACCTATTCCTCCCACCCGGTTCCAGCTTGAGGGAGCGGATGAAGGTGTCGATCTTCCCGTTGGGATCCTCCGAGAGGGCATCTATCTTCGTCAAGGCGATGGCAAAGTTTCTCTGGGCCAGTTCCTGGCTGAAGTGGGCCAGTTCCCGCCTCAATGTTCGGTACTGCATGGTCGGATCCCTGAAGCTGGTGGGATCTATCATGAAGAGGAGGGATTTGGTCCGCTCAATATGTTTGAGGAACTGGAGTCCCAGCCCCTTCCCCTGACTGGCTCCCTCGATGATCCCCGGAATGTCGGCCATGACGAAGCTCTCCGTCTCCCCCACTCTGACGACCCCCAGCTTCGGGGTCAGGGTTGTAAATTCGTAGTTGGCGATCTCCGGTCTCGCATTGGAGAGGGTGGAGATGAGGGTTGACTTCCCTACATTGGGGAAGCCGACGAGGCCTACATCGGCAATGAGTTTGAGCTCCAGCCGTATTGTGAGCTCTTTGCCGGGGAGTCCGGGCTGGGCGTAGGTGGGACGCTGGTTGGAGGGGCTCTTGAAGTGCCAATTTCCCTTGCCCCCTCTCCCCCCCTGGAGGAAGAGGACCTTCTCCCCATCTTGGACGAGGTCGAGGAGGAGCTCCCCCGTTGTGGCATCGAAGACCTGGGTTCCGGGGGGAACCTTCAGGATCAGATCCTCCCCCTTCTTCCCATCTCTCCGCCGCCCCTCGCCGGGACGGCCATTGCCGGCCTTGAGGAGTCTCTTCCCCTTGAAGTGGGAGAGGGTGTGGCTGTTTCTGTCCACGACGAAATAGACATCTCCCCCCTTCCCTCCATCTCCTCCGTCGGGGCCACCTCTGGGGACAAACTTCTCTCTCCGGAAGCTGACAGCCCCCTGTCCCCCCTTTCCGGACCGTACAGTCAACTGAACACTATCTACAAACATGGGTATCCTTTAATATCTGGAGCGGAGCGGCGGTGCTGAACAGGTTACAGGGAATGGAATTTCCCTCTAACCTATCCATCTCGGTGCGGGCCGAGGGCCCGACTACTCTGCCGGATAGACGGAGACCTTCTTCCGCTTCTTGTCGTACCGTTCAAATTTGACATAGCCGTCGATGAGGGCGAAAATTGTGTGGTCCTTTCCAAGTCCCACATTCTTTCCGGGGTGGATTTTGGTCCCCCTCTGGCGGATAATGATATTCCCTGCCCGGACAAACTCTCCACCGAACTTTTTGACCCCGAGGCGGCGGCCGGCGCTATCCCTGTTATTCTGGGTACTCCCCTGTCCCTTCTTGTGAGCCATCTCTCCTCCTTATGCTATCTTTGTGATCTTGATCCGTGTGAAATCTCTCCGGAAGCCCCGCTTCACCTTGGAATCCTTGCGGCGGCGCTTCTTGAAGATGATGATCTTCTTGTCCCGCCCCTCATTGATGACCTCTCCTTCGACGACGGCCCCTTCGATGTAGGGGGTGCCCACCTGGAGATCGTCACCTCTACTGATGGCCAGGACCTCCCTGAACTCCACCTTTGTTTTGGGGGCAAGTCCCATTTTATCGAAGCGGATAATATCCCCCTCTCTTACTTTGTACTGCTTTCCGCCACTCTTGATAATTGCATACATCGCCCTATATCCTTATTGAGAGATTTTTAGTTGCGAATGGTAGCAAAATTAAGTTTAATAAAGGTTTAAAGTTTGGCGATAGCCTCTATCTCTACCAGGGCCCCCTTGGGGAGACTCTTGACGGCGACGGTACTCCTGGCCGGTCTATGGTCCCCGAAGAAGTCGGCATAGACCCTGTTGACCCGGGGGAAGTCTTCGATGTTGACAAGGAAGATGGTGGTCTTGATGACACCTTCCAGCCTTCCTCCCGCCTCTTCGATGACCCCTTGGAGATTTTTGAGGACCTGGAGGGTCTGCTCCTCGATCCCCTGGGAGAGAACCTCCTCTCCCCCCTCCGGTGTGAGGGCGATCTGGCCCGAAGTGAAGAGGAGATCTCCAACCTGGACGGCCTGGGAGTAGGGACCAATTGCGGCAGGTGCTCTCTCTGTCTTGATATACTCCATAAAAACCCCTTTCAGCGACAATTTGTTAAAATTTTATTATTATAGTAATATAGTGTGAAGGTGTAAAGGGGTTCTAAAATGGATAGAGTGAGAGAACGGGTACTGGAGAGGATCGATGAGATCCGGGACCGGGTGGTAGCGGTCCGGAGGGATATTCATAAGCATCCTGAACTCTCTGGAGAGGAGGAGAGGACCAAATCGTTGGTCAAGGGTATTTTGGAGATCGAGGGGTACTCTATCAAGGAGTTTACCGACCACCACGGTCTGGTAGCCGACCTTGTGGTCGATCCAGAGGCCCCCTTCGTCGCCATTCGGGCCGATATGGATGCCCTCCCCATCGAGGAGGAGAGTGACAAGCCCTATCGGAGCCAGGTCAAGGGGGTGATGCACGCCTGCGGCCACGATGCCCACACAGCCATAGCGGTGGGAACGGCCATCGCCTTCGCTTCGGTCCGGGAGGAACTCCCCATCAATCTCCGTTTTATCTTCCAACCATCGGAGGAGAGCAATGACGGGGGGAGCGAGGAGCTCATCGAAGATGGGGCCCTCGACGGAGTCCTAGCCATCTTCGGTCTCCATGTCTATCCCTATCTGAAGACGGGGGAGATTGGATACAAATATGGGGTTATGATGGCCAGTGCCGACACCTTCGAGATAGAGATATTTGGGAAGAGTGCCCATGGAGCTAGGCCCCATGAAGGGGTGGACGCCATTCTGGTAGCCTCCATGTGTGTCAACTCCCTCAACCATATTATCTCTCGCCGCATAGATCCCCTCCACCCTGCAGTCATCAGCCTCGGCACCATTGAAGGGGGGAGCGCTCCCAATATTATCTGTGATCGGGTCCGGCTCACAGGGACTGTCAGGAGTGTCAACGAGGAGGTCCGGAACCGCATCCCGGAGATGATGGAGGATAGTATCCGGGGGATCACCCACTCCATGGGGGCCCAGTACAACTTCCACTACAATTTTGGCAACCCGGAGCTGATCAACGACGACCGAATGGTCGATATAGTTGTGAAGGTGGCCCGAGAGATTGTGGGGGAGGAGAGGGTTATTGACCTCAAGGAGCCTGTCATGGGGGGAGAGGATTTCAGCAGGTATCTCCAGATCGTTCCGGGAGCCTTCTTCCGCCTCGGTATCTGTAATCCGGAGAAGGGGACCTGTGTCCCCCAGCACCACCCTCAATTTGATGTCGATGAAGATGCCCTTCCCATAGGGATGAAGATATTGGCCTCAGCGGCCCTGGAGGTGATGAATGAACAGAGTAGAATTCCTCCTTCCGAGTAGGAGGGAGTTCTGGCCGGTGGCCCAAAAGGGATTGGAGGCCCTCTACCAACTCCTCAACTTCCCCGAAAAGGAGGGGAGGGAGTTGAGTGAAGCTGTAGAGGAGCTCTTTGTCAACGCCGTCGTCCACGGCTATAGAGATGAGGTGGGGGAGGTGAAGATAGAGGTCGAGATATTTGACAACGCTATAGCTGTCGGCGTGGAGGATCGGGGAGAGCCCTTTGATGAGCGGCTCTTCCGTGCCGTTCCCCTCGATCCCGAAAAGAGGGGGAAGGGATTCAATCGAATCTACAATCTGGTCGATAATTTCAACTACGCCAACCTGGGGCTCCAGGGGAAGCGGTTTACAGTTGTGAAGTACGCCCCTTTCCGTCTCCGCCTCCAGGAAGAGGTCCCCTTCTACAGCGATATTGGGGAGGATCGGGAGGAGGTGGATCGGAGGGAGCTGGCCGAGAAGCTGGTGGTCCGCCCCTTCAAGCCCGGTGATGAGGTCTGGATCCCGAAGCTCATCTATAGGAATTACGGGTATACCTATTTCAAGGATACCTTCTACTACCCCCAGAAGATACGGGAGTTGGAGGAGAGGGGAGAGATCCTCTCCATTGTGGCGGAGATTGAGGGGAAGATTGTCGGCCACTTCGCCATGGTTCGGCTTCCCCGATCCAACATTGCCGAGATCGGGGTCGCCGTCGTCGATCCCCAGTTCAAAGGGTTGGGGATCATGAAGAGGATGTTCCACCTCCTCATCAAGGAGGCCAAGGGGTTGGAGCTCAGTGCCATCTTCGGGGAGGCTGTCACATTCCACCCCTACTCCCAGAGGGCCAACGCCCGTTTTGGTCTCTATACAACGGCCCTCATGCTGGGGGATCTCCACCAGATGGTCCAGCTCAAGGACCACCCCTACCCCTTCAGGGAGAAACGGGGGGCTGTGGCGGTGGAGTACAAGATATTGAGACCCTTTGTCAAGAGGATAGCCATTCCGGAACGGTACAGGAGGTGGGTGGAGAGGAGCTACAACCTCCTCGGTGTCCGATATAGGGAGAGGCGGAAGAGGGCCGAGGGGAGTACCAAAATCTCCCACGAGCTCAACAGAACCTTTAATATAGCCACCCTGGTCATCGACGGGGCGGGGGAGGATTTCGAGAGACATCTGAAGCGGGAGTTCGACTCCCTTGTGGCCAAACATCCAGATATGATCTATGCCGATATAAATCTGGAGATGGTGGAGGATATAGATCGGGTTGTCGAGATTTTGAGGAGTTTCGACTTTTTCTACTGCGGTATCGCCTTCCTCCGCCGCTTCGAGTGGGACTATCTGAAGATGCAGTTCGAGCTCAGTGAGAACATTGAGGAACAGGATATACGGTGCTATACCGATCTCTGCAGGGAGCTCCACCGCTTCATTCTGGAGGATAAAGCCTCCCTGCATAAGGAAGCATAAATAGCTTTTATGCTACAATCTCCAAAATACGACTGAAAAGGATGGAAAATGGAGCAACTCGTTCAGCTACTCGATGGGATTAAGCTTCCTCTGGAGGTTCCCCTCCTACTACACGGTCCTGTCGTCCACTTTGCCATAGCTATCCCTGTGATAGCCCTCCTCTTGGAGATCGTCAACCTCATTTTGAGGCGGCGGTGTGTCGGTGTCATTTCGGGACTCCTCATCACCCTAGCCGGCCTTGTCTATCTGGCCGCCTTCTTCACAGGGAAGACCGACGGAAGTGAGGCCTACTCCCTCTTGAGTCCCGAAGGGAAGGAGGAGCTGAAGGAGCATAAACTCCTCGGGATCTACCTGGTTTATGGAGTCTGGCTCCTTCTCCTCTTCAAGCTGATCTTCATGATGATCCAGAAATTCTGGGCCAAGGCCCTCTTCACCCTCATTCTGGCAGGTTTTGTAGCCGCCACCCTCATGCAGGGGAAACATGGAGGAGAGCTGGTCTATAAATATGGGGCCAATGTCCAGGCTGTCACCGCCCTTGACGATAAGGTGATGGAACTCCAGGAGGAGCTCAAGAAGTGTCGGGAAGGGGCCAAAGGAGAGGCGCCCGCCCCAGAGAAGAAGGAGGTCTCTCAACCCGCTCCTCAACCTGCACCCAAACCCGCTCCCGTAGAGGAGAAGGTGAAGGAGGAGAGTGGGAAGACCCCAAATCTCCCTGTAGCCGTCTCCAGCTCCGCTGTCAGCGAGAAGAGCGGTGGAGAGGGTGGAGCGAGCTCCGAAAAGGGTGAGACTCTCCCTGCCGAAAGGGGAGAGGCGACAATCCAGCAGAAGGCTAGCGAAGCTGTCGATCAGCTCCGGGGAAAGGTTGAGGAGAAGGTAGAGGAGGTCCAAGAGGGGGCATCATCTATCAAAGCTCTCCTCCCCAAACCGAAGGCTCCAGACAACTCCCAACCCCTCGGTAAGGAGAGTGACGCCCCCTCTCCCGGCTATGAGGTAGAGGAGTAGAGCCCGGGGCCCTCTCCGGGGCTCTCCGGCTCTCTCCCTCTCTCTCCACTTTTTTCTCCTCTTCCCCCTCCAATCTATCCGATAGAGAAAAATCTCGTGTACAATAGAGTTGCCAATTCCACAAAATGAAGGGAGAAAGGATCTTCCATGCACTCTATCTTCAGAGAGTACGATATTCGGGGAATTGTCGGGGAGGAACTGACGGAACCTGTCGTCAAGAGAATCGGCTACCATCTGGCCCAGAAGGTCGATGGGGAGTATATTGCCGTCGGTTACGATGGGAGAAACCACTCTCCCCAACTCTTCCGGTGGCTGGTCAGCGGAATCAACGGGGCGGGGAGAAAGGTCCTCGATATAGGGATGGTGCCAACGGGGGTCAACTACTTCTCCAACTTCGTAGAGTTCACAATAGAGGGACGGAGGGTCCAGGTTGCGGCGTCGATCCAGATTACGGGCTCCCACAACCCTCCAGAGTACAACGGCTTCAAGATCACGGTCCAGAGGGCCCCCTTTTTCGGAGAGGAGATCTACGCCTTGGGGAGGGAGGTTTTGGCTAGCGATCTAGAGATACCCGACAATCCGGAGGCTATCCCTGTGGCCGCCAAGGAGTACTATATCGACTACATGGCAGAGGAGTTCAGCCACCTCAAAGGGTTGCGGAAGGAGATTGTCCTGGACTGCGGCAACGGGGTGGCCGGAGTTGTTCTGGAGCCGATACTCAAAGGGCTCAACATCGAGTACAGGGGGCTCTACTGCCAGCCGGACGGGAATTTTCCCAACCACCATCCCGACCCCAGCGAAGAGGAGAATCTGGAGGATCTCAAGAGGGCCCTCCGAAAGGGGGCCATCGGTTTCGCCTACGATGGAGATGGGGATCGGCTGGCCGTCGTCACAGAGAACCATGTTTTCAAGGGAGATGAGCTGGCTATCATCTTTGCCCGCTCCA
The DNA here is from genome assembly GCA_013153715.1 of Campylobacterota bacterium. Classification (GTDB taxonomy): domain Bacteria; phylum Campylobacterota; class Campylobacteria; order Campylobacterales; family Nitratiruptoraceae; genus Nitratiruptor. Next base: position 61,520 of record JAADDW010000014.1, on the reverse strand, counting down.
TGGAGAACCCTCTGGTCATCGGGGAGGTTAAATGTTCCCAGGTGATGTATGATGAGATCAATCGGATCGGTCAGGCCATCATGTACAAGACCGGCCATAGCAACCTGAAGGTGAAAATAGCGGAGACAGGGGCCGATCTGGCCGCAGAGGTGAGCGGCCACCTCTTCTTCAACGACCGCTATTTCGGCTTCGACGACGCCATCTACGGCACCCTCCGGGTTCTGGAGCTCATCTGGAACGGCGTCGATCTCGATCGGGAGCTGGAGGATCTCCCCTCTGTTTACAACACTCCGGAGATCAAGATAGGAACCGATGAGGGGAGGAAATTTGAGATCATAGAGCGGCTCAAGGAGCGGCTCAAGGAGCCGCCGGAGTGGTTCCCCCCCATCCGGGAGATTGTCGATGTCGATGGGGTCAGAATCCTTTTCGACAACGGATGGGCTCTGGTGAGGGCCTCCAACACAACTCCGACCCTGGTCACCCGTTTTGAAGCGGCGACCCAGGAGGAGGCCGCTCTCTACCAGGAGGCCGTTATGAAGGTTTTGGAGGAGTTGCTCTGATTTATTTGATGCTAAAAAAGCTTTAAGTATAATGTCTCCAACTTTGAGAGCAGAGGTTACTATTGAAGATAGTCACAAAGAGGGCCCGTTTCAAGAACCCCCTCTATCTCCAGAGCGGAAGAATTCTGGAACCCTATGAGATTGTCTATGAGAGCTATGGAGAGCTCAATGAGGCCCGGGACAATGTGATCGTCGTCTGCCACGCCCTCAGTGGCTCCCACCACGCCGCCGGACTCTATGATGGAGATAGGAAGCCCGGGTGGTGGGATGGGCTCATCGGTGACGGGAAGGCCATCGATACAGAGAAGTACTATGTCATCTGTACCAATACTATTGGGAGTTGCTTTGGCTCTACAGGCCCGATGAGTAGAATCTACCCCTCCAATGAGCCCTACCGCTTCAAGTTCCCGGTCATCACGATTAAGGATATGGTCAAGGCTCAACGGATCCTCTTTGCCAAGCTGGGAATAGATCGGGTCAAGGCGGTTATCGGTGGGAGTATGGGGGGGATGCAGGCCCTCCGTTTTGCCGTGGATTTTCCCAACTTTGCCGAGAAGATTATCGCCCTTGCCGCCACCCATGCAACGAGGCCCTGGGTCATCGCCTTCAATGAGATAGCGAGGGAGGCCATCATTAGGGATCCAGACTTCAAAGGGGGGTACTACGATCCCGAGGAGCTCCGGGAGAAGGGGCTCACAGGGTTGGCCATAGGGAGGATGGCCGGGCATATTAGCTTCTTGAGCCACGCCTCCATGGATCGGAAGTTTGGAAGGGACTATGTCCCCAACGAGGGGCTCTACGAGCTCTTCGGCCACTTTCAGGTGGAGCGCTACCTGGAGTATAATGGCTATAACTTCTCCAAGTGGTTCGACCCCCTCAGCTATCTCTATATTACGAAGGCCATCAACCTCTTCGATCTGGCCAACGGTTTCGAGAGTCTGGACGAGGCTCTGGAGCGGGTCCGATCTCGGCTCTACCTCATCGGTTTCGAGAGGGATCTCCTCTTCCTCCCGGAAGAGATGCGGCAGATAGATGAAGCGATGGAACGGGTCGGGAAGGGGGAGCTCAGTGAGTACTACGAGGTGAAGAGCGACTACGGCCACGACGCCTTTCTGGTGGAGATCGACAAATTCAGCGACTATATCGCCTCTGTTCTGGAGGAGTAGAAAGGAGAGAAGATGGAGAGAGGATCTCGATGCGAGTAGCGGCCCTTCAGATCAACGCTTTGGGATTGAGTCCCAACAGACTCGACTACTACTTGAGACATTGTGAGCGGAACGGGGTCAAGGTTCTCCTTCTGGGAGAGTATGTGCTCAACCCCTTCTTTGGGGAGCTCAAATCTATCCCCCTGAGTATGATTGCCCAGCAGACGGAGACCCAGAGCTCCCTCCTCCAGGAGCTGGGAGAGAAGTATGGGGTGACCATTGTGGCCCCCATCGTCAGAGTCCAAGGGGATGGGCCTATCAAGAGTATAGCCATCGCCAAGGGGGAAGGGGGGTTGGAGTACTACGACCAGCAGATCCTGATCAACTACCCCCACTGGAATGAAGAGGAGTTCTATGCCAATGAGATAGCCCCCCTCTATCCTCCTCCCACCTTTGTCGTCGAGGGGCTCCGCCTCGGGGTTCTGGCAGGTTTTGAGATCCATTTCGACTATTTCTGGCACCAGTTCATGCGGGAGAATACCGATCTGGTCCTCCTTCCGACTGTGAGTACCTTTGAGTCTTACAACAGGTGGCAGGAGCTCATCAAGATGAGGGCCTTCACCAACGGCTGTTTTATTTTGAGGGCCAACAGGATCGGTGAGTATCGGGACAATACGGGCCTGGTCTGGAAATTCTACGGGGAGAGCCTCCTGGCGGGCCCCGACGGCACCGTGATCCAGATGTTGGGGACCAACGAGGAGATGCTCATTGCCGATCTCGATAAGAATGTGATCGATCTGGCCCGGGCCAAGTGGGGATTTAGGGAGGCCCTGGAGAGGAGGGGTATGGTGTGAGTGACTACTTCAAGAGACAGATAGAGCTCTGGGGTCGGGAGGCCCAGGAGCGGCTGGGGGAGAAGAGTGTGGCCATCATCGGCTGTGGCGGATTGGGGAGCTCCCTAGCTTTGGCCCTGGGGAGTAGCGGGATCGGGAGAATCTACCTGGTCGATTTCGATCGGGTCTCCCTCCACAATATCCACCGCCAGATCTCCTTCTCCCTGGGAGATGAGGGGGAGCCAAAGGCCGAAGTCAACGCCCGGAGGGTCCGGGAGCGGTATGACGGCGTCGCCGTCGAGAGCTTCGTCGAAGGGTTCCAGGAGTTCAGGGAGAGGAGGCTCCCTGTCGATCTCCTCATAGATGGGACAGACAATCTCCCCGTCCGCCTGGAGATCGACAGGTATGCCAAGGAGTTGGGAGTGCCGTGGATCTACGGGAGCGTCGAGGAGTTCCACGCCCAGGTCTGCTTCATGGAGAGGGCCTCCTTCCAGGTTTTCCGTATTACGGAGCGGACCCCAAGGGGGATAACAGCCCCTATGGTCATGCTCACCGCCAGTTTCCAGGCCAATCTGGCCCTCCGCTATCTGGTGGGCCTCCCCATCGAGAGGGATACCCTCTACTACCTCCACTTCGACAGAGGGGGAGGATTTCGGGTAGAGAGATTTCTCATGCCAAAGGATTGAGTGATGGAGTTCGAGAAATACCCCTTTGAGAAGCTCAACGAGTTGCTGGAAGATTTGGAACCTCCCCCAGACCTTCCCCCCTTTACCCTGACCATCGGGGAACCCCAGTTTGAGACACCGGAGCCCATTCAGGAGGAGCTCAAGAGGCGGAGTTCCCTCCTCAATAGGTATCCCAAGACGGCGGGGGAGCCCATTTTGAGGGATGCTGTCGCCGGCTTTGTGGAGAGGCGTTTCGATATTCAGCTGGAACCGCCGGAGCTGGTCCTCACCTTCGGGACCAGGGAAGCCCTCTTCAACCTCCCCCAGTTTATCATTGCCGAGGGGAAGAGGAGGAGGATGGCCTTTACAAACCCCTTCTACCAGATCTATGAAGGGGCGGCAAAGGCGGCAGGGGCCGATATTCTCTACCTCGATCTCCTGAAGGAGAGGGGGTTCAAGCCCCAGATCACCCCCCAGCTGGAGGATGTGGATCTGGTCATCATCAACTTCCCCAACAACCCGACCGCTTCGGTCATGGAGATTGAGGAGCTCCAGGAGTGGGTGGAGGCGGCCCTGGAGTACGACTTTGTCCTCCTCAACGACGAGTGCTACAGCGAAATTTATAACCACCGGCCCCCTCCCTCTCTCCTCCAGGCGGCCCAGAGAGTAGGAAATAGGGAGTTCCGCAATATTTTGGTGGCCAACTCCATCTCCAAGAGGAGCAGTGCCCCCGGTCTGCGGAGCGGTTTTATAGCGGGAGATCGGAGGATTTTGGAGCGGTATCAGCGGTTCAGAACCTATGTAGGGTGTGCCGCCCCCCTCCCCCTCCAGTATGCCGCTGTTGTAGGGTGGAGAGATGAGAGCCATGTCCAGATCAATAGGGAGCGGTATCGGAGGAATATGGAGCTTGCCCGGGAGATTTTGGGGGTCGAGATCCCCGAAGCCACCTTTTACCTCTGGCTGGAGGTGGGGGACGATCTGGAGTTTACCAGACGGCTCTATAGGGAGTATGGAATGAAAGTTCTCCCTGGCTCCTTCATGGGGAGGAATGGAGCCGGTGCCGGCTTTGTGCGGGTGGCCCTTGTCTATGGGGAGGAGAAGACAGAGGAGGCTCTGAGACGGCTCAAGGAGGCCCTCCGTGGATTTTAAATCGATAAGGGAGGACCCCAAACTCCGCCAGGAGCTGAAGAGGAAGGAGGAAGAGGCCCTGAAGAGGGGGGACCTGGTAACCCTCTACGACCTCCTGGACACCTATCTCGCCCTCGATATTGAGGATGAGAGTGTCGATAGGCTCTATGAGAAGATTCTGGAGCTGGCCTTCGACCGTCTCAGTGAGAAATTGACAGAGGGGGAGATCTTCGATCTCTCCCGTCCCGAAGAGCTGGCTACGGCCCGGGCCATCTACGAACACGCCCTGGAGCGGTGGGACAGGGGAGAGTTTGTAGGGGCGAAGGAGCTCTTCCTCGTTTTGAGCTATATGATCGACGACCCCTCCATCCGGAAGAGCCTCCTCCTCTCCCTCGCCCTCACGGCCCAGAGAGAGAGTCTGGACCACTTCCTCCAAGAGTTTGTGGACCGCTCCCGACTGGATGAAGAGAGCCTCTTCTTTAACGCTCTCCTCCCCTCTGCCGATAATTACCTGGCAGAGAAGAGCGATCTCATAGAGAGAGAGTTAGAGAGAGTAAGGAAGTGGCAGGTATGAAGATACATTTCAGCGGAATTGGTGGAATAGGTTTGAGCGGTCTCGCCCGCTTTCTCTCCCGGGAGGGGTACAGGGTCAAGGGGTCCGACATCTCCAACTCCCCCCTCATCGAAGAGTTGAGGAGGGAGGGGATAGAGGTGGACATCCCCCAGCGGGGAGAGAATATTAGGGGTGACGAGGATCTGGTCATCTATTCGGCGGCTGTCAAACAGAACAACCCCGAACTGGTGGCGGCCCGGGAACAGGGAATCTCCCTTCTCTCCCGGCGGGAGGCCCTCCCCATCGTCCTCGGAGGGAGGCGGGTCTTCGCTGTGGCCGGGGCCCACGGCAAGAGTACGACCAGTGCCATTCTGGCCTCAATTCTCCAGGAGGCCAACGCCATTATTGGAGCCGTCAGCAAGGAGTTCGGTTCCAATATGCGGTATACAGGAGATGGGAGGATCGTCTTCGAGGCCGATGAGAGCGACGGGAGCTTTCTGGAGACCAATCCCTACTGCGCCATTGTGACCAATGCCGAACCGGAACATATGGAGTTCTACGGCCACGATCTGGACCGGTTCTACGAGGCCTATGAGCAGTTTCTCCGCCTCGCCAAGATCAGGGTCATCAACGGTGGGGACCCCTTTTTGAGACAGTTGGATATAGATGCGATCCGACTCGATCCGGTCAACGATATTCGGATTAAAGGCCACTTCTTGAGGGACGATGAGCCCTATATCCGCTTTGAGCTCCGGGATTTTGGGGAGTTTGAGGTCTGGGGTTTCGGGGAACATATTGCCCTGGACGCCTCTCTGGCCATACTGGCGGCCCTCAACGAGGTGGGTCTAGAGGAGATACGGAACAACATAAAGAGGTATCGGGGGATCAAGAAGCGGTTCGATATTGTCGGAAAGGGGGAGAATTTTGTGGTGATAGATGACTACGCCCACCATCCGACAGAGATAGAAGCCACTCTGGCCAGTATCAGTGAGTATGCCCGGCTCAAGGGGATCGATGAGATCACCATCATCTGGCAACCCCACAAATATTCGAGACTCCTGGACAATCTGGACCGCTTCATAGAGTGCTTCGATAGGAGGGCGAAGCTCGTCATTCTCCCTGTCTGGGCGGCGGGGGAGGAGCCTGTCGAAATAGATTTTCCCAAACTCTTTGGCCACTACGCCCCCATCTTTGCAGATCGGGTCAAACGGGTTGGAGATCGGGTGGTCATCCTCAAAAGTGACCGGGTGGTCCACGAGCTCCAGAGGGGGATTGTCGTCGGTTTTGGGGCGGGCGACATCACCTACCAGCTCCGGGGGATCAAGTAGGGGAAGGGGAGCTGTGGCCTATATCAGACTGGACATGGAGGCCCTCGCCTCCAATGTGGAGGTGGTCCGGGACCGGTCGGAGGGGGAGTTTGCCGCAGTCCTCAAGGATAACGCCTACGGCCACGGATTGAGACCAATTGCCCAGGAACTCTCCCGATTGGGGGTGGGACGGGCTGTGGTCCGGAAGAGGTGGGAGGGAGAGGAGATAGCCGATCTCTTCGACTATATCCTGATCCTCTCCGATCTCCCCCAGAGAGATAGGTTCCACTACGCCATCAACGATCTCTCCGGACTCTCCAAAGCCCCTTCGGGGGCTCGGATAGAGCTCAAGGTCGATACCGGGATGCACAGGAACGGAATAGAGCCCCACCAGCTGGAGGAGGCCTTTCGGATGGTCAAGGAGAGGGGGCTCCTCCTCACAGGGGTTTTCACCCACTACCGGAGTGGAGATGAGTTGAGCAGTGAGCTCTTCTGGCAGAGGGAGCGGTGGCGGAGGGTGAAGGAGGAGGTCCGCTCCCTCTCTTCCCGATACTCCCTCCCCCTCCCCCACTTCCACGCACCCAACAGCGCCGCCCTCTTCCGAGCCGGCCGAGATAGAGATGAGTTTGCCCGGGTCGGTATCGCCCTCTACGGCTATATCGAGTACCCTCCGCTCTTCGATCTCCCCCCCCTCAGACCGGTCCTCTCCCTCTGGGGAAGACGGATCTCCACTAGAAGGTTGAAGAGGGGGGAGCGGGTCGGTTATGGGGGGCTCTTTGAAGCTCCCCGGGATATGGTTGTCTCCACCTACGATGTGGGCTATGGGGATGGGATATTCAGGGCCCTTACAGAGTGTGCAGGGGGAAGGATTTTGGGGAGGGTCAGCATGGATAGTATCGTCCTGGAAGGGGAGGCCGAGGAGCTCCCCATTATAGAGGATGCCCGTGAAATGGCCCATCGGCTGGGGACCATCAGCTACGAGGTTCTCGTCAAGCTCTCACCTTTCATCGACCGTCTCCGTTAGCCAGACTCCATCTATTCCGGCTCCAATGGCCTCCTCAATGAGCCGCTCATCGATTGTGACGATGACCTTTCCGTCGAAGAGGTAGTTTTCAGCCACCTCCTCTACCTGTCGGGCCAGGGAGAGGGTGGGGCAGATGAGGTAGGAGGCACCTAGGGCGTTGCTATAGACCGCCTCCTTAATGGAGGAGATGGTCACTCCGTATCGAATTCCCTCTCTCTGGCAGTAGGCCAGAAGGTCGAGATCGAAGGGGAGGAGGGGGATGGAGGAGGCTGGAACTCTCCCTATCTCCTCCCTACTCTCCACAGGGACCAGTTTGGGACCGGGGATTTTGGGGTGGTTGAGAATGATCATACCCCCTCCTGGGCACACTGGTGGGAGCAGAATATCCTCCCCCCCTTTGTGAGGGCCTCCTTCTCACTTATGAAGGTGCCGCACCTACTGCACTCAACTAGGGTCTCACTCTCTGTGGGACCCTCCATCTCCCCCCTCTTCCCCTTCTTCTTCCGGAAGAAGAGATAGTAGATGAGACCGACCAGAATGGCTAATGGAATTATCTTGGCCAATGTCCGCTCCTTTGAGTATGAGGTAGTGCCTCTTCCCATCCTTGATGATCTGGTATCTCTCCAACCCCTCTAGCTCTCTGGAAAGGTCGGATCCCTTGTAGAGGAGGATGGTTGTCTCGGGGCCTATGAAGGGGCGGGCCACCTTGAGGAGCTCTCCACTCTTCATGACGGCCCGGGAGGTGATGAGGTCTGCTGGGAAGGGGTCCACCTCCTCTATCCTCTTGGGGATTACCTGGAGATTTTTCAGATCGAGGAGTGTCCCGATATATGTGAGGAAGGCGGCCCTCTTCTTCCTGGGTTCCACCAGGTACCATCGGGTCTCGGGGAGGGCTATTGCCAGGACGAGGCCCGGAAAGCCTGCACCACTCCCAATATCGATGGCCCTCTGGAACTCCCCCTCCAGAAACTCCAGGGGCTTCAGGGAGTCCCTGATGTTCCGCTCCACCTCCTGGGGAGTCTTGGCCCCTGTCAGATTGTGGACCCTGTTCCACTGGAGGAGCTTCTCTTTGAATACTTCCAGCTTCTCTCTCACAGAAGGTGTCCCATCTTCTCCCTCTTGACCTTCAGATACCCTCTGTTATGGGGATTGGGCTCTATTGTGATCGGGATCCTCTCAATGATTTGGACCCCCTTGAGGCTCTCCATCTTTTTGGGATTGTTGGTGAGGAGCCGTATCTTCTTGATATTGTAGAACTCCATAATGAATTCGACCATCTCATAGGTCCGCTCGTCTGCCGAGAAGCCCAGCTGGTGGTTGGCCTCAATTGTGTCGAGCCCCCTATCCTGGAGGGCGTAGGCGTTCACCTTGTTGAGGAGGCCGATATTTCTCCCCTCTTGGCGGAGATAGATGAGGAGTCCCCCCTCCTCCGCTATGGTCGAGAGGGCCCGCTCCAACTGCTCTCCGCAGTCACATTTGAGACTTCCCAGGACATCGCCTGTCAGACATTCGGAGTGGACCCGTACAACGGGGATCTCTGGAAGGGGGTCTGTGAAGAGGACCAGATGCTCCTTGCAGTCCTGGGCGAAGCACTGGATCTTGAATGTGCCGTAGCGGGTAGGCAGGTTGGCAACTTCACTGACTTTAATCTCCATCTTCCATATCTTTTGGTAAAATTGAGTTACATTATATCAAAAGGTGGTATATGTTCAAACGGTTCAGGCGGTTACGGCTCAATCCAGGGATCCGTAGGTTGGTCCAGGAGACCAGACTCTCGGTGGAGGACTTCATCTACCCCCTCTTTGTCAGGAGCGGAGAGGGGATCCGGAGGGAGATCCCCTCTATGCCCGGAGTCTACCAGATGAGTATCGATGAGGTTGTCAGGGAGGCTCAAGAGCTCAAGGAGTTGGGGATAGGGGCCGTTATCCTCTTCGGAATTCCCGATGTGAAGGATAGTGTGGGGAGCGACGCCCTCTGTGACCACGGCATCATAGGGAGAGCTGTGAGGGCCCTCAAGGAGGCCCACCCCGATATGGTGGTGATTACCGACCTCTGCTTCTGTGAATATACGGATCACGGCCACTGTGGTCTCCTCGATCCGAGGCTCCAGACGGTGGACAACGATAGTACCCTGGAACTCCTGGGAAAACAGGCTGTCGTCCATGCCCGGGCAGGGAGTGATATGATCGCCCCCAGCGGTATGATGGATGGAATGGTGGAGGCGATCCGCTCAGCCCTCGATGGGGCCGGGTTCTCCCATATTCCCATTATGAGCTACTCTACCAAATTTGCCAGCGGCTACTACGGCCCCTTTAGGGATGTGGCCGAGTCGGCTCCCAGCTTCGGGGATCGGAAGAGCTACCAGATGGATCCGGCCAACAGGAGGGAGGCCATTCTGGAGAGTCTGGAAGATGAGAGGGAGGGGGCCGACATTCTCATGGTGAAGCCGGGCCTGGCCTATCTCGATATTATTCGGGATATTCGGGAGGCCACCCTCCTCCCCCTGGCCGTCTATAATGTGAGCGGGGAGTATTCGATGATGAAGATGGCCGGCCGGGCGGGGGTCATCGACTACGAGAGGGTGATGATGGAGACCCTCTTGGCCTTCAAGAGGGCGGGGGCCGATCTGATCATCAGCTACCACGCCAAGGAGGCGGCTCGACTTTTAGTATAATTATCTTTTCACCCCACGGGAGGGGGTGGAGGGAGAGACTCAACCCCCCCGATGGGAGCGGGGGGCCACCAATTTTGGCTCAAAGGAGAGTAGTTGCGCCACTTTTTGACCCTGAGGGATTTCAGTAGAGATGCGATTTTGGAGATGATCGCCCTCGCCATAAAGATCAAGGCCGAAGCGAAGCGGAGGGAGTTCATTCCCTATTTGGAGAACCAGACCCTGGCCATGATTTTCGAGAAGAGTTCGACACGGACCCGGGTCAGTTTCGAGGTCGGTATCTACCAGCTGGGAGGTGTGGGGCTCTTCCTGAGCAGGAACGATCTCCAGCTCGGGAGGGGGGAGCCCATGAAGGATACCGCCCGGGTCATCAGCAGAATGTGCGATATGGTTATGATCAGAACCTTTGAGCAGAGTACTCTGGAGGAGTTTGCCGCCTACTCCCAAGTTCCGGTCATCAACGGCCTCACCAATGAGTACCACCCTGTCCAGCTGATGGCCGACTACCTTACAATGGTGGAGTTTGGAAAGGATCGGGACCCTGTGGTTGCCTATGTGGGAGATGGCAACAATATGGCCCACAGCTGGCTCATGCTGGCCAGTAAGTTGGGGTTCACCCTCAGAATTGCCACGCCGAAGGGGTACGAACCCCAGGAGAGGGTGGTGGCAGATGCCCTAGAGTTTGCCCGGGAGAGTGGAGCGACCATCGAGCTCCTCCACGACCCTCGGGAGGCTGTGGTGGGGGCCGATGTGGTGACCACCGATACATGGATCAGCATGGGACAGGAGGAGGAGAGGGAGCAGAGGCTCCGAGATTTTCAAGGGTTCATGGTGGATAGCGATCTCATGGCCTTGGCCAAGGAGGACGCCATCTTCCTCCACTGCCTCCCCGCCTACAGAGGGTACGAGGTGAGCGAAGAGCTCTTTGAAGCCCATGCAGAGGAGATCTTCACCGAAGCCGAGAACCGTCTCCACGCCCAGAAGGGGATTATGGTCTGGCTCGATAGACAAAGGAGCTGAGAGGTGGAACCTGCTAAAGTCGATGGAGAGAACCTGTTGGCCAAGATTAACAAGCTGGCTACCGATCTCGGTATTGAGAATCCCCAAAATGTGACTGTGGTCCGTCTCACCGATACCGACGACCCAGACAAGAAGATTCTCGAACTCATTCAGGGGAGTTGGGAGAATAAAGCCCCCTGGTTTGTCGTCGATGGAGAGGGAAAGGTCTACCTCCTCTCCTCCATCGAGTCCCTTCTCCAACTCATCAAGTCCCTCAACGAGACCAAGTATGAGAATTTCAATCTGAAGCTGGAGAAGGCCATTTTAGAGAACCTGCCCATCGATTTCAATGATGTCTGGGTCGTCGCCATGAGTGAGATCCAGAAGAGGCTGGCCGAGTCCCAGAATAAGAATGTCCTCGATATAGACATCAAGAGGCTCATCAAGGAGATCAAGAAGAACCACCCCAACCTCTTCATGAACCTCAAGCAGTTTCCACTCCAACCGCCAACGGAGCAACAATGATAGATTTTGAGAAGTTCAAGAAATACTCCCGTCCAGGTCCCCGCTATACCAGCTACCCTACAGCGGTAGAGTTTAGCGAGGAGTTCAGCTACAACCAGTATCTGGAGAGACTCCACAGTCAGAAAAGGGAGACCCCCCTCTCCCTCTACTTCCACCTCCCCTTCTGCAGGAGTGCCTGCTACTTCTGTGGCTGTAATGTGGTCTTCACATCGAAGGAGGAGAAGAAGGAGCGGTATATCGACTATCTGAAGCGGGAGCTCCGACTCCTGACCCGGGAGATAGAGAGCTCCCGATCGGTCATCCAGCTCCACTTTGGAGGGGGGACGCCCACATTCTTCTCCCCTGGCCAGCTGGAGGAGATCATCTCCGCCATCAAGGAGAGCTTTCCCAACTGGAGTGGAGATGCCGAGGTGAGCTGTGAGATCGATCCCCGCTTTCTGACCCGAGACCATATGGAGGTTCTGGCCCGGGGCGGCTTCAACAGGGTCAGCTTCGGGGTTCAGGATTTCGATCCCCGGGTCCAGGAGGCGGTCCATAGAATTCAGAGTCTGGAGGAGACCGCAAGGGCCGTAGAGCTGGCCCGAGAGTACGGTATGGAGAGTGTCAATATAGACCTCATCTACGGCCTCCCCTTCCAAACCTTGGAGAGCTTCCAGAGAACCCTGGAGTTGACATTGGGGCTCGATCCAGATAGACTTGCCGTTTTCAATTACGCCCATGTGCCGTGGCTCAAGAAGACGATGAGGAAGATAGATGAGACAACCCTCCCCTCTCCCGATCTGAAATTGGCCATTCTCAAATATACCATCGATTTCCTCACCTCCCACGGCTACAAGATGATCGGTATGGACCACTTTGCCAAGCCGGACGACGAGCTCTTCAAGGCCATAGAGAAGGGGGAGCTCCACAGGAATTTCCAGGGGTACACAACCAAGGGGGGAGCCGACCTCATCGGTATAGGGTTGACAAGTATCGGCGAGGGAGAGGATTACTACGCCCAGAACTACAAGGAGATGGGGCGGTATGAGGAGGCCATCGACAACGGAAGACTCCCCTACCATCGGGGGGTCCTCCTGACCCGAGACGACAAGATACGGAAAATGGTCATTATGGAGCTGATGGCCAATTTCAAACTCCACATTCCCAAGGTGGAGGAGGAGTTTGGGATCGATTTCAGAGAGTATTTTGCCGACTCCCTCAAAGAGTTGGAGGAGTTTGAACGGGAGGGATTGGTGGAGATCACTCCGGAGACCATTAGGGTAAGTGAGACCGGAACCCTCCTGATCAGAAATATTGTTATGCCCTTTGACGCCTACATGAAGAGACACGGAGAGGGTAAAAAGGTCTTCAGTAAGACCGTATGAGGAAGTCCATGTTCAACTTCAGTGCTGTAAGCGATGCCTGTATCAAGTGTGGAAAGTGTATTCCCGGCTGTACAATCCACCAGGTCAATCCAGATGAGACCACCAGCCCTCGGGGCTTCATAGAGCTCCTAGGCAACTATGAGAAGGGGAGGCTCCCTCTGGACAGGGAGGCCAAGGAGATATTTGAGAGCTGTTTTCTCTGTACCACCTGTGTCCAGGTCTGCCCCAACTCCCTTCCCACCGATATGGTCATCGAGGAGGTCCGGGCGGAGATCGCCAAGAAGTATGGGATCGCCTGGTACAAGAGGCTCTTCTTCTGGCTCCTCCGCCACAGGTGGGCTATGGATCTGGCCAACAAGTTGGGCTACACCTTCCACTCCTGTATTCTGAAAGAGGAGGGTCTGAAGCGGGGACTCCTCCCCCGATTGGGACTTCCCATGGTCAAGAAGGGGCGGCTCCTCCCCTCCATGAGATCTATCAGCTTCCTCCAGAAATACCCTGAAGAGTTGGGGAAGGGGGAGAAGGGGAGGGTGGCCATCTTCATCGGCTGTCTGGCCAACTACAACTACACCGAGATTGGAGATGCTCTGGTCTCCGTTCTAGAGGAGCTCGGTTATCGGATATTCATTCCCAAGGAGCAGAAGTGCTGTGGAGCTCCGGCCTACTTCACCGGTGACTTCTCGACTGTAGAGTATCTGGCCAAATCCAATATCGCCTACTTCGAGGGATTCATCGATGAGGTGGAGGCCATTCTGGTACCCGAGGCCACCTGTAGCGCCATGATGAAGCATGATTGGGAGGTCTTCTTCAGAAATAGGGGGATGGAGGAGTGGGCGGAGCGGGCCAAACGGGTAACCCAGAAGCTTTTTCTGGCGACGGAGTGGCTCTACCACCATACCGATCTCCCCAAACTCTTGGAGGGGAGGGAGGTTGGGAAGAGTGTGACCTACCACGATCCCTGTCATGCCCGGAAGGTCCAGGGGGTCTGGAGGGAGCCCAGAGAGCTCCTCTCCCCCTATCGGCTTCTGGAGATGGAGGATCCGGAGCGGTGCTGTGGGTTTGGAGGGGTGACGATCCAGACGGAGCGGTTCCATCTGGCGGAGGCCGCTGGAAAGCCAAAGGCGGCTATGATCGACGGAACAGGTGCCGAGATTGTAGCCGCCGAATGCAGTGCCTGCCGGGTCCAGATCTCCAACGCCCTCTACCAACGGGGGAGCCAAGTTATCTTCAAAAATCCCATTGAGCTCATTGCCGAAGCTCTACACCAACAGAAGGAGTGATTATGAGACAGATCCTACTGAGTCTAGCGGTCTCTTTGAGTGTTGCCGTGGCCAGCGGCGGGGGAAAGGTCCACTGGGGGTATAGCGGAGATGTGGGTCCTGCCCACTGGGGCGATCTCGATCCCGCCTTCCGAATGTGTAAGGAGGGGGTCAATCAATCTCCCGTCGATCTCAACAGATTCATTGAGGGAGAACTTCCCAAGCTGGATATTGTGTACAGCGGTAATGCCCGGAGTGTCGTCAACAATGGCCATACCATCAAAGTGACAACTATGGGGCCCAACATCACCACAGTCGATGGGATCAAGTTCAAGCTCCTCCAGTTCCACTTCCATACCCCTAGCGAGAATAGGGTTGAAGGGAAGAGTTTCCCCATGGAGGCCCACTTTGTCCATAGGAGCGACGGAGGGGACTATCTGGTTGTAGCCCTCTTCTTCGTAGAGGGGAAGGAGAACAAGGCCCTTGAGAAGATACTCAACGATTTGAGTGGAGAGGAGGGGAAGGAGGTCCAGCTCCGGGAGATGTTCAACCCCGGTGAACTCTTTCCGAGGGTACTGGATTACTACCGCTATAACGGCTCCTTCACAACGCCTCCCTGTACCGAAGGGGTCCGCTGGATTCTCTTCAAAGAGAGTGTCACAGCCAGCAAGGAGCAGATTGAGAGGTTCAGGAAGGTAATGGGAGAGAACAATCGCCCCGTTCAGCCCCTGAAAGCCAGGGTTATTTTAAAATAAAAACTAAAATTAGTTTTAGCTAAGACGATAATAAGGTTCAAAACTCAGAGTAAAAAGGAACGGGGTATGCAGCTCTCCTCTTTGCAGAAGATCCAGTATGCCAACATCGCCTCCATCGTCCTCTTCGCAATAGCCATCGGAGCCCAGATTTACAAGCACGGCTTCGATTATATATTGGTCCTCAACGCCCTCAACTTCCTCTTTGCCTGGATCATCTTCGTGACGGTCCTCAATATTCGGAGGAATTTGAGCAATCTCTCCGCTGTAGTCCATAAGGCGAAGAATGGAACCTTTGACTACACAATTAAGGTGACCGATATAGGAACACTTAAGGAGATGGCCGATAATATGCTGGGCTTCATGAAGCAGGTGGAGCGGTTTCTCCAGGATGTGACCACAGTTGTCCGAGGTCTGGAGGAGAAGAATTTTCGGAAGATAGATACGAAGCGGTACAGAGGGAAGTTTCAGGAGACGGCCCTCTCCCTCAACAAGTCTATCGAGAGTATGGTGGCCAAGGAGAAGTTCGTAGAGAGGGAGAAGCTCAACTCCAAGGTGGGACAGCTGGGCGGAGGCGTTGCAGGGGGGCTAGCCATTATCAAAAACGATCTTCTGCGGGCTGTAGAGAAGGCCAAGGAGATTGTCTCCAACAGTAACGAGACTATGAAAAACTCCAAGGAGGTCAATGAGGCTCTGGATGAGATTGTCAACCAACTCAACGAGCTCATTCTGATGATCCATGAGTCCAACCAGGTCATCGAATCCCTCAACAAGAAGGCGGAGAATGTCAACGACATTATCAAACTGATCAACGACATAGCCGATCAGACCAACCTCTTGGCCCTCAATGCCGCCATCGAGGCGGCCCGGGCCGGGGAGATGGGAAAGGGGTTCACCGTTGTAGCCGAAGAGGTGCGGAAGTTGGCGGAGAAGACCCAGCAATCGACAGAAGATGTGCGGAAGGTCCTCGGTCTTCTGCAGGAGGAGAGTAAGAGGAGCCTCGACAACTCTATCAAGATGGAGAGTATCGCCAACGAATCTGCCCAGATCCTCTCTAACTTCAGGAATTCGATAGATACCTTCACCAACAATGCGGCACGGACAAGCAAGTTAGCCAATGTAATCCAGAACATTTTGACCATCACCAAATTTAAACTGGACCACCTCATCTACAAGAATAAAGTTGTCTATCGCAACTTCTTCAGCGGCAAGATCGAGACCCCCTATACCGACCATCAACACTGTGACTTCGGCCAGTGGTACTACTCCGTGGGGCGCCAGATGTACGGACACAGCAAGGCCTTCAGGGAGCTAGAGGTCCCCCACAAGATGATCCACGACTATACCAAGAGGATTATCGAACTCATCAACAGGCCCGACTTCCAGGAGTATCTCATCACCCACCAAGGGGAGATCTACGAGGAGTTTAAACAGCTGGAGAACACCTCCCACCAGCTCTTCGAGAAGTTGGATGAGATTTTGAAGGAGACAGAGATGGAGATGGAGCGGAAGAGAAAGGCCGCCTAATCTCCCTCCTTCAGACAGCTCTCCAGATCCTCTTGGGTCAGGGATTTTCCGTAACAGAGCCGTTCCCTCTCCAGAATCTCCATATCCCTCTTCAGTTTGGCGGCATAGTAGGCCTTGGGAAAGCTCATAGCGAAGGTGCGGGCCAAGGCGTCACCCCGGGGCTCTAGGGGAAATTGGGCGATACACTCTAGAGCCTCCCTCTCCTTGAGACAGCTCAACCTCTTCTGGTAGATCTCCATGATCTTCTCGATCCTCTCCATCTCCCCCATCCTGTCAAAGGAGAAGAGGGGGAGGAGGAGAGTGAGGAATATACTCTTTCTCACAGCTGAACCTCCATATAGATTGTTCTCCCCTCCCTGAAGATACCGAGGGTCACCTTCTCTCCCACCTTCCTCTTCCGGAGGAGCTCTTTGAGCTGGGCGTAACTCCTGACGGGGATCCCGTCGAGGCTCTCGATAATATCTCCAAAGAGGACCCGTCCATCTGGGTAGATGGTGGTGGGACGGAGTCCCAGGCGGTGGGCTATCGATCCCGGTTTCACAGCGAGAATGGCTATCCCACCCATTTTGAAGCGGGTCTGGAGGAGTCTGTTGATCCTATCGTCGCTGACGATGCCGAGATCGGTCTCCAGATACCGCCCGTGGGCGATTATGGAGCTCACAACTCTATTGACTAGGTCGATGGGAATGGCGAACCCGATACCGGCACTGGCTCCACTGGGAGAGAAGATGGCCGTATTGACGCCGATGACCCGGCCGGCGCTGTCCAGGAGGGGGCCTCCCGAGTTTCCGGGATTGATGGCGGCATCGGTTTGGATCGCCCCGTCGATGCGGGCTCCATTGTCCTCCTCGATAGTCCGATCCAGGGCGGAGATAATCCCCATGGTCATTGTCCAGTCCAGCCCGAAGGGGTTGCCGATGGCATAGACAATCTGTCCCACCTTGAGATCTTCACTGCTCCCGATTGTGACGGGCTCCATCACTCCGGGGACGGGATCGATCTTGAGGACGGCCAGATCGTGGTCTGGATCGGCGCCCACTAGACGGGCCCTATACCCTATGCCGTTGGAGAGGGTGACAATGGCCTCACTGGCCCCCTCGATGACATGGTAGTTGGTCACAATGTGGCCGAAGTGGTCCCAGACAAAGCCGCTCCCTGTCCCCTTGGGGAGATTGAAGACATTCATACTCCAGTAATCGACAACCTGCTGGAGGGTGGAGATGTAAACGACGCTGGGCTTCGCCCTCTCAAATATGGCGATATTGGTCTTCTCCAGGGCCATAAGATCGCCCCGGGGGGTGACCGGTTTCGGTCTGGAGGCGACCACCGTCTCCAGAAGGGGGAGTCCCCGGTAGATGAGAAGGGTCAGGAGGGGGACCAGAATGAGGGGGAGGAGAGCTCTCTTCATCTCTCCCCCCTGTAGAAGATTCTCCCATCTACCACCTCGATCCTCCCTTCTACCTCCATCTCCATAATGGCCAATCCGTACCGCTCCACCGCTTCATCGTAGAAGGGGGAGCCTTTGAGGTAGGAGATGAGGGGATCCTCCCCTTCACCCTCTTCCACCATCTCTCCTCCCAATCTGTCGAGGAACTCCTCCATATCCCAGATCACCGAGGCCTCCCCCCTCTGGGCCAATCTGTTGGTTCCCTGGCTCTCCCCAATTCTGTGGGGGAAGACGAAAATGGGTTTCCCCATCTCCTGGGCGAAGGCGACACTCCGCATAGAGCCGCTCTTCTGTTGGGCGTGGGCGACGACGAGGAGCTCTCCCAGCTCCACCACCAGCCGATTTCGGACCACAAAGCTCCAGGGCCTCGCCCTAAATCCCCGGGGAAAGGGGCTGATGACCAGCCCCTTTTCTGCCACCTCATCGATAAAGGGGGCGTTTATCTTTGGATAGCGGAGGTCGATACCGCAGGGGAGGACAACGATGGTCCTCTCGGCTCCAGCCCCCCGATGGGCGGTGATGTCGATCCCGATAGCCCCTCCGCTGACGACGACCCACCCCCTCCGGACAGCTTCCCGGGCCAGCTGGTAGCTCCTCTCCTTGGCGTAGCTGTTGGCCCTTCGGGAGCCGACGATGGAGATTTTGGGAGCCTTGAGGAGCTCCAGATTCCCCTGGTACTCCACCCTCTTCCCACCTATCTCAACCAAAGTAGAACCTCCAGAGGGTTACAGCCGTCAGGGTGACGACCAGGACGCCGATCATGTTGATGAGAAAGCCGATCTTGGCCATCTGGGAGATTTTGACCACCTTAGCACTCATGACGATGGCGTTGGGTGGGGTTGCTATGGGGAGCATAAAGGCGTAACTGGCGGCGATTGTGGCTGTGAAGAGGAGTATATCGGGGTTGAAGATGCTCTCCTTGGCAAATTCATAGATGACCGGGAGGACAATGGAGGTGAGGGCTGTATTGCTGGTGATCTCCGTCGAAAAGGAGACGAAGAGGGCGATGAGGAAGAGGACCAGAAAGAGGGGGTAACCGGCAAAGGAGCCGAGATAGGAGGCGATGGCCGATGCCAGACCGGTCTTGATAAAGGCGGCGGCTATGGAGAACCCGGCTCCAAAGAGGAAGATGATCTCATAGGGGATCTCCTTGGTATCCTCCCATTTGAGGAGCCCCACATTGGGGAGGAAGAGGGCCAATCCCGCGGCCAGGAGGAGCAGTTTCTCGTTGAGCCCCACTCCCCAGTGGATGAGGAGGGGGTTGATGAGGAGGAGAAGGACCAGGGCCAGGAGGATCTTGATCAGGAGCCGCTGTTGGGGGGTGAGGGTGAATTTGATGGGTTGGTACTCTATGGGCTCATCTTTCACCGAATGGGAGAGGATCCAGGGGACGGTGAGGAGCATTGTGGCCACAATGGGGAGGGTGAGCCCCATCCACTCCATGAAGGAGGGGGCTTTGAGACCGATCTCCTCGATGAAACCTAGGAGTATGAGGTTGGGAGGTGTCCCGATGGGGGTGAAGATCCCCCCAATACTGGCCCCGTAGGCCAGGGCGATGAGGTAACGGCTCCTGAGGCGGCTGTTGGTTGTCAGGTGGAGGGCGATGGGGAGGAGCATGATGGTCACCGTCGTGTTGGAGAGGAAGGCGCTCAGAGCCGCCGCCGTGATGGCTATGGCGTAGATAACTCCCCGGGCGCTCCTGGGGAAGAGGGCCATCAATTTCCCTCCGATGAGCCGGGTCAGCCCGCTCTTCTGCATCGCTATTGCAATGAGGAAGCCTCCGAGGAAGAGGAAGATGATCCCCTTGGAGTAGTTGGGGGCTACGCCGTTGAGATCCAGAATTCCGAGGAGGGGGAAGAGGATGAGGGGGAGGAGGGAGACCACTCCGAGGGGGAGTCCCTCATTGGTCCAGAGGACGACGAGGAGGGCCACCACTCCGAGAAGCTTGGCCTGCTGGAAGGTGAAGAGATAGCTGGAGAAGCCGAAGACCAGTAGTCCTATTCCGACAGCCAGACTCAATTTTTTCATCACTAATTTTCAGCGCAGATACCCCTGCCTCCAGGCATGGGGAGGAGCCCTACTTCCTCCTTTCTTCCGGTTTGGTGGCAGACATATCGAAGGGGAGCTTTCCCCATCTGCCCACGGTTATCCCCTTACCATCGGCATCGACGGTATAGTTCACAGGAGACCCTTTGGGAAGCCCTATCTCTCTATCTTACCCGGTACGGATCTGCCGATCCCCTCTAATGTTATCAACCGTTCAACTCCCCTCCGCTCCCCCGCCTTGGGGTGGAGGGGTGGTTGATGCCCTACTTCTACAGCTCATCTATATATATTAGTTTAACTTTTTTTAAAATCTCTTTAGACTCCCTGAGGGCTCTGATAGTTTTGGCGTGGGGGTGGCCTATGGCAATGGCGAAACCCCTCTTTCTGGCTATGGCCACCGCCTTTCTGATCTGGCCTTTGATGGCGGAGAGGGAGAGGACATTGTCCAGAAATATATCCCTGTGGATATAGGGTCTCCCCAGCTCTCCCATAATGGCCGGAACCTGGGTCTGGGGAGTTGTGCGGCTGTCGATGAAGCGGAACCCGTACCTATCCAGGACGGAGATCAGCCTCTTCATGGCCCTCCTGTCGGCTGTAAATTTGGAACCTGTATGGTTGTTGATATAGCGGGCCCGGGGGAACTGCTCCCTCAATTTCTGGACAACCCGTTCCATCTCGGCCAGGGAACTTTCGGTCCGGAGGGTATTCTCCTCCTCCCTTCTGAAGTGGACCGCCTCCAGGGGGAGGTGGATCATATAGTGCCTCAACCTCCGGGCGTATCGGGCCGTATGGGGGTGGCGGCTGTTGGGGGGAAAAAAGGAGAGGTTGATCGGGATTTTGAGGGATTGGAGGGCCCTGACCTGGTAGTCGAAGGCCACATCATCGATAATGATGGCGAGGGTCCCCTTCGGTGTGACGGGGTGGCTCTCCCTCTTCACCTCCTCTCTCCTCTTGGGAGGAGGTGGTGGAGGGGGTGCCGAGGAGCTGGAGCCAGAGCTGGCAGGGGGGGTTGGAGAGGAGGAAGAGAGGTTCTTTCTGTAGTCCTCCACCTCCGAGAGGACAGCTCTGAGCACCTCCTGCTCCTTCCTCCGGATCTCCTCTATGGAGGTTGTGGACCCGCCCTTCCCCCCCACTCCCTCTTCTCCCCGGTTTCCACCGGTGTAGAGCTGGTAGAGGTAGAGGCTGAGCCCCCCTACAATTGTGAGGAGGAGGAAGAGGAGAATGGAGAGGGCGAGGGAGCGGAGCTGTCTCTTGGAGGGGAAGAACCTCCGTCGGCCACCGCTCATCGAGTCGCGGCTCTAGTTTTTCTCTTGGTCCACTATTTTGTTGGCTGTGATCCACGGCATCATGGCCCGGAGTCGCTTCCCTACCTGTTCGATCCTGTGGGCCTCACAGTTCCGCCGTTCAGCTGTCATTCGGGGATAATCGGTCATACCTTCCAGAATGAAATCTTTGGCGAAGGCTCCATTCTGGATCTCCTTGAGGATCTCCTTCATCGCTTGGCGGCTCGACTCATTGATGACACGGGGACCGCTCACATAGTCTCCATACTCGGCTGTATTGGAGATGGAGTAGCGCATATTGGCTAGTCCCCCTTCATAGATAAGGTCAACAATGAGTTTCAGCTCGTGGAGACACTCGAAGTAGGCCATCTCTTCGGGATAACCCGCCTCTACCAGGGTCTCAAAGCCCGCTTGGATGAGGGCACTCACCCCACCGCAGAGGACAGCCTGCTCTCCGAAGAGGTCGGTTTCGGTCTCATCTTTGAAGGTGGTATGGATAATTCCTGTCCGCCCCCCTCCAATTGCGCTGGCGTAGCTCTTGGCTAGCTCCAAGGTGTTGCCGCTGGGGTCCTGGTGGACGGCGATGAGGTCCGGAATACCTCCCCCCTTGACAAATTCGCTCCGGACAGTGTGGCCGGGCGCCTTGGGAGCTACCATCATCACATTAATATCCTCCCTCGGTTTGATCCGCCCGTAGTGGATATTAAATCCGTGTCCAAAGGCGATGGTATCCCCCTCTTGGAGATTGGGCTCAATATCTCTGTAATAGACATCTCTCTGGAGCTCGTCGGGGATGAGGATCATGACCACATCTGCCCAGCGGGCGGCCTCGTCAACCTCTAGAACATCGAACCCTTTGGCCTCTGCCTTCTTCCAGCTCTTTCCCCCTGGGTAGAGGCCTATCTTCACCTGGACGCCACTATCCCTGAGATTTTCGGCATGGGCGTGTCCCTGACTCCCAAAACCGATGATGGCGACCTTCTTGCTCCTGATGAGGTCGAGATCGCAATCCTTATCGTAGTAGATCGGTAGAGCCATGGCTATCCTTTTGAGAAAATTTTTGCCATTGTATCCAAAAATTGATAAGTGGGAGATAAAAGATCCCCTGTGTTATAATCTGTCAAAAAGGAGCTCTATGAGGGACCATTTCGAGGTGAGTAAGGAGCTGAAGCGGGAGATAGGATTTGTCCTTGAGGAACTGCTCAAGGTCATCGACCACTTCAATCCCAAGATTAAGGGGGAGTTCCTCAGACTGCGGGAGATCTTCAAGAAGACTCGGGAAGGGAGTCTCCACCTCTCCCATCTTGTCCACAACCTCTCGACAGAGGAGGTGGCCCCCCTCATCAAGGCTTTCTCCCTCTACTTGATGCTCATCAATATTGTGGAGGAGCGGTTTGAGGTGAGGGAGGCCAGTCTGGAGAGGGAGATCGAGAGGCTCTCGGAGGAGTTTGACAGGGAGGATATTGTGGAGACCCTCCGCTCCCTCCAGTTCCGTCCCGTCTTCACGGCCCACCCCACAGAGGCGAGGAGGAGGACATTTCTGGAGGCCCACCATGAGATCGCCGACTATCTGGAGCGCTACTTCTCCCTGGGAGATCGGGAGGCGGAGGAGGCCTTCCGCTACAGACTCTCCCTCCTCTGGCAGACCAGTCTGATACGGAAGGAGCGGATTGAGGTCCTCTTTGAACTGGACAACCTCCTCTACATTCTGGAGAGCTCCATCCTCGGGGCCCTCACAGAGGTAAATAGGGAGATTGAGGGGGTGACAGGCTTGTTGGAGCGCCCCATTATCAATCTGGGAAGCTGGATCGGGGGAGATAGAGATGGGAACCCCTATGTGACCAATGAGGTGATGACCCAGGCCATGAAGATCCAGCACAGCACGGCCATCAACCTCTATATAGGGAAGATTGAGAGACTCATTAGGGAGCTCTCCATTGCGGCGGATCAGGGGAGGGTGACCAGAGAGCTCCTGGATTCCATTAGGAGGGACCTGAAGGAGGGGATAGAGGACGAGGCCCTGGAGCTCTACAGAAATGAGCCCTTTCGGGCTAAACTCACCATAATGAAAATAAGGCTCCAGAACCGCCTTATAGCCATCAATGCCCCCAAGGAGCCCAGCCACACCTACAGGGAGCCTGAGGAGCTCCTGGCCGACATAGATCTCCTCCTCGACTCCCTCGATCCCATATCGCAACGGGGGCTCCTGGAGTTTAGGGAGTTGGTCCTCCACTGCGGCTTCCACCTCCTCCAACTCGACTTTCGGGAGCACAAGAGGGTTGTCAAAGGGGCTCTGACAGAGATTTTCTCCTATCTGGGTATTGCAGATAGCGACTTTATGGAGCTCCCCGAAGAGGAACAGGAGAGGGTGATTACGGAGGCCCTGGGACGGGAGCCCATCAACCTCTTGAGCCTCTACGGAAAACTCTCCTCCGAGAGCTGGAAGACCGCCCAGGCCTTTTTGAAGATCGGTTGGGGGCAGGAGAGGATCCATAGAAAGGTTGTAGAGAGCTTCATTCTCTCCATGAGCCACTCCCCCAGCGATCTCCTGGCTGTCCTCTGGTTCGCCCGACAGGCGGGACTCTGGATTCCCCAGAAGAGGGCGGCTATCTCCATTACTCCCCTCTTTGAGACCATCGACGATCTCAAGGGGGCCCCTTCAGTCATGGAGAGACTCTCCAAGAACCGCCACTACCGCCGCTATCTGAAGGATCGGGGGGGAGAACAGGAGATCATGATCGGTTACAGCGACTCCAGTAAAGATGGGGGGATCTTCGCCAGTAACTACCATCTCAATCTGGCCATAAGGGAGCTCATCTCCCTTGGAGACCGCCTCGGTATCCGCTTCCTCCTCTTCCATGGGCGAGGGGGATCGGTCAGCAGGGGAGGGGGACCTACCGAAGCGGCCATTTTGGCCAGCCCCTACAGGGCCATCGACGGCTTTCTGAAGCTGACGGAGCAGGGAGAGGTAATTGGCTCCAAATACCTCAACAAGAGGATTGCCCGCTACAATCTGACAAAGAGTGTGGCGGCCCTTCTGAAGAAGACCCTTTACGACAGGTTTGAGATTGAGAACCCCTGCGATGCCAATGAGTTCTATAACCGGATTCTCCAATTGATTAGCGATGTGAGCTACAACCGTTACCGCTCCCTTGTCTATGGGGATCCCGACTTCCCCACCTACTTCAAGGAGGCGACCCCCATAGAGTTCATAGCCCGCCTCAATCTAGGTTCCCGTCCCTCCAAGAGGAGGGGGAGCGATTCCATCGAGGATCTCCGGGCCATTCCGTGGGTCTTTGCCTGGACCCAGAACCGCTCTATCATGCCGGCATGGTACGGGGTCGGGAGCGGATTGGAGGCGGCCCTCAAGGAGTATGGGAGGGCTCCCCTCCAGAACCTCTACAGGAGTTGCCCCTTCTTCAAGACCACTCTGGACAATATTGAGCTCATTATGCTCAAGGTCGATCTCGCCATTGCCAAGGAGTACAACGACTTCGTCACCAATAGGGAGGTGGCCGAGAGAATCTTCTCCCAGATTATGGAGGAGTTTGAGAGGACCAAGAGTATGGTTCTTCTGGTCAAGGGGAGCCGCCGCCTCATGGAGCGGGACCCTGTCCTGAGGAACTCCATTCTCTTGAGGAAACCCTATCTGACGGCCCTCAATCTCCTCCAGATAGAGCTGATCAAAAAGTACCGCCAGGCCCGATACCGAAGGCAGAGGGAGCGGCTCCTCGATCTGATCCACTCTACCATTGTCGGAATAGCCCAGGGGCTGAGGAACACAGGGTAGGTCTGTGGTATAATGGATGGATCGGAGGGTTCGGGCCGCCCCTCGACAGGGATCTCTGGCCTCCCTTATGGCTCTCCTCCCTCCAATCTTCCTCCAGTATGGGGGGAGAGCTGGGGAGGGAGACCTCACTCTAAAGGAAGGGCTTGAAGGAGTTCATTCTCAAACTCATACGGGGGATCGACAGGAAGGATATTCCGAGGGAGTATATTCCGCTGGTAGATGACCTCGTCCGCCACAAGATTATCAAGATTGATGGGAAGATATACAAGATAAGCTCCAAATATCGGGTCGGTCAGATCGATATGGCCAAAAATGGCCTCGGCTTTCTGGTCCAGCTGGGTTTCAAGGGGAAGGATCTCCTCATTGAGCCTCGGGATCTCAACGGGGCAGGGAGGGGGGATCTGGTGGTTGCCCGGAGAATCTTTGGCGGGGGACGGCCCAGGGGAAAGGTGGTCTATATTTTGGAGCGGGCCTTCCGCTACACAGTGGCCTCCTTCGACAAGGAGAGGCTCCTCTTCCTCAATGTGAAGAATGGCCAACCTGTACCGGTTGTGGCGACAAAGAGGAGTTTGAGGGAGCTTCCGGAGAGGAGTGTGGTCAAGATCGATAATGAGAGTCAGATGATCATCGACGTTCTGGGAGTTCTCGACGACCCCCTAGTCGATGAGCGGATCTCCCTGGCCCTCTACAACAGGCGGGAGGAGTTCTCCAAGGAGGCGGAGCTAGAGGCTTCGGCCTATCCGGACTATATCGACAGGGAGCTCTATCCCGACAGAGTCGATCTCACCCATCTCCCCTTCTGCACCATCGACCCCCCCACGGCCAGGGACCATGACGATGGGATCTACTGGGATCGGGAGGAGCGGGTCCTCTATGTGGCTATTGCCGATGTGAGCGAGTATGTCCACTATATGGGAGCCATCGATCGGGAGGCCAAGGAGCGGGGCTTCACAATCTACTTCCCCCACAAGGCGGTCCCCATGCTCCCCCGACGGCTCTCAGAGGGGATATGCAGTCTCAAGGAGGGGGTGGAGCGGCTGGCCTTTGTCATCAAGATCAGACTCGATGAGAATCTGGAACCTCTGGAGGAGGAGATCTTCGACGGGATCATCAGGAGCAGGAGGAGGTACAGCTACGATCGGATAGACCAATTTCTGGCTGGAGAGATGGAGGGGATCGACAAGATCGACAGGGAGATTATCGACTATCTCCTCCCCTTCTATCGGGTGACCCAGGAGTTGAGGAGGCGGCGGCTGGAGAGGGGTTTCGAGTTCCTCAATCCGGAGATCAGACTCATTCTCGACGAGAAGCAGGAGCTGGTTGCTACAGAGGTGGAGCGGGAAACCCCCTCCCACGCCCTCATCGAGGAGGCCATGCTCCTAGCCAACAAGGCGGCGGCCCGCCCCTTTGAGTATGGGATCTTCAGAACCCATGAGGAGCCCAGCATGGAGAAGATCGAGGAGCTCCTGGACGAGTTGGCCAATGTGGGGATCTTCACCAAGGAGTACAACGATATTCATGAGCTCTTCCTCCATATTCAGCGGGAGGCCGACAGGTTGGGGATCAAGGAGCATGTGGACAGACTCCTCATCAAGACCCAGAAGCAGGCCGGATATACGGCGGAGAATATAGGCCACTTCGGTCTGGGTTTTGAGAAATATACCCACTTCACCTCTCCCATCCGTCGGTACAGCGATCTCACCCTCCACCGCCTCCTGAAGGCCAAGATACGGAACGATGGGCGGCAGTTGGACTATATACTCCGGAATATCGAAGCCCTGACGGTCAAGATTAGTGAGCTGGAGCGGGAGGTTGCCAAGGTGGAGTGGGACTTTATGGATCGGAAATTTGCCCGGTGGGCGGCAAAAAATGTTGGAGGGGAGTTCCAGGCCGTCATTGTTGACCCCCAGGCGACACCTGTAGGGAATATTGATGATGAGATAGTGGGCCCGAGGATCTTCCTCCCCTTCGATCGGGGGCGGGTGGAGCTCTTTGACAGGGTGCTGGTCCGGATTGAGGAGGCCGATCTGGCGACGACGAGAATCACCGCTCGGGTTATTGAGATTGTGGAGCGGATAGGGGATGTACAAGAGGGAATTTGATACTCTTCTGGCAGAGGGGGATCTCCCC
The DNA here is from genome assembly GCA_013153715.1 of Campylobacterota bacterium. Classification (GTDB taxonomy): domain Bacteria; phylum Campylobacterota; class Campylobacteria; order Campylobacterales; family Nitratiruptoraceae; genus Nitratiruptor. The sequence goes on along the minus strand of JAADDW010000014.1, from coordinate 34,512 downwards.
TTCAGATCCTTCCTCTTCTGGGGAGAGGAGCCCTACTATGTCGAGAAGTATGGAGAGATGGTGGCCCGCCGCCTCTCATCTCCAGAGGAGAGGCTTACCCTCTACTACGATGAGTTTGAGATGGGAAGGGCCAGGACATTTCTCTCGGAGGCCTCCCTCTTCGGAAATAGAAATCTCCTCGTTGTCAGAGGGGAGACTCCCCTGACCAGAGGGGAGCTGGAGGAGCTTCTGGGGATTGTGGAGCGGGTTCCTACCAGCTTCTTCATCTATGAGCTCTCCTCCACCGAGGGGAGGCGTATTGCCCCCCTCTTCTCCCAGGAGCGGAAGGGGGTGGCTGTCCGCTTCTTCTCTCCCACAAGGGGAGAGGCCCTCTCCCAGCTCCAAAAGGAGGCCGAAGGCCTGGGACTCTCCCTGGATCGGGAGACGGCAGACCACCTCTGGCAGATGGTGGGGGAGAACCTCTCCCTGGCGGTGGCCGAACTCCCGAAGTTGGCTCTCCTCGGCCAGAATATCGGTGTCAAGGAGATCGACCAGCTGGTCTATCCCTTGACCACGCTCCCTCTGGAGCGGATCTATGTGGCCCTCCTCTCCCGGGAGCCCCTGGAGAAGATATTTACCGAGATCGAGGAGGCCGATTACAATGAGATCAGAATCCTCCTGGGGTTGGAGCAGTTCCTCCAGCAACTCTTCCTCTTCAATACCTCCATGAAGCTCTTTGGGAAGATCGATTCAAAGGAGATATTGGGCTACAAACTCCCCCCCTCCGTGGAACGGGAGAGGAGCCGGTTGGCAGTCCGTATCACAAAGTATCGGGAGATCTTCTCACTCCTCCAGGAGTGCGAGTATCTGTTGAAGAGCGGTGGGGGAGGGGAGAGGAAGGGGATCCTCTACTCCTACTTAATAAAACTCCAAGCTTTACTCTGATAGAATCCCTTTGCTTTTTATACCTTGCCGGCCGGTCGGTCGGATAGAGAGCCAAAAGGAGAGTTATGCGGCACTACGAGACCCTATTTGTTCTGAAGCCTACCCTCACAGAGGAGGAGAAGAGGCAGAAGTTCGAGTTCATCAAGGATGTTATCGAAAAGAATGGTGGAACCATTGCCGCCACCGAAGATGTCGGAGTGCGGAAGCTGGCCTACCCCATCGACAAATTTGAGCGGGGCCACTACTACATTATCTACTTCACCGCTCCGAGCCAAGCTGTCCGGGAGTTGGAGAGAATCTACCGCATCACCGAAGAGGTGATCCGCTTCCTTACCATCAAGTATGAGACCAAGAGAGATATTGGGGCCTGGGAGCAGATGGTGGAGCGTGCCCGGAGATTGAGTGGGGAGAAGAGTGAAGAGAGAGAGAGTCAAGAAGCTCAAGAAGCCTGATTATGTATAATCGAGTCATTATGGTTGGCAATCTCACCCGAGATGTGGAGCTCCGCTATACCAATAGCGGTATGGCGATAGCCAAAAGTGGGATAGCCACCAACCGCCGTTACAGAACTCAGAGCGGGGAACAGAAGGAGGAGACCTGCTTCATCGATATTACCCTCTTCGGTCGGGCCGCCGAGGTGGCCAACCAGTACCTTCGGAAGGGGAGTAAGGTCCTCATCGAGGGGAGGCTGATCTTTGAGCAGTGGACCGATCAGAGCGGAAATAGGAGGAGCAAACACTCTATAGCTGTGGACACGATGCAGATGTTGGGGGGGCGTGATGAACAACCCCCATCTTCCACCCTCTCCACTCCGACCTATGACTCTCCCCCTTCCCCCGAACCGAAGGGGAGGGAGCAGGCCCCCAAAATCCCCGAGATCGATATAGATGAAGATGATATTCCCTTTTAGATTTCAGAAGGAAAGGATAGAGATTGGCAGAGAAGAGACGCTTCAAGAAGAGAACATGTCGCTACTGTGAGAAGAAGATCACCTTTATTGACTACAAAGATATTGAGCTGATCAAACACAGCCTCAGTGAGAGGTATAAGATTATGCCCCGCCGTCTGACGGGGAACTGCAAGAAACACCAGGAGATGGTTGAAGAGGCCATCAAGAGAGCCCGCCATGCGGCCCTCGTTCCCTACATTGTCGATAGGAAGAGGGTGATCCCCAACCCCTTTGAAGAGCTCCAGCCGATCTACAAGTGAGGGGTGGGGCTCCCTCCCCTCTCAGAGGGAGACATTTCCCCAAGGTCTCCCCTCCCTCCCCTACTCTTTCGGGAGGCCGATACTCTATTTCTGAAGGATTTTTCAGGAGTTTTACCCTCCCAGAGGAGGGCTTCCATTCCCCCCTTTCCTCTCTGGAGATAGGTACCCCCCTCCTCCTGAAGGCCTATGTGTTATAGGCGGAGCTTCCCCTACGGGAGGATTTGTAGGATCCTCCCAAGCTGGAACACAAACCCTCTACCCGCTATCTCTTGGATGAGGGAAGGCAGACTACACTCTTTCTCAAGATATTCAGCGCTCCGTCACCATCGGCATGGACGAGTTTTCTTCCGCTCGATTGGAAGAGTCCTCCCTTAACTCTTCTCCAGCGGATGGCCTCTCATCTCCACCTTATCGCTCTGCGATTTAGGTAGAGTATTCTCGGTCGCAGTCGTTCAAGGGGGAGGGAGATGGATCTTCCCCAGATCTCCCTAGGTATGGGTCGGGGAGATCTTCTCTAAAACCCTCTTGTAGAGTGTCTCCATATCGATCATCTCCCCTTTGAAATCCTCTATATCGCAGATCTTCTCTCCAAAGAGCCTGTTGAGCTGGCTACAGGCTGTGTTGACCATCTTCATATGGAGGAGAGTGCTCTGATAGTAGCTGGGGAAGTCGACTATCTGCTCCCTGACCACTTCGTAGAGGTGGGGTTGATCATACTCTATCATTGAGTAGGTTGAGAATGTGACTATGATCTTCCCTTCAAAATCTTTCCAGATCTTTTCAAACTCCTTGAAGAGTCTCCTATCGAGCCGATCTATATTCTTGAAGATGAGGAGATCGAAGCCTTCCAACATAGCGAGGGGGAGCTCATCGTCCTCCAGGACATCGCAGGGGATGATAGCGAAGGGCATCGTCAAGAAGGTAAACCGCTCATGGTTGAGGACAATATCGAGGACATAGTGGCTGTAGGCTTCATCCTCATATCTGATGGCGAGGCGCTGGGCCTCTCTGCTCAGATCGTCAATCTTCTCCAAGAAGTAGGCCGCATACCCTCCGCTCCCGAGGTAGCTCTCCAGGGAGATCATCTGGTTGGGCATATCGGGTTTCGGGATCTTCTTCTCAAGTCCGATTCGGGCCACCTTCTTATTGGTGTTCTCTATGATGAAGTCCAACCACTGCTTGGCTTCCTGGAGGGTGAAGCCGAGCCTCTGCATCCGTTGGAGCAGAATGAAGCCGCTGTTCTTATCCTTGGCAAATACAAATTTCTGGGCCAAGAGGGTTAAGTAGCTCACATAGGCGAAGCGGAGCTTCCTCTGGGAGAGGGAGACCTTCAAATTCTGGGGGGAGTAGTGGGGGTAGAGCATATAGTTGGCCAGGACGAAGCCGTCGTAGAGGTATTTGAAGACCTGGAGATCCTTTGTGAAGTAGTGGCCATCTATTTCGAGGAAGTCGTAGCCACACTTCCACCTCTCCACCATTCTCATGGGGTAGGAGTAGAGCTCCTCAACTCCCCTGTAGAGGGGGGCTATTTCGGGACACTCCCTCGATATGACCAGGGCGCCGACACTGCTCATCGTCAGGAGGGACTGCCCCTCGTTCTTTGTATCTTTGAAGCTGAAGAGGGGGGAGATCTTTTTGAAGGTGGCTCCCAGGAAGATATTGTAGAGCTCGAAATTTTCAAAGTATTTGAGGTCGTTGTGGGAGAGGGAGGCCTCGTACATCACATACTGGTAAACAATCCGTTTAATCGCCTCAAAGCCTAGCCTGGTTACGGCACTTCCCACATCGCTGATCCTCCCCCGTCCCCCTATCTCGATGGAGTTGGCCATGGAGAGGATCTTCTCCTTCAATTCGGGGAGGGCTTCAATATTCTCCCGAAATTTGGCTATATTGGTGTTGGGATCCTCTATCTCCAGCATCAGGTTGATAATGGCTTTGTCGCTCTGAACATCGCTCTCATTGGAGATGGAGGCAGTATCAAGGGTTCTCTGGGGCTTCAGAGGTTCATGGGTCACCTTCTTCATATGGCTCTCAATGAGCTCCTTGGGAAACTCTTGGTCGAAGCGGAGAACCACCTTATTGCCGTATGTCCGTGCCACACTGCCTTCGTAGCTCTTCCCATCTATCTCCACATCGAGATAGTCTCCCTCCTTGAGGCCCGATGCGGCAAAGAGGACGGAGTTCTTCGATATATCGATCACCTTTCCCAGGGAGGCCGAGAGGTTCTCCACAAGGTAGCGGGGGTAAGCCCGTTTGGTCAACGCTTTGAATGAGAGTTCCTCCTCTTTGGCGGCTGTCGGAGTGTGCTCCTTCTTCTTTCCAAATCCAAACAGACCCATCTCAATCCTTTTGATAGACAATTAGAGCTTTATCTGCCTCATCTCCAAAGAGAGTTATGAGGTCGAGGTCAACAATTTTCAATCCATCTCCTTTGAGGTCATCGATGGCGTGGTAAAACTGGGCTATATTATCGGAATACTTCACAAAACACTCCTCCCTCTTCTCGAAATAGACAATATCGGTCGAGAGTCTCCCCGATTGGTGGTCGAAGTCCGCCTCCAAGGCCAGAAATCGGTCTCCCCTGTCGATCCAGAGGGCTCCGGGAGCCACCTCTTCAAAGCCGTAAAGGGTATTTATGTCGGCCAGGAAGTGGCCCCGAGGTTTGAGGATACGGGCTATGCAGGAGAGGAATGTCCCGACCTTGGAGGGCTCTATGTAGTTCATGACATCGAATATGGCGACAGCGGCGTCATACCTCCCCTCCACCTGGCAGATGTCGATCCTCCTACAGGGAACTCCCCTCTTCTCCGCCCGTTCCACCATCTCTCGGCTCAGGTCGATACCCTCTACATCCAACCCCTCCTCCCGAGCCATCTCTATGAAGGAGCCGCTCCCGCATCCGATGTCGAGGACCCTTCTGGCCCCCAGGTCCAGGAGTCTCTGGAGGAAGAGCCGATGGAGAGCCTGGCGCTCCTCCTCAAAACCCAGGAGATCCTCTATCTGGCCGTAGAGATCAATTCCCATGGAGGGCCCTCTCTATTTTGGAGCGGATACCGAGGATCTCCTCCTTCTTGTCGTAGAAGCTGTTCTTGTTGGCCACCAGATAGGCGGTACTCTCCATGATGGAGAGGACCGGTCTCAACCCATTTTGGCGCATGGTCTCTCCGGTCTCCACAATATCGACAATCATATCGGCCAGTCCCACCAAGGGGGCGAGCTCAATGGAGCCGTAGAGTTTGATAATCTCCACAGGGATCGCCCTCTGGGAAAAGTAGTTTCGGGTGATATTCTCCATCTTTGTAGCCACTTTGAGGGAGGGGCGGGAGAGGTCCAGCTCCTTATCCCTCTCTATGCCGATACTGACGGTACACCGACCAAATCCGAGGTCCAGGAGTCGGACCAGATCGATCTGGGTCTCTTCCAGGAGGTCGAGGCCGACAATGCCCAGATCTGCCGCCTGGTGATAGACATAGGTGGGAACATCCTGGTTTCGGACCATCAGAAAGCGGAACTCCCCCACATCGAGAATGAGTTTCCTCTCTCCGAAGTGGAACTCCCTTCCCAAAATCTGCTGGAAGAGCTCCAGCCCCTCCTTCCCTATCCGCCCTTTGGGCAGTGCTACGGTCAGCATACCCTCTCCTTTACCTTCTCCAGCCCCTTAAATATGAGGAGTCCATCGTACATTCCGTCGGTGATGAGGTCTGCCAGGAGCCTCCCATCTCCCCCTGTCACATAGATGGGAGAACCTAGGGACTCTATGGCCTTCACCAGAGGGATCAGGATCCCGTAGCTCACAGCCTCATCGGTTCTCTGGGGGAGTCTTTGGGCTCTGACTGGGACCATCTCCCCCTTCAAAATGGGTGAAATTGTACCATAGCACTCCCTCATCTTCGTTATTCCGGGGTAGATGAACCCCCCCTTGTGTCTCCCCTTCTCCATGAGATCGACGGTGACGGCGCTCCCGGCATCGACGACCACCCCATCTTCCACAGCGAGGCAGAGGGCCTTCCGATCGGCTCCAAGTCCTCGGTAGTCGGTCTCAATCTCCATGAAGGGTTCCAGATCGGTCCACCCTTCAAAGGTGCGGAGCTCCTCCTCCAGGGCGGTTTTGACATTGATATAGCAGACCCGCTCCCTCCGATAGAGCTCCAATCTGTTGTGGGGTTCACGCCAGCTTCTGACCCCGTCGTAGAAGTGGGCGAAGCTGTTGCCGATGTCGCAGAGGAGAGCCACAGAACTCCCTCTCACTTGGTGAGTCGGTTGAGTTGAAAATATTTGTCATCGTAGAATACCTTATCCCCAGCGGCGAAGATATAGTCTGTTACAGATGTGGGGAATTCAAAGATGTTGGAGGCCCTCAGGTCCCTATCGACGGCGATGATGTACCCCTCCTTCTCGATGATGTAGATATACTCTCCGTAGATGGCTCCCGTAAAGTGGGCGAAGGGGTACTTTCGGGTCTTGAGGACCCGGAGGTTCCCGTCGGTCAGGACTATCCTCCCATCTTTGGTCAGGATATAGACCCGTCCCCCCACATAGAGGAGGTCGCTGATCTCCAGATCGAGGGTGGAGGTGTAGTCGGGGCTGACGGCGATAACCCTGTTGGGGGTGGCCGCAATGAGGTTCTCATCTATCACCTTGAGGAAGATGATATTATTGAACTCCTTGCCGCTCCCTGCCACCAATCTCCTGAGCTCCCTGCCGTTTCGGGGATCGACGACGATCAGCTTCCCATCTAGGGTTGGGAAGATAATGAGCCGTCCGAGGAAGTAGGGGTTTGCTATCTTGGTATCGACAGCTATGGCGGGCTTCTGGTCAGACTGGTAGATGACCCGATCGGAGTCGGTATCGATGGCCATGAGAGAGTTGTCGTCGAAGACGAGAGCCAGAATACTCCCTTGGATATTGGCTCCCACCACCGACTTCATGGAGAATTCCTTGTGGTAGAGCCGCTCTCCGCTCTGGGTGTCTAGGAGGTCCAGGGCTCCACACTTGCTGGCGGCTATGTACTTTCCGTCGCTCTTTTTGATGAAGAGGTACCCCTTAGGGAGTCTGTGGGGCTCCAGCCCATCTTCACTAATGAACATGCCGTTCTCCAGGGTTGCCCCCTCCCTCAGAACATCGACGATAGGTGCTGGGAGGTCGCCGTCGAAGCTGATGGCCCCCGCCACCTCTTTAGGTTCAAAATATCTCTTGGAACTACACCCCGTTATGAGGAGGAGGGTGAGCAGTAGGATAGTTAGAGTTCCTCTCATTGTTTCACTCCGTAGTGTCTCAGAAGTAGGCTGAAGGGGTGGGCCGGTGATTCCTTCCCAATCTTCTCTAGCTGGCTGTGGCCCTCTCCTATGGAACCTTTGAGGTAGAGGAGATAGGCTGTATCCAGGAGGGCCATCTCCCTCAGGAGAGTATCACTCCTGTTTCCGTAGGACTTCAACTCCTTGTCATCCCTTTCGAGGAGGCCAATATGGTATTGGGCCAGGTCTGAGAGGACCCGATCGTCAGAGTCTCTAACCTCTTTAAGCCCCTGGAGATCTCCCTTTTCAATGGAGGTCTGGTAGAGGTAGAGCCTGTAGAGGGGAGGGTTTTTCTCCTTGAGGATGGCGAGGGCTTCAGGCCCCCCCTCTCCCCTGAGGAGTTGCTGGTAGGCCTGGTTGGAGACCCTGAGATCGTGGTCCCGTTTCAGTTCGTAGCCGATGTAGCCCACCGTTCCGATAAGGAGGAGGAGAGCACCCCCTATCAACTTCTTTCTGTACTTTTTGTAGAACTTTTCAACCTTGATCAGGGACTCAAGGAATTTCTCCTCGCTGGTCAGCTCCTGTCTGATATATTCGATATTCTCTTTGGTGCCCAAAGTCGATCCTTGCTTAAAAAACTTTTAGTAATCTTATCAAAACAATCTTTATTTTATGGTAAAATGCTACAAAAATTCACCAAGGGAGTCCATGGTCACAATAGACGATCTTCTACTGGAACGGCTGGAGAATCTCTCCCTGCTCCGTGTAGAGAAGAGAGATGCGATAGAGGCGGACCTCAACAGATTCCTTGAGTTTGTCGAGGTTCTCAACGAATTGGATCTAGATGGAGTGGAAGCGCTCTTCTCTCCCACAGTGTCGGGGGCTCCATTGAGGGATGATGAGCCCCAGAACGATCCCTCCATAGCCCAAGAGCTCCTCTCCCACGCTCCGAGAGCGGTGGACAACTTCTTCATAGTACCCAAAATTATCGACTAGGATCGCCTATGCCCTTGGATATGAGTACCCTCCTGAAGACGGTCATTGCCCACAAAGCGTCGGACCTCCACCTCGTCGCTGGAAGTGAGCCCCAGGTGCGGATTGATGGACGGCTTGTTCCCCTCAACCTTCCGAAGTTGACGGGGGAGGAGATCCAGAGCCTCTGTTACTCCATTATCACCGAGAACCAGAAGAAGCGGTTTGAAGAGGAGCTGGAGCTCGATTTCTCCTTCAACTTCCAGGAGATCGCCCGTTTCCGTGCCAACTACTACCGAACCCTGGGAAAAGTGGCGGCGGCCTTCAGGATCATTCCCTCCAAAATCCCCTCCATCGACGATCTCGGTGCTCCCAAGATCTTCAAGGAGATTGTGAAGCGGGAGAAGGGGATGATCCTGGTCACGGGACCGACGGGGAGCGGTAAATCGACGACCCTGGCCGCCATGCTCAATGAGATTAACGAAACGGCCCATAAACATATTATCACCATTGAGGACCCTGTCGAGTTTATCCATGAGAACAAGAAGTCCCTCTTCTCCTTTCGGGAGATCGGACTCGATACCAAATCCTTCGCCAGGGCCCTCAAGTACGCCTTGAGGGAGGATCCCGATGTGATCCTCATCGGGGAGATGCGGGATGCCGAGACCATTCAGGCGGCCCTGACCGCCGCCGAGACCGGACACCTGGTCTTCGGAACTCTCCACACCAACTCGGCTCCCCAGACCATCAACAGGATTATCGATGTCTTCCCCCCTGAAGCCCAGGCCCAGGTGAGGGCCCAGCTCTCCACTAGCCTTGTGGCTGTCATCTCCCAGGCCCTCCTCCCCAAAATTGGCGGGGGGCGGATAGCGGTCCACGAGATTATGATCACCAATCCGGCCATCTCCAACCTGATCAGGGAGAGCAAGATCCACCAGATCTACTCCCAGATGCAACTCAACCAGCAACAGACAGGTATGCAGACCCAGACCAAGGAGCTCCAGAAGCTCTTGATGAACAGGATTATCGACAAAGAGGTAGCTCTCAAATATTCCAACAGACCCGAGGAGCTCTCAAATCTCATCAAGCATATGTAAGGACTCTCCATGGAAACCCTCTCCACATTCGACCTGGTTGTCGGAGCCATCATCTTCTTCCTCGGCCTGAAGGGGTTGGTTGACGGCTTTATCAAGGAGTTTTTCGGTCTCGCAGGGATTATTGGGGGGATCTACTACGGCTCTCGCTATGCCGAAGAGGTGGGAAGGTGGATTAGCGACAACATCTTCTATATCAAGAATGAGGCGGCCCTCTCCTTTGTCGGCTTCGTCGTCACTTTGGCCGGTGTCTGGATAGCCATGGTCATCGTCGCCTCCCTCATTACCAGCCTCACCCACGCCTCCGGTATGGGAACCCTCAACCGCCTCCTGGGAGTCCTCTTTGGCTGGGCCAAAATCTTCCTCATCTTCTCGGTCCTCATCTACGCCGCCTCCCATATCGGCTTCACCCAATCTCTCATCCAGAAATATACCAAGAACTCCCGACTCTACCCGCTGATGCTGGAAGCGGGGGGATACATTATCCATCTGAAGCCCGAGGATTTCAGATTGAGGAGGAGCGAGACCAACAGCACTGCCAGCAGAAGTGGAGGGGAGAGGAGCTCCATGGAGCAGAGGGCCCAGGAGATAGATGAAAACATTGGAAAAGGAGTCGGTCATTGATATTTACCAACCAGTATGAGCAACAGCGTATCCAGAAGGCCGAGGAGCTCCGTTCCCTCGGTGTCAATCCCTATGGCCACGGCTTCAGAAAGGAGATGACAAACCAGGAGTTTCTCCAGAAGTTTGCCTATGTCCGGGATCTGCCGGAACGGAAGGATGAGAACCAGAAGGTGACCCTCTCCGGTCGGATCAAATTTCTCCGTCTCATGGGGAAGGCGGCCTTCGCCAAGATAGAGGATCAGAGCGGCATAGTCCAGATCTATTTCAACAGGGATTCCCTGGGTGATAAGTGGTTTAAAGAGGTGAAGAGGCTCATTGAGGTGGGGGATATTGTAGAGGCCCGAGGGTACCCCTTTGTCACCAAGACGGGGGAGCTTACCCTCCATGCCCAGGAGTTGCGGTTGGTGACCAAGGCCATTGTTCCCCTTCCGGAGAAGTTCCACGGCCTCCAGGACAAGGAGCTCCGCTACCGTATGCGGTATCTCGATATGATCATGAATCCGGAGGTGCGCCAGGTCTTCCTCTTGAGGAGCCGCATCGTCAGTCTCATCAGGAGGTTCTTTGAGGAGAGGGGTTTTCTGGAGGTGGAGACCCCTATGATGCACCCCATTCCCGGAGGAGCCAACGCCCGCCCCTTTGTGACCCATCACAACGCCCTCGGAGTGGACCGCTACTTGAGGATCGCCCCGGAGCTCTATCTGAAACGCCTCATCGTCGGAGGGTTCGAGGCGGTCTTCGAGATCAACAGAAACTTTCGGAACGAGGGGATAGATGCCACCCACAATCCGGAATTTACAATGATCGAGTTCTACTGGGCCTACCACACCTACGAAGATCTGATGGAGTTGACGGAGGAGCTCTTCGACTACCTCTTCCAGAAGTTGGCCCTCCCCAAGAGGCTCCAGTACGGGGAGCAGGTCATCGACTTCTCCACCCCCTTCAGCAGACTCAAATATAGAGATGCCCTTGTGGAGATTGGAGGGGTTCCTGAGGAGGTTGTGGAGGATAGGGAGAAAATTTTGGCCTATCTGAAGGAGCACGGAATTGAGGTGGAGCACGGGGAGAAGCTCCCTCTGGGAGCCCTCCAAGCCGAGCTCTTCGACAACTTTGTCGAGGAGAAACTCATTAACCCCACCTTCATCACCCACTTCCCTATCGATATTAGCCCCCTGGCCCGACGGAGCGACGAGGATCCCTCTATCGCCGAGAGATTTGAGCTCTTCATCGCCGGCAAGGAGATAGCTAACGGCTTCAATGAGCTCAACGACCCCCTAGACCAGTACAGGCGGTTTAAGGCCCAGGTGGAGGCGAAGGAGGTCGATGAGGAGGCGATGTATATGGATGAGGATTTTGTCAGGGCCCTCGGGTATGGAATGCCTCCAACGGCGGGGGAAGGGATAGGGATCGACCGACTGGTTATGGTCCTGACCAACCGCCCCACCATCAAAGATGTCATCCTCTTCCCCGCCATGCGTCCCAAGAGAGAAGAGAAAGGAGAGAGTTGATGGAGTTCTTGAAGAGTAGCGATCCCGAGGTCTATGGTATTCTGGAGAGGGAGCTGGAGCGCCAGACAGACCATCTGGAGATGATAGCCAGCGAAAATTTCACCTCTCCCGCAGTTATGGAGGCCATGGGGAGCATCTTCACTAACAAATATGCCGAAGGGTACCCTGGGAAGCGGTACTATGGAGGGTGCGAGTGGGCAGATGCCGTAGAGGAGTTGGCTATTGAGCGGGCCAAAAAGCTCTTTGGTTGTGACTATGTCAATGTCCAGCCCCATTCGGGGAGCCAGGCCAACCAGGGGGTCTATCTGGCCCTTCTGAAGCCCTACGACAAGATTCTCGGTATGGATCTGAGCCACGGGGGACATCTGACCCACGGAGCCAAGGTCAACGCCAGCGGAAAACTCTACCAGAGCTTCTTCTACGGCGTCAACAGCGAGGGGTGGATCGACTACGATCGGGTTCTGGAGATAGCCAAGATTGTCAGACCGAAGATGATTATCTGTGGTGCCAGCGCCTATCCGAGGGTCATCGACTTCAAGAGGTTCCGGGAGATAGCCGATGAGGTGGGGGCCATTCTCATGGCCGACATCGCCCATATTGCCGGGCTGGTGGCGGCTAAGGAGCATATGAGCCCCTTCCCCTACTGCCATGTTGTGACGACCACCACCCATAAGACCCTCCGGGGCCCCCGGGGAGGTATGATCATGACCAACGACCCCGAAATTGCCAAGAAGGTCGATAGCGCCATCTTCCCCGGACTCCAAGGGGGGCCCCTGGTCCATGTCATTGCCGGGAAGGCTGTAGGGTTCCTGGAGAATCTGAAACCCGAGTGGCGGGAGTATGCCCGACAGGTCAAAAGGAACGCCGCCACCCTGGCTTCGGTCCTCATGGAGCGGGGCTACAATGTGGTAAGTGGCGGGACCGATAACCATCTGGTCCTTCTGAGTTTCCTCGATCGTGAGTTCAGCGGTAAAGATGCCGATGAGGCTCTGGGGCGGGCCGGGATCACAGTCAACAAGAATACTGTCCCCGGCGAGGTGAGGAGCCCCTTTGTGACCAGCGGTATCCGTATCGGCTCTCCGGCCCTGACAGCCCGGGGAATGGGGGAGAAGGAGTTTGAGCTCATCGGCCACAGAATAGCAGATGTCCTCGATGCCATAGAGGATCTGGAACTCCAGGCCCGAATCAGAGAGGAGATGCGGGAGCTGGCCAGGAAGTTTATCATCTACACACAACCTACCTACTGAGAGAGGGGCCCCTCTCCCTCCCCTTCGGCCTCTACCAAAATATACTATAATTAAAAAAATTTTCCACCACAAAGGTCACCTATGGCGAATGAGCAACACCTCAACGAGGATCTGGAAAATCTCGACGATCTCCAGCAGAACGAGTTGGACGATATTGTCTTGGAGCGGTACGACAGACGGGAAAAGATGAAGCGATACGCTCTCTTGGCGGGCTCGGTCCTCCTCATCTTTGTCATTGTGATCATCATTGTCAAGATAGTGACAGACTCTTCGACGGCCCCCCAGGATACCCTTATTGAGGAGGAGATTGTCCAGAATGAGGGGAGCAGTAGTAGCGACGAGTTCGAGGAGATACCTGTCATTCCCGAAGAGGATGAGGGAGATCTGGATAAGGAGGAGTTGAATAGCGTCATTCAGGAGGTGATGGAAAAGGAGAAGAGCCTCGCCGAGGGAGCTACAGAGGTGGCCGCAGTGGCTCCCGTCAAGGAGTTCCACAGGGAGCCTGAGCCGAAACCGGCTCCCAAACCCAGACCGAAGGTTGAGGTGAAACCGAAGCCCGAGCCCAAGAGGGAGGTGGCCCCCAGACCGGAACCTCCCGCCGTCCACCACTCCAAGGAGGCTCCCAAACCGGCGGTGAGCTCTGGTGGCAGTTACTATATTCAGGTGGGGGCCTTCTTGAAGCAGGAGCCGGACAAGAGGTTCCTGGAGAAGATCAGGAGCCACGGGTTCCACTATGAGGTGAGGGAGTTCACCATCGACGGAAAGCGGATCAAGAGGGTCTATATCGGCCCCTTCCCCTCCCGCCAGGCGGCGGCCAACCAGCTCAAGAGGGTCAAGGAACAGATCGCTTCGGGGGCTTTCATTACAAGGCTCAGCTCATGATCTACAGCCGCAAGCTGATGGTCGATGAGTTCACCCCGATAGCCCTCTACGAGAAGGTAAAGGAGTTTTTCCCCCAGGAGAAGAGCTTCCTCTTTGAGAGTGTCGTCAACAGCAGTGATGGGAATTTCAGCTACATCATCTGTGGCGAGGAGGAGGCCCTCTGGAGCCAAGGGGGGAGGAGCTTCCACAGAAAGGGGGGGAAGGTGGAGGAGGTCGATTCCAACCCCCTCCTCTTCCTCCAGAGATACTACAGGGAGAGAGATCGGGAGTACTACCGCCAGAAGGGGAGGGAGCTGGATGTCGGCTTTGTCGACGGCTTCATCGGCTATATCGGTTACGATATGGTCAAGGAGTTTGAGCCGGTCCTCAAACCCTTCATGGAGAATCTGGAGGATCAATCCGGAACTCCCGATCTCTATCTCATCCGCCCCCGGCTCATTATTGCCTACTCCCACAAGAAGAGTGAGCTCACTTTGATTACCTCCCTTCCAGAGGTGGAGAGGGAGCTCTTCGACCCCCTCCAGAAGAGGATCGAAGGGGAGTACCGATGGACCCCTCTCAAGAGGGCCCGCCTCCTGGCTCCCCCCCAGTTCGCCCACTCCAAGGAGCGGTTCTTCCAGATGGTGGAGGAGTCCAAGAAGATGATCAGAATGGGGGAGGTCTTCCAGATCGTCATCTCCAACCGCCTCTCCCAGAGGGCCGAGGTGGACCGGTTCAGCTTCTATAGGAAGTTGAGGAGTCTCAACCCCTCTCCCTATCTCTTCCTCCTGGAGTTTGAGGAGTTTGCCATCGCCGGAAGCAGTCCCGAGGTGATGGTCCGCCTCACCGATGGGGAGATCCTCCTCCGTCCCATAGCCGGAACCCGGAAGCGGGGGAGCACTCCCAAGAGGGATAAGGAGTTGGAGATGGAGATGGTGAGGGATCCTAAGGAGGTGGCTGAACATGTGATGCTCATCGACTTGGGGAGAAACGATGTGGGACGGGTCGCCCGACCGGGAACGGTCAAGGTACCCGAGATTATGCGGGTGGAGCGGTATAGCCATGTGATGCACATGGTGAGCGATGTGGTGGCCGAGATCGACGAGGGGTACGATATGTTTGACCTCTTCATGGCCACCTTCACAGCCGGGACGATGACGGGGGCCCCAAAGATTAGGGCCATGGAGCTCATAGCGGAGTTTGAGGGGCTCAAGAGGGGGTTCTACAGCGGCAGTATCGGCTATTTCGGCTTCGATGGCAATATGGATAGCGCCATTACGATCCGTTCGGCCCTCATCGAGGCCGACAGGGTCATCTTCCAGGCTGGAGCCGGAATAGTGGCAGACAGCAGACCCGAACTGGAGTATCTGGAGGTCAACAATAAATTGGGGGCCCTGCGGCGGGCCCTGGAGGAGTTAGCCCAATGAGACTTTACGCCATATTTGGAGATCCTGTGGACCACTCTATCTCACCGACACTCCACAACTATACCTTTGGAAAGTTGGGGTTCGACGGCTGTTATACAAAGGTCCATGTGAGGGAGGAGAGAGGGTTGAGGGAGCGGTTCCTCGATCTCCGACTCCAGGGGATCAATATCACCATTCCCCACAAGGAGCAGGCCTTCCTTGAGGCCGACGAGGTCCTCGGAATAGCGAGACAGATTGAGGCTGTCAATACCTGGTATCTCAAGGATGGAAAGATATTTGCCTACAATACAGATGCTCCAGGTTTCTACGAGAGTGTCCGCCACTTCCTCTTCAAGAGGCCTCTCATCATCGGGGCTGGAGGGACGGCCAGAGCCATAGCCCTCTACCTGAAGGAGCAGGGGTTCAACCCTGTCATTCTCAACAGGAGCGGGAGCAGATTGGAGTTCTTCAAGAAGAAGGGGATCGAAGCCTATACCTGGGAGGACTTTGTTATCAACCACTACGACCTCATCATCAATACAACTTCGGCCGGCCTTGTCGATGAGAATCTCCCCGCTCCCAAAGAGCTCCTGGAGCGGCTCTTTGAGTTTGCCGACTACGCCGTCGATGTGATCTACAACAGATTTACCCCCTTCCTCGCCCTGGCCCAGAAGGAGGGGCTCCAGATCAAAGATGGGACAGATATGCTCCTCTACCAGGGAGTTCTAGCCTTTGAGATCTTTACAGACTTTGCCTACGGACGGAGGGAGATAGAGGGGATTATGAGGGAGAGCCTCAAGCTGGCTACCGCTTGAGGGGGAGGCCCGCCCCCTTCCATTGGAGGATACCCCCTTCCAGATTATAGACCCTCTTGACTCCCCAGCTCTCTAGGGTCTGGGCGGCGGTGACACTCCTGTGGCCGCTCCTGCAATAGACGAGGACCCGCTTCTCCCCGATCCCCTTTCCCCCCAGGTAGAGGTATTTGAAGAGCTGGAGGGGGATGAGATTGGCCCCCTCAATATGTCCCTGGCTATACTCTGCCGGTGTCCGCACATCGAGGATGACCACATCCCTCTCCCGGGCCATTTTGGAGAAGGTTTGGGGATCGATATTCTCAAATCCCCACACTCCCAGGGTGAGGCTCACAAGGGCTATCCAGCTTCTCATCTCTTCATTTCCTTAAATGTTTCTGCCACCATGAAGGCCAGCTCCAGGGCCTGGTCGGCGTTGAGTCGAGGATCACACTGGGTGTGGTAGCGGCTGTGGAGGCCATCTTCCGTAATAGAGGCGCTGAGGCTTCCGGTACACTCGGTCACATCGGAACCGGTCATCTCCAGATGGATCCCACCTGCCACAGTTCCATAGGCCCTATGTATCTGGAAGAACTCCTTCACCTCAGCCAGAATCTTCTCGAAGTCTCGGGTCTTCAACCCCTTCTCCGTCTTGTATGTGTTGCCGTGCATCGGATCGATACTCCAGACCACCTCCTTGCCGCTCTCCTGGACCCCTTTGAGGAGGGGAGGGAAGAGTTTACCGATCTTATCGGCCCCCATTCGGACAATGAGGGTCAATCTGCCGGCTTCGTTTTTGGGGTTCAATCTCTCTATCAGTTTCAGGAGTTCATCAACCTCCATGGAGGGGCCCACCTTGACGCCGATGGGGTTCTGAATCCCCCTGCAGAACTCTACATGGGCCCCATCTAGATCCCGTGTTCTATCTCCGATCCAGAGAAAGTGGGCACTGCAGTCGTACCACTCTCCTGTGAAGCTATCCCTCCGTGTCAGGGCCTCCTCGTAGTTGAGGAGGAGGGCTTCATGGCTGGTGTAGAGGGTGGTCTGTTTGAGTTGGGGGGTGTTGTCGGGATCGACACCACAGGCCTCCATGAAGCGGAGGGCCTCCGTAATCTTATCTGCCAGCTCCTCGAACCGCTGTCCCAACTCGTTGTCGTGGAGGAACTCCAGGGTCCACTGGTGGACCTTTCTCAAATCGGCAAACCCTCCTCGTGCGTAGGCTCTGATAAGGTTGAGGGTAGCGGCAGATTTGTAGTAAGCTTCGATGAGCTTCTCCGGTTTGGCCTCTCGGGCCTCCGGTGTAAACTCTATCTCATTGACAATATCCCCCCTGTAACTGGGGAGTTTTACCTTCCCTACCTTTTCAAATTCACTGCTCCGAGGCTTGGCGTACTGCCCTGCGATCCTGCCGATCTTGATGACAGGTTTTCCTGAGGAGTACATGAGGACCATATTCATCTGGAGGAGGACCTTGAAGAGCTCCCTGATATTGGTGGCGTTGAAATCGGAGAAGCTCTCTGCACAATCCCCTCCCTGGAGGAGGATCGCCTCTCCCCGGGCCACCTGGCCCAGCCGCTCCTTGAGCTCCCGGGCCTCTCCGGCAAAGATGAGGGGGGGAAACCCCTTGAGCTCCTCCTCCACCTCCCTCAACTTCTCCTTATCTTTATACTCTGGTTGCTGTTTGATCTTCAATCCTCTCCAACTGCTGGGACTCCAACTCATCTCTGACCTCTCTCATTGAAATTTTGGAATTATAGCAAATTTCACCTTGGAACGCGATCCTTGAGGGCTCTGGAGAGGGAGAGGGCATCTATATTTTCCAGATCGACCCCTGTCGGAACTCCCTGGGCTATGCGGCTAAACCGAATTCCGGACTCCTTGAGGAGCTCCTCGATGTAGAGCATCGTCCCCTCGCTCTGGATCGACGGGGTGAGGGCGAAGATGATCTCCCTTGTCCCATTCTCCTCGATGGTGGTCTTGAGCTGGCTGATCACCTCTTCATCAAGCTGGTCGAGGACAAAGTAGAGCCCCTGATAGCCGCCGCTCTCCTCGATGAGGTAGATCTCCTTCCCGCTCTCGACGAGGCAGAGCTGGTCCCGCTCCCGGAGGGGATCGGAACAGAGGGGACAGAGTTCATCCTCACTCAACCCCCTACACCTCCTGCACCGGGTGAGATGGGAGAGGGCCTCTTCGATGGCGTGGGCCACCCTCACTCCGTGGTGGGGATTGTTTAACACAATATGGAAGGCGAGCCTCAGAGCGCTCTTCCTCCCGATGGTCGGCAAGGCCTCAAGGGCTTTGACGAGAAATTGGAAGCTCTTCGGTAAACCTCTCACCCTCTTCCGTTTTTGCCCCAATTATAGCAAAATTTGCTATAATAACCCCAATTCAGACCCGCTTCAATTCACCCAGAGACCGCTGTAGAACTCTTTACTCCAGAGGAAGGGGGAGGGGGAAGAGTATCCCTTTTCAGATTTGACTCTTCTCCCAAATTGGAGTAGGATATAATCCATTTTGGGGGCCGTATTTCGGTCTTGGAGGGTGGCAAACCTACCAGGCGGCCCCCAGTTCCAATACTATGTCAATAGAAAAGGAAGCCGATTTGGTGGATCTAGACTACTATGAGATTCTCGAAGTAGATAGGAATGCCAGCTTCGAGGAGATCAAGCGGGCCTACCGAAAGTTGGCCCTCAAGTACCATCCCGATAGGAACCCTGGAGATCGGGAGGCGGAAGAGCGGTTCAAAATGATCAATGAGGCCTATCAAGTTCTGAGTGACGAGAAGAAGAGGGCGGTCTATGATAGGTATGGAAAGGCCGGTCTAGAGAATCAAGGGTTCAGGGGCTTCGATAAGAGTAGTTACGACGATATTATGGATTTCTTTGAACAGGTCTTCGGGAGCGCCTTCAGAGAGGGGTTTGAGGGGCGGCGACGGAAGGAGCGCCGCTATCCCCTGGATCTCACGGTTGAGGTGGAGATCACCTTCCAGGAGGCCCTCTTCGGAACGAAGAAGGAGATCGAGTATAACTACAAAGTTCCGTGCCAGAGCTGTCGGGGAACAGGGGCCAAGGATGGAGTTCTCCAGACCTGTCCCGAATGCCATGGAGGGGGGCAGATCTACTACCGCCAGGGTTTCATGACCTTCAGCCAGACCTGCCCTGTCTGCAACGGACAGGGGGAGGTGGCCCAGGAGCGGTGTCCCCAGTGCTACGGCTACGGATATACCACCGAGCGGGAGACCATCACCATCGAAATTCCGGAAGGGGTGGACAGCGACGATCGTATTCGGGTTTCAGGAAAGGGAAATAGGGCCCCCAGTGGAGAGCGGGGGGATCTCTATATCGACATCTATGTCCGGGAGGATGACCACTTTGTCCGCCACGGGGACGATATTTATATGGAGGTCCCGGTCTTCTTCACCCAGGCCGCCCTGGGAGAGAGGATCACAATTCCGACTCCCCGGGGAGAGCGGGAGCTGGAGTTGAAGGTTGGAACGGGGGACAAGGAGCAGTTCCGCTTCAAAGGGGAGGGGTTCACCAATGTCCGAACGGGACGGAGGGGAGATCTCATCGTCCAGGTTCGGGTTGTCTATCCAAAGAAGTTGACAGAGGAGCAGAGGGAGCTTCTGAAGAAGTTGGAGGAATCCTTCGGTATTGAGAGCAGACCTTACACCGACAAATTCTCTTCCCTCTTCCAGAAGATCAAGGGGTGGTTCTCCAAGTGATCTCCGCCCCCTCCTCCCTCTAGGCCTGGGGAAGGGGTTCAGATCTTAATATCGACTCCATACTTCCTCTTCTTATAGTAGGCTCCAAGAATGATGAGGCCCAGTATGGCCACCGCCCAATAGACCCAGACCGGAATGGGGACCGGATCTCCGGAGGCGTAGGAGTGCATACCGGAGAGATAGAAGTTGACTCCGAAGTAGGTCATGATGACCGAGAAGTAGGCCAAGAGGGAGGCCACATTGTAGAGGAAGAGCCTGTTGAGGCCCGGAACGAGCCGCATATGTTCGACGACGGCATAGATGAGGATTGTGACGGCCGCCCAGGTCTCCTTGGGGTCCCAGCCCCAGTAGCGGCCCCAACTCTCATTGGCCCAGACCCCTCCGAGGAAGTTTCCTATGGTGATGAGGACGAGGCCGATGATGAGGCTCATCTCGTTGATGTAGGTGAGCTCTTTGAAGGTGAGCTCCAGGAAGAGTCTGTTCCGATCGTTGAGGAAGATGAAGAGGGTGAGGACGATGAGGGCCAGGAGGGCACTCAATCCGAGGAAGCCGTAGCTGGCTGTAATGACGGAGACATGGATCATGAGCCAGTAGGATTTGAGGACCGGAACGAGGTTGGTGATCTGGGGATCCAACCAGTTGAGGTGGGCGACGAAGAGGATGAGTCCCCCCAGGAGTGAGGTTGCGGCAAAGGCGATAGGGGCCCTTCGGACAAAGAAGAAACCGGCTAGGACCGTAGCCCATGCGATATAGACCATGGACTCGTAGCCGTCGCTCCACGGGGCGTGGCCTGCTATGTACCAGCGGAGACCCATACCGAAGGTGTGGGCCAGGAAGCCGAGGAAGATGAGGAAGACCCCGATCCTGACAAACCAGTGAACCTTAAATTTGGGATTGACGAGGCTCACGATAATGAGGAGGAGGAGGACGAAGCCGATGAGGGTGTAGTAGGGGACCAACCTGTTGAATATATCCAACCTGTTGTAGAGGAGCTCCGCCTCTATCTTGCTCTGGGGAGGAATGAGGGAGGAGCCGTAGTACCGCTGGTAATCCTTGATCACATCGAGGCTCTTGTCTGCCCGGCTCCACTCTCCACTCTTGACCCCCTCCTCCACATTGCCAAAGTAGCTGGCCATGATGAGGCGGATCAGTTGGGCCTCCTTCTGGGGAAATTGGGTTATGGCGATGACAGGGGAGACCCATTTCCCACTTTTATCGAAGGGGTCCGGGATGATTCTGAGGAGCTCCCCTGTATAGACCATATAGGCTATATTGACCCGCTCGTCAACTTTGATGGCCTCCTTATCCAGCTGGTTTCGCTCTGCAGGCTTCTTCCTGAGGGCCTTCTGGACCAGATCTGCCAGTTTGTACCTATTCCCATCGAAGAAGTCGTTAAATGTGGCGTACCGCTTCTCCTGGGGAATATCCAGGAGTTTCTTCAAAATGGGGTGTCTGATGGAGATCATCTCCATCTTCTGGAATGTTTTGGGGAAGATGAGCATACCGAGGAAGATCTGGTTGGGAGTGAGGCCGTAGAGCTCCTCCTTTCTGGCGATCTTGGCCAGAATCTGGCGGCTCAGGGTGTCGATGGGTTCTATCCTCCCTCCGCTGTCCTGGATGAGAAGTTTGCTCCCGAACTTCTGGGCGTGCTGGGGAGAGATCTTTCGGGCCAGCTCCACGGGATCGTCGGGGAGTGGGGAGCCATAGGTCGGGAAGGGGAGGGTAAGGGCGAAGGCTAGGAGGAAGAGGGGGGCAATAGTCATATTGCGCCGCTGATCCTGGACCTTCTTGGTCAGTCTGACCAGCTTCTGGAAACGGCTCTGGGGCATGAAGAAGTGGAGGATCATACCGACCGCCAACATGAGGTAGCCCAGATAGGTAACAAATGTTCCTGGATCGTGGTTTACAGAGAGGACCGTTCCCTTCTCGTCTGGATCGTAGGAGCTCTGGAAGAAGCGGTAGCCCTTGTAGTCGAGGACATGGTTCATATAGATTCTGTAGTCGAAGCTTCTATTTCCGTCGATCACTGTAACCTCACTGGCGTAGGAGCTGGGGCTCATGGAGCCCGGATACCGTTGGAGCTGGAAGTCCCTCAATTTGATGGCGAAGGGGAGGGTAATTCTCTTGGCTCCATAGCTTATTCGGAGTTGGAGATCTCCGAAGTTGACAGAGGAGGGTCGGCCTATCTGGGAGGGTTTCCCATAGACTTGGACCTTTCGGCTCTCCCCTCCTCTGGTCACCTTGAGGGTGAGGAGGTCGGGGTTGGGGCTCCTCTTCTCCATCTTGTTGGAGAGGAGGAGGACCTTGGCGTGGGGGAAGTAGTTCTGGAGGACGATACTCAGGTTTCCTATGGTGTAGAGGTGCCCCTTCTCAAAGGGGATCTCCGTGCCGGGAGGGTAGCTCTTCCTGGAGAGGTCTTTCATGGAGAGGACCACGATCTCCTGGGGTCCCTTGATGGAGAGTTTCTTCTCCTTCTGGAAGATCTGGATGGTCGGTTTGGAGGTGGTCTTGTTGGCATCGAAGGCGATGGCCACTCCCCCCAGGTCGAGGATCTCCCCCTCTTCCAGAATCTTTCTGACCTTTCCTTCCCTCTGGGTGGCGAGGATCAGCTCTATTCCCCCCCGCCCACTCTTATCTGGAACGATCCGCTCCTCGGCGCTGGGGAGATACTGTTCCAGCTGGATCTCGATCTCCTCCCCGCCGAAATCGATTGTCCGTCTGAAGTTGTTGGACCCTATCTTGCTGAGGTAGAGGGGCTCTTCGTAGCGGTAGATTTTGTCCCCCTTCAGGGCCTCTATCTGGAGATAGGTCCGATCACTCACCATGGTCCTAGAGGTCTCCCCCTCCCTGATGTGCATGATCCCCTCATAGCCGATATATCGGGTCATGGCCGCCCCTATGGCGATCACTATGAAGGCCATGTGGAAGAGGCCCGTAAAGAACTTCTCCCTTCTGAAGAGGCGGAAGCGGACAATGTTGTAGGCCAGGTTGAGGGTGAGGAGGACCAGGAGGATCTCAAACCATTTGGCGTTGTAGATGAGGGCCCGGGCCGTCTGGGTCCCGTAGTCGTTCTCGATAAAGGTGGC
Source organism: Campylobacterota bacterium (assembly GCA_013153715.1). GTDB lineage: Bacteria > Campylobacterota > Campylobacteria > Campylobacterales > Nitratiruptoraceae > Nitratiruptor. Next base: position 11,835 of record JAADDW010000014.1, on the reverse strand, counting down.
GACCCCGATGCTGATGGCGAAGAGGAGCATGAGAATGAGGGCGCTCTTCATTGAAAAGAACCATTTTGATAACGATTTGAGCATAAGTTAACCTTGAATGGTAGTTTCTCCTCTGCAATTTTTTTGCATTATCGGATTATGGTAGTGAAATATCGTTATGGATACAACAACTAATCTATATAGTTTATTAGTTAATACTATTTTAAGTTTCCCCAGGAACGGCCGATGGAGAGGTTGGCCACAATGGGAACCTTCAGGGGATAGATCCCCTCCATAATCTTCCTCACCCTCTCTCCGTACTCCTCGGCTTCCCCTTCATCCACTTCAAAGAGGAGCTCGTCGTGGATCTGGAGGAGCATCATTCCCCCCTTCTCCCTCCTCCCTATCTCCAGCATGGCCAGCTTCATCAGGTCAGCGGCGCTCCCTTGGAAGAGGGTGTTAGTGGCCTCCCTGATCATCGCCGCCACCCTCCCCCCAGAGCTGGTGGAGAAGTCGAAATACCTCCTCCTCCCCAGGAGAGTCTCCACAAATCCCCGCTCCCGTACGGAGTTCTGGAGCTCTTCCAGATACTTCTGCACAGTAGGGAAGGAGTTGAAGTACTCCCTGATAATCTCCTCGGCCTCCTTGGTGGAGATGTTGAGGGTCGATGCCAGTTTCCGACTCCCCATGCCGTAGATGAGGCCGAAATTGATGGCCTTGGCGATCCCCCGTTTGGAGGGGGCCTCCTGGGGGCCAAAGAGTTTCTGGGCCGTCTCCAGATGAATATCTCTCCCCTCCCTGAAGGCCTCTCCAAGGGAGGGATCTCCACTGAAGTGGGCGAGGAGCCTCAACTCTATCTGGGAGTAGTCCAGGGCCACCAGGAGCCGTCCCTCTGGGGCGACAAAGGCGTGCCGTATCTCCCTGCCCACCCCCCGTACAGGGATATTCTGGAGATTGGGGTCCCGACTTGCCAGCCGTCCCGTGGCTGTCCCTGTCTGGAGGAAGTGGGTGTAGATCCTCTGGTGGGGATCCCTCTGGGCGTGGTCGATAAGGGGCTCTACATAGGTGGTCAAGAGTTTGAAGAGCTCCCTGTAACGGAGGAGGGGGGTAATGATGGGGTCTCTCCCCTCCAAACTTTTGAGAGTTGTCTCATCTGTGCTGTAGCCGCTCTTGGTCTTCCGTTTGGGTGGGAGTTTGAGCTTCTCGAAGAGAACGGTCGAGAGCTGTTTGGGGGAGTTGATATTGAACTCCCCTCCCGCCAATCTGTAGATCTCCCCTTTGAGCTCCTCCAATTGGGCCCTATACTTCTCCCGGAGCTCTTGGAGATACTCTACCTCCACTCTCACTCCAGCCTGTTCCATCTCTATGAGGATCTTGATGAAGGGGAACTCCACCTCTTCGGCCTCCTCGATGAGGTGGGGGGCGTCGATCCCCTTGAGCTCCTCCTTCAGCCGTCGGTAGAGGAGGAGGGCCGCCAGACTATCCTCTCCGCTGTAGCGGGCGGCCTCCTCTACAGTTACCTCCTTAAAATTTTTCCCCTTGGGTGCAACCTCCTTGTAGGCGGTGAGATCGACTCCAAGATACCTCTTGGCCAGACTCTCCAGTCTGAGGGCCCCTTCTGGGTCGATGAGCCAGCCGAGAACCATTGTATCTCTGATCTCCCCCCCCTCGATGCCGAACCGTCTCAGGATGGAGAGGTCAAATTTGAGATTGTGACCGATGGTAGGATGGTCCAGGAGTCTCTCAATCCCCTTGAGCCCCTCTTCCAGCTCCACCTGCTCTCCAACCCCCAGATAGCTATGGCCCATAGGAACATAGTAGGCTTTTCCAGGCTCCCATGCAAAACTGAAACCGACAATATTGGCCTCCCTGGTCTCCAGGGAGTCGCTCTCTATATCGAAGGCGACGGGGCTCCCCTCTGGAATACGGGAGATGATCTCCTCTAGCTCCTCCCTCCTCCTGATGAGAACCGGCTCAAACTGGAGCTGGCTCCTCTCCAAGGCGAGGGGTCTCTCTTTGAGCCGCTTGAGAACACCTGTAATCCCGTACTCTATGAGCTGGTCGGCAATGGTGAGAATGGGGTTGAGGGAGGGGAGTTTCGCCCCTTCGAAATCGAAGCTCTCTATCAGATCGTCCCTCAGGGTGACGAGCTCTCGGCTCAGGAAGGCCCTCTCCCTCCCCTCCTCCAGGAGTCGGGCCCTTCGGGGAGGGGAGATCTTCTCTAAATTTCTGTAGATCCCCTCCAGGGAGCCAAACTGGGTGAGGAGGGCGGCGGCACTCTTGGCCCCTATCCCTTTGACTCCCGGAATATTGTCGGAACTATCCCCCACCAGGGCCAGGTAGTCCCTTATCAGGGAGGGGGGAACCCCAAACTTCTTGACCACCTCCCTCTCATGGATCACCTCCTTCCTGACAGGATCGTAGAGCTCCACCTTTCCATCTTCCACCAGCTGGTAGAGATCTTTGTCATAGCTGATGATCCTCACCTTGAGTCCCTGGGAGGTGGCCAGTCTGGCCAGGGAGGCTATGAGATCGTCTGCTTCGTACCCCTCCCTCTCCAAGGTCTGGAAGCCCATCTCCCCAATCCACCGAAGGGCGACCTCCAGCTGGAGTTTCAGATCGGAGGGGGGTTCCGGTCTCTGGGCCTTGTAGGAGGGATAGAGGAGGGAGCGGAAGCTCTCCCCCGGACTGTCCAGGGCGAAGATGAGATACTCCTCCTGCTGGGTTAGCTGGTAGATGAGGTTGATGAAACCGGTCAGGAGCCCCGTCGGGAACCCCTCCCTGCTCTGGAGTTTGGGGAGGGCGTGGTAGCTCCGAAAGAGGGAGCCGAAGGTGTCGATAATGGTCACTCTCTTCTCCACAGATTCTCCTTGCTGTTAAAGGCTCTGGGGGTATTGTAGCACACCGGATCATCTGGGGAGGCGGAAGGAGAGGAGGAGGCCGAGGGAGAGGAAGAGGGTGGTGAGGGTGTAGAGGGCTCCATAGGTCGAGAATTTGAGGAGGGCCCCTCCGACAATGGGGAGGAAGAGGGCCACAGAGGCCACCGTATTCTGGAGGGCCACATAGATGGGACGCTCCCGTTCAGGAGCGATGAGGAGGAGGAGATTGAGGGAGGCCAGGCGGAAGCCGTCTAGGGCCATACCGAGGAGGAAGAAGGAGATTATGAAGTGGAGCTCCCTCTCTCCTCCCAGGAGGAGGATCAGATAGCCCCCCATGGCGAGGAGGAAGCTGATCTCCATGATGAGCCGATAGTTGGGGGTGAGGGTGCGGTAGAGGAGATTTCCCAGGAGGGCGCCTCCCATCTTGATTGTGACGAACCCTCCAATGAGCCAACCTGAAAGCTCTATGAGACTGTTGGCCTGGAGTATGATGAAGGGGAGGGAGAGGAGGGGGGAGGAGCTCAGGAGGACCACCCCTATCTGGAGCTGGAGTCTCCGATCCTCCTTGAGGAGGGTAACAACATTGGTGAGAAAGGAGGTAAAACTCCTCTCTCTGGTTCTGGTCTCCCTCTTCGGGGGCTCTTGGATGGTGGAGAAGGCGGCCAGTCCGATAGCCATGAGGAGGGAGCTGACGATAAAGAGATAGCCGTACCCCTCTGGAGGGGGGAAGTGGGAGAGGAGAGCTCCCGTTATGAGTCCCCCCGCTATGGAGCCGAGGGCGGCGGCAAACTGGCGGTTGGCCATGGAACGCCCCCGCTCCTCATGGGTGAAGATTTTGGCGACAATCTCATTGAAGTAGATGGATCCGAAACCTGCGCTGAAGGAGAAGATGAAGAGTCCCAAGCCGATGGCTGTGAGGGTGAGTCTCCCATCCCTCTCGCCCAAGAGGAGGATGGCGACTCCGATGGTCAACCAGCTCAAGAAGCGGGCGAGGAAGACCCTCTTGAGGTAGGGCATCATATAGGTAAAACTCTGGGCCCAGAAGGCGGCTACCAGCTGGACTACCACTGCTCCCCCCTTGAGGAGGGAGGTGAAGAGACCTACCAGAACTTCCCCGCCCCCGAAATGGTGGACGATGAGGGGGAGGGTGGTCGTCGGTTCAGCCGTAGCCAGGGCCAGGGCCAGAAAGAGACCGTGGAGGAGATTTTTGAGATTGTTGCTCCGATAGTGCATAGTGGCAATTATATGGTAAAATTGGGTCGATTGAAAGTGAAGGGATCTGATGATCGTCGGGTTGCGAGGCAGTGTTGTAGAGAAAGAGAGAACATTTCTCCATCTCGATGTCCACGGTGTCATCTATGAGCTTCTCATCTCCCTCAATACAGCCCACCTCATCGAGAAGGGCGATACCATCACAATCCACACAACCCTCATCTCCCGAGAAGATGGCCAGACCCTCTATGGATTTCTGGAGAGAGAGGAGAAGCGTCTCTTCGATCGGTTGATCAAGATCAACGGGGTGGGTCCCAAGGTGGCCCTAGCCATCTGTTCCACCTTCACCCCCCAGGAGTTCGGGGAGATTGTGGGACGGAAGGACCTCAAGATGCTCAAAAAGGTTCCGGGGGTGGGATCCAAGAGTGCCCAGAGAATTCTCCTGGAGTTGGAGGATTTCAAACCCCTCACCTCTGGAATGGAGGGCCCCTTAACAGAAGCGATGCAGGCCCTGGAGGCCCTCGGTTTTCCCCAGGAGAGAATCAGAGAGGTTCTGAGCCGTTGTGAGAGTAGGGGACGGGATACAGCCTCCCTCGTCAAAGAGGCTCTTCGCAAAATACAGCAGATCTAGGAGTGTCGATGAAGTATGGAATTATATTTGGAGGTAGGAGCTATGAGCATGAGATCAGTATTGTCAGTGCTATAGCTTTGAAGGAGAAGCTCCCGACAGCCTCCTTTATCTTTCTGGATCAGGAACATAACTTCTATCTCATAGAATCCGATCAGCTCCGATCCTCCCTCTTCACCAAAGGGGAGTACAAGCGGTTTCCCCGGCTGGAACTTGGGAAGGGAGGGTTCTATCGGCGGGGACTCTTCAGGGAGAAGAGGGTCCCTTTCGATGTGGCTATCAATCTGATCCATGGAGCCGACGGGGAGGATGGGAAGATGGCGGCCCTCCTCATGTTCCACGGAATTCCCTTTATCGGCCCCCGAATAGAGGGGAGCGTCATGAGTTACAACAAACTCTTTACCAAACTCTACGCCAAGGGGATAGGGTGTGATGTCATCGAGTACCAGCTCCTGAAGCGGGAGAAGATAGAGCCGATCCAGTTTGACTACCCCATTATCATTAAACCCTTGAGGCTCGGGAGCAGTATTGGGGTGAGTGTCGTCCGCCAGGAGAGTGAGTTGAGCTACGCCCTCGATGTGGCCTTCGAGTTTGATGATGAGGTCCTCATAGAGCCCTTCTTCCAGGGGATAGAGGAGTACAATCTGGCGGGGTGTCGGGGGAGCGGTTTCCTCTTCTCCAAATTGGAGAGAGTCGAGAAGCGGGATTTTCTGGATTTCGACAAGAAGTACAAAGATTTCCGACAGGAGAAGGTGGAGGAGGCCCAACTTCCAGCGGCCCTCAGCGAGCGGATCAAGGAGTGTTTCGTCAAGGTCTATGAACCCCTCTTCCTCGGGGCCATTATCAGAATAGATTTCTTTGTCCACAGAGATCGGGTCTATATCAATGAGATCAACCCTGTTCCCGGTAGTTTGGCCCACTACCTCTTTGACAATTTTAGGAGCGTCTTGGACGAGCTGGCCCGAAACCTTCCCAAGGAGCGCCCCATCTCCGTTGACTACAGATACCTCAACTCCATCTCCGCCAAGAAGTAAAAGATCCCCCTCTCTCCCCCCTGGAGGGGGTAAAATTATGTTTTTCTTATGTTTAAATGTTAAAATAGAAAAAATAGTTCTCGAAAAAGGAAGATGGAGTGGCTATTAAGAGAGTCAATGTAGATGGAGATCTCTTCGAGATCTCCTACGAGATGAAGAACAGGAAAAGGGTTGGAGATATTATCTTTCTCCATGGATGGGGGAGCAATAAAGAGATTATGAAGGGGGCTTTTGGTAATCTTCTCCCTGAGTTCCGCCATGTCTATATCGACCTTCCCGGTTTTGGGAAGAGTCCCAACGACAAAGTTCTCAACAGCAGGAAGTACGCCCAGATTGTGGATGCCTTTCTGGATGAGGTAGGGGTCTCCAAAGATATTGTGGTGGGCCATAGTTTCGGAGGGAAGGTGGCTACCCTCTTGGAGCCTAGGCTCCTGGTTCTCTTGAGCAGTGCGGGGATTGTCTGCCCCAAGCCGTGGACCATACGGATGAAGATAGCCCTCTTCAAAATGTTGAAACCCTTCGGGGGCCAGAAGATCAGGCGGTTTTTTGTGGCGGAGGATGCCAAAAATATGGGTGAGGCCATGTATGCCACATTTAAGAATGTGGTCAATGAGGATTTTCGGAATATCTTTGCCTCCTACACCCGAGAGGTCCTCCTCTTCTGGGGAAAGGGGGATATGGCTACCCCCCTCAAGAGCGGGGAGATCATGAGGGATATTATTCCCAGGAGTAAACTGATTGTCTTGGACGGGGATCACTACTTCTTCCTCCACCACAGCGGAGAGATAGCCCAGAAGATAAAGGAGCACTATGGGAAGCTGTCGATGTAGAGTTGTTGGAAGGGTCCAAGGGGTCTGGTTCAGGAAGTTTACAGAGCGGTTGGCCAACAGACTCGGTATCAACGGCTATGTTCGCAATCTCCCTGACGGAAGTGTGGAGGTGGGGGCCACCTGGTCCGACGAGGAGCAGTTCCGGAAGTTTATGGAGGGTTTGCGGGAGGGGCCCCCTCTGGCCAGGGTAGATGGGATTGAGATGGAGGAGATAGAGGAGAGGTTCAGCGGCGGTTTCAGGATTGTTCCATGACCACCCTCCTCCATCTGGGGGGACATCTGATCCTTGTCCTCCTCCTGGGCTACTATCTGATTCTCAACCTCCAATGGTACAACTACAGAGTGGACCGCATTCTCCTCCACCACCACAGGCCGTGGCTCCATATTCCCCTCTTCCTCCTCCCCCTCTTCAGCTATATGGCTGTGAGGGAGTGGGTCCTGGCAGTCGACCTCCTCTACGGGCTGGCCCTCTTCCTCTGGCTCAGGAGAATCGATAGGAGGCTGGTCTTCACGGGACGGGTCAAGCGGTTCTTCGGACTTCTCCTCCTCTTTACCCTCCTCTGGGATACCCTCTGTCTCGCCAAGGGGTGCTCCCTCTTCTCCACGGTGGCTCCCCTGGCCTCGGCCCTCCTGGTCTCCTCCGGAGTGGAGTATCTCCTCCTCCGCTCCTTCCGGAGTAGAGCTTTAGAGAGGTTGAGGTCTGTCGATCCGACCATAGTGGCCATTACGGGGAGCTATGGGAAGACCAGTATCAAAAACTTTCTCTACCAACTGATCAGCCCCGATTTCAGGGCCTACAGGACTCCTCGGAGTGTCAACACCCTCCCCGGAATTATTAAGGATATTAACGAGAACCTCCCCTCCGATACGGAGGTCTATATTGTGGAGGCGGGGGCCAGGGAACCTGGAGATATAGAGGAGATAGCCCGGCTCCTCGACCACCACTACGCCATTATTGGGAAAATTGGTCCCCAACATATAGAGTATTTTAAGAGTTTAGAGCGTATCATATTAACAAAGTTGGAGCTCCTCAGGAGTAGGAGGCTGAAGAGAGCCTTTCTCTGGGATGGAGTTGAGATCAGGGAGAATCCCGCCATCGTCAAGGTGGGAAAGAATATAAAGAATGTCCGGGAGAGTCTCCAAGGGATCCAGTTCGATCTGGAGATCGATGGGGAGGAGTTCCACTTTGAGGCCCCCATTCTGGGGGGGTTCAACGCCCTCAACATCGCCCTCGCCGTTCTGGCCGCCCGGGAATTGGGGGTGGAGATGGAGAGCCTCGTGGAGCGGGTGGCCCGACTCAAAGGGGTTCCCCACCGGCTAGAACGGATAGAGGCTGGAGGGAAGGTGATTATCGATGACAGCTTCAACGGCAATTTGGAGGGGATGGTGGCCTCTTACCAGCTGGTCAGAGGGTACGAGGGGAGGAAGATCGTCGTCACTCCTGGAATTGTGGAGAGTGGAAAGGAGGTCAATGTGAAATTGGCGGAGAAGATCAATGAGGTCTTCGATCTGGCCATTATAACGGGAAAGATCAATAGAGAGATCCTGAAGAGCCATATCGAGATTCCCACAGTGGTGGTAGAGGAGAAGGGGGAGCTGGAGAGGGTTTTGGCCAAGGAGAGCCGTCCGGGGGATCTCATCCTCTTCAGCAACGATACTCCGGCCTACCTATGATAGAGACCATTCTGTTAGAGATGGTGGCGATCACCGCCCTTGTCCTCTTCATTGTCGCCCTCCAAAGGGGGGTAGAGCTCTATCTGAAGAGAAGGGGATTAGATGATAGATAGAGTGGCTCTCTCCATCGATCGGTTCAACCGTCTCCTGGCCGGTGTGGGAGCTGTGGCCGCCCTTCTCCTGGCCTTTCTGGTCTTCTACGACGCCTTCATGCGGTACCTCTTCCACAGCGGATCGATAGCCCTCCAGGAGCTGGAGTGGCACCTCTTCGACCTCACCTTTCTCCTCTCCTCCGCCTACACCCTGGCCCATGATAAACATGTCCGGGTTGATATTCTCTTCGAGAAGTTCTCCCCCAGGACCAAGGGGCTCATCAAATTTCTCGATGCCCTCCTCCTGGTCCTCCCCTTCTCCCTCGTTCTGGCCTACTTCTCCCTCACCTTCACCCTCCAGAGTCTAGCCCAGTACGAAGGATCGGGAGATCCAGGGGGACTCTGTTGCCGCTACCTCATCAAGGGGACCATTCTCATCTTCGCCCTCTCCCTGGCTCTCCAGGGGGTGGCGGAGATGGTGAAGTTGAGGAGGAGGGTCTCCCTCCTCCAGGTGGGGGCTGTCACCCTGGCAGTTGGTGGGGTGGTGGTTCTCCTGGCCCTCTCAGAGGCTCTCTTCTGGATCCACCCTGCCCTCCTCATGTTCCTGACAGCCCTTCTCCTCCTCTTCCTCGGCTTTCGGGTCGCCTTTGTCTTCGGAGTGGTGGGGCTCCTCTTCGCCACCATCGATCTCGATATTCCCCTCTCCATCTTCTCCATGCTCCCTATGCGGATCTACGGGATCATGCAGAACTTTACCCTCATGGCCGTTCCCCTCTTTATTCTGATGGGGCTCATTCTGGAGAAGAGCGGTATTGCCAAGACCCTCCTGGAGAATCTGGGGGCCCTCTTTGGAGAGTTGCCCGGAGGGCTGGCTGTGGGAGTCGTGGTGGTCGGGGCTATACTGGCCGCCGCCACAGGTATTGTAGGGGCCAGTGTGGTCATGATGAGCCTCATCACCCTTCCCATTATGGTCCAGTACGGCTACGACCGCTCCCTGGCAAGTGGGACCATCGCCGCCAGTGGAACCCTCGGCCAGATCATTCCCCCCTCCATCGTCCTCATCGTTTTGGGCGATGTCCTCAGTGTGAGTGTAGGGGATCTCTTTAAGGCCGCCGTCGTTCCGGGCCTCCTCCTGGTAGTCGGTTATATTCTCTATATTCTGATCTACGCCTCTCTGAAGCCTGAGGCGGCCCCCCCTGTCCGCCTCCCCCACCGTCCCAGTCTGAGGGAGCTCCTGGAGGCCATTCTCCCGGCGGCGGCCCTCATCATCGCCGTTCTGGGTTCCATATTTGCCGGAATAGCCACCCCTACAGAGTCGGCGGCAATGGGAGTTATTGGTGCCCTCCTCCTCACCTACCACTCCGGAACCCTCAATAGAGCCGTCATCCGCTATGTGGCCCTGGAGAGCGTCAAACTTTCGGCCATGATCTTCACCATTCTCATCGGGGCCACAGCCTTCAGCCTCGTCTTCAACGAGATTGGAGGGGAGGAGCTGGTCCACCACTTCTTCAGCTATGAGATCGGAGATCCTACCACCTTCATCTGGATCGCCATGGTCTCCATCCTCCTCCTCGGCTTCTTCATCGACTTTGTGGAGATCAGCTTTGTCGTCATCCCCCTCTTCGTCCCGGTCATAGCCCACTTTGGAATAGATCCCATCTGGTTTGGCATACTTGTAGCCCTCAACCTCCAGACCAGCTTCCTCACTCCCCCCTTCGGCTTCAGCCTCTTCTACCTCAAGGGGAGTGGGGGGCATCTGGTCTCCACAGCCCAGATCTACAGGGGGGTCGTCCCCTTCATTCTCATTCAGCTCTTGGTTCTCCTCATTATCTTTCTCTTTCCATCTCTCGTGAAGGTGTGACTATGTTCGATCTCCTCTATGCTCCGTGGCGGAGTGACTATGTGACAGGGAAGAAGGTGGAAGGGTGTGTCTTCTGTTATGCGGCCGCCCATCCAGAAGAAGATGGGGAGCTGGGGGTCCTCTACAGGGGGAGGTACTCCTTTGCCATCATGAACCGCTACCCCTATACTCCGGGCCACTTCATGGTGATCCCCTACCGCCACATTGACAATCTCGAAACCCTCCCCAGGGAGAGTTGGCTGGAGATGGCCCGACTGACCCAGCGGGGAGTGAAGCTCCTCAAGGATATTCTCCGGGCCGAAGGGGTCAATATCGGTATGAACTTGGGAGCCGCCGCCGGGGCCGGGATAGCGGAACATATCCATATGCACCTTGTTCCCCGATGGGAGCGGGATACCAATTTCATAACGACTGTCGGCCATGCCCGGGTTTACAGCACCTCCTTTGAGGAGATCTATAGGAAGTTGAGGGAGAGGGCCCCAGACTACTTGGGAGGAGAGTGATGGAAGAGTGTAGAGACCTTGGGGAGCTCCAGGAGCTCCTGGACAATTTCATAGCCGAGAGGGGGTGGGAGGGGTACCACCGCCCCAAAAATTTGGCCATGAGTGTGGCCATCGAAGCGGCGGAACTCATGGAACACTTCCAGTGGTGCGACAGAGATCCGGAGGAGTTCACTCCAGAGGAGCGGAGGGAGATAGGGGAGGAGATGGCAGATGTTCTCCACTACCTCCTGAGGTTGGCTTCGGTCCTCGATATTGATCTCTACAGGGCCAGTAAGAGGAAGATAGAGAAGAATAGGGAGCGCTTTCCTGTCCACTCTGCCGGAGAGGTGAGGAAAGATGGGTGCTGAAAGAGAGAAAAAGAAGGAGCAATTATGATCCAGTACACCAATGGAACGGCCATGCGGCTCGCCTGGAACTTTTTCAAGGGCAACTATGCCCTCAATTTCGCTGTCTTAGGAATATTCATTCTCCTCAACCTCCTCGGAATGGTTCCCATCATCGGACTCCTGGCCGTATTTGGGTATTCCATTCTCTCCCTCTCCCTCCAGATCTACTTTGGGAGGAAGATTCTGGAGATCAGGGAGCCTGAAGAGATGGCCCTTGTGTCAGCCAACACGAAGATTGGAGATCTTCTGGTCCGCTATCTCCCCCAAGCTTCCGGGGCCTTCCTCGCCCTCTTCCTCCTAACCCTCCTCTACTTCTTCCTCCTCGGCCTCATCATTGTCCTAGTGGCTGGCGGGACAGATATGGCTGAAATGGCCCAACCCGAAAGGGGTATGGAGGCTATGGAGAGTATGGGCTCCCTCATGGCCCATAGCCCCTTTCTCATCACCCTCCTCATCGGTCTCATCTTCCTCTACCCCTTTCCTGCGGTGATGGGGAGGGTCATTGAGAGCGAGGATTTCGTAGATGGGTTCAAGAGTATCTTCTACCTCTTCTCCCCTACCCTCTGGAAGGGTACCTTCAGTTGGGACTACTTCTCCCTCATCACCCTCTGGTCCCTCATTCTCTTGGTAGGAGGATTTGTCATCGTTCTCCTCTTCACAACCCTCTTCCTTCTCCCTATCGGCCTCATTCTTGCCTATCTCATGACCCTCTACAACGGGGCGATCTACCTCTTCGCCAAGGAGATCGCCCTGCCTG